>CAIOZA010000001.1 GCA_903862655.1 uncultured Ignavibacteria bacterium
GCATACACTGAGAACTGATTTTTTCTCAGATCGTGAAGATAGCTGTCACCCGAAACGGAGCAGGAAAAATTGCCCCATGGCAGAATATACTCAAATGTAGCGGATAAAGACTGAGCGACCAAGGTTTCTTTCAATTTCTCATAAATAGTTGTGTCGATATACGATTTGTAACCAGGACCTATCTTATAGTTGATCCTGAGCTGACGGCGCGTATAGTCGCTGTAAGGGAATATGTTGTACTCAATCCCCGGTTGAGCACTCAGGCTCAACTTTAAGTTGCTGTAGGAAGAGCTACTGTAGTGAGCCCATACACCTGCCGACCAATGATTATCTATAGAAAAAATACACCAAACACTTGATGAAAGACTTCTGGAAATACTCGTAATCTTTAAGTCATCATAATTGAAAGCATCCTGATTATAGCTGTTGCTGAGGTCTATTCCTGTGATCATGTCCTCAGTTGTTCTGCTTGCTGAAATATCACCCCATGCACTTAATGAATTGTATGTCGATTGTCCGTTGAAGTAGGATTGTGCACTCAATCTGAAAACCCAACTGTCCCAATCATCCTGTTTAGTTTCGCTGGTGTCAGATTTGAAATTATACTCTACTTCTGCCTTGTCTGCAAGGGGAGTGCGAAGAATATATCTTAACAATCCCATTTTGAGATAGGACAGCATTTTGTCGCGGCTCTCATCTTCGGTCATTGTTGGATCTGTCGTGTATTTAAGCGTATCGTTCAATCCGGCAAATTTATTTGCTCCGGTGAAGTCAATTGTGTGATTGGTTCCGCCTCCGCCATTTGTATTTTCATAGAACTGCACAAAAATATCAGCATCCTTGCGGTCGCGCACAAAGTTAAGGAATGTCAGGCTCTTTTTCAGGAAATCACCGGAACAGAAATTACAGCTGATGTAAATATTCGGAGAATCCTGATTTGATATTGTTTTCACCTGCGAATAGGACTGATAGCAGAATGACATCAAAGCAAATATCAAAACAAAGAAATATCTTCTAGGAACTAACATAGTATAAATTTAAATATTTGACTTATGAATTGTGTAAAAATAAGAAAATTATATAAAAGAATACTATTTATGTTATGAATTTAATCAATTCAAAACCAATATTCAATACACTTGTTTGATTATGAATAATTCACTATATTTGCAAATAAATAATTTTTTCTTATTGTGCGGTGTCAAACATGAAAATTAATCGTAATTCCTTTTCGATTCGAGCCATTGTTACTCTTACAATTTTTATTGGTTTAATGTTACTAACCTCTTGCGGCGGAGCTGGACTTAAGATGCTGGTTAATCAAAATATTAAATTTATGAAAATGTTAGACATCTATCAATATAATTTCCCTATTATTACTTCAGATAGTAATGTTGTAAACAGTATGGTTAATTCCAATAATACTGAAATATCAATTTATTATCCGAAAAAAGACACAATTAAAAAATATACATTGCTGGACTACCCTGTACAACCAGTTGTTGTTAGCGAAAGCAAAAATAAAATTGATTTGATTGGCTTTTATCTGAAGGATAAATGTCTGAATTTTATCAAATATTCATTTGATACAAATCAGGTTAATGTTCAGAATCCTAAAATATTGACCAAAATCAATATGGACTATTTCTTCGGCACTTATGGGAACTGGGGCGAAACTAAACAGGAGTATGCCTATCACGTATATTCCCCTGATAAATCAAAAGTATTTATTTTTGGTAATGATGATATTAACGGTGATAAATATTTTGCAGGGTTGTTAATTGATTTAACAAATGATGCTATCGATACTATGAGCACCATTTTTACAACCATGGACAGGGCTGCAATTCTGTCAAATATATTGCTGGACAACGATGGTAAATTGTATTATGCACTGGCTAGAGGAGATGAGAACAAAAAAAGTGTTACTCTATTCAAATACTTCAAAGGTAAAACTGATGAAATTAAATGTGATATCTCAAGGAAAGAGAATTATTTTGATGATTATATGTTTATTAGATTCACAAAACCCGACAATATTGTGTTGAATACTTACTTTTTAAGTAAAGCAGGATTTATGAAAAGCGGGAAGAGTAAAAATAAAGCAATACTTACTATTGGATATGATCTATCCATCCAAAAAACAAAATTTAATGATATACTAGAATTAGATGATACATTAATAACAAAGAATTTTACCGGTATAAATGAGATGAGGGATTATCATATAATTAATAGTTATTACGACAATAAATCAAATTTTTATGTTATCATTGAAAATTTTGACAACAGTATATTGAACAAACAAACTGATCCTAATAAATTCGGGAAACCAGAGTCTAGCAGAGCAAAATTAACTACTAAATTATTTGCACCAAATTCTACTTATAAAGATTATATGGATATAAAAACAGGAAATATTTATTTATTAAAATATGATTTGGACGGACATTTCATTTCCTCAAATTTATTGATAGAAAAAGAGATTCATAAGCGGATAGATGGACCCGATCCATTTGTAAATGTTTATGATTATCCCATCAATTCTGCATTTATATCAAAAACATTCTTTGATAAGGAAAATGTTCATGTTATATGTTATGATCAAAGAAAGATTAATGGATTGTACTTGACTACTTTTAATCTTCAACAAAATAAAATAACATTTGATGAAGCTGTTCTTAAAGTACCCAATTCTGCATTTTCATTGCCTGCATTTTCAGGAAAGCTAATGGATGATAAAATATGGATGGTTACATCAGATGGTATGTTTTCTGCACAGAAAATGTTTGTTTTTAATTTGAAAAAATAATCTGCCCAATCCAAAATGCAAAAACCCGAATGAAGCTATCATCCGGGTTTTTTTGTAAATCTCTTTATAATTGAAAAATAAGATTAGTCCAAGTTCGTAGATAATATTTTAACAATATTGGATAAATCTATGTTTTATACTGCATTAATTCATCAGGAAGAAAAGATTTACGTAGCAGAATGTCCAGAAGTAGGCACAGTTAGTCAGGGATA
>CAIOZA010000002.1 GCA_903862655.1 uncultured Ignavibacteria bacterium
ATATCAATTTCAGATCGAGAAAGGGTCGTTATCGAATGATTTCTATTTAATCCTCTTTTTACTGTTTCTAATCCTATTCCAGCCGAGGCTCCTATGATTGTTATATTCATTTTGCTTTTTTATTGATTTCGGTTTTGAGCTGACCGCACAACGTTTCGCGGCGTTAAGAAGTTGGGGATTTGTAAGCCCAAACTTTTGATTAAACACTGAAAGTCAAAAGTACAAAACAAACTTTAAATTAAGCGATAAAACCCCAATTTTTTAAAACCGCTGTTGTGAGCCCTGCATAAGGTGCGCGCACTCGTTATAAGCTCTTGAAAAACTTAGAAAATACAAATTTTCGGGTACAAAAGTGATTTTACGGCGAGTGTATTTTTTCCAGAGGGTGAAACGAAGTTCACGAATACCTTAATAATAGATATTCATATTCGTAAAGTCACTTATACCCTGAGGTAACGCTCAGAAGTAGTAGTAAGTCGCAAGGTGGTTTGTCGTGAGACATGCACTGAAGGCAGCGAGACTACAAAGTTCGGTACTGATACTTCGGCAAGCTCAGTATAAACCAAGCAGAAACGACACATGAGGCTACGAAGCGAGGATAAGCAAGCACGTTATTGTAACGTCCTAAGAATACAACCATCGCTTTGTAGCAGATGTCGCAGGAATTGGATGAAGGGAAAAGCTTTTACCGGGGAAGGCCTTGGAAGCTAAGAGTTTAGCTAAGCCAAGAAGTCAGCAGAAGCCATAATAATTGACAGAAACGAGCCGATGCATAAAGCGGAGGACTCACAAGTTAGTGAAGGTTTGCGAGCATTTATAATAAGCTCAATGAACTGGAAGGATGGTTACGCAACCGGATATGATACTGCATTTGGACCGATTGGAAGAAGCCGGAGCGAAAGGAGATAAACCTGATCCGGCTTGGTGTCGATCTGGATCATGCCTATCAATGGTGCCGAAGCAGGAAAGGAGGCTGGGCAATTGCTCAAAGCCCGATTCTGAATACGACCATAACCATAGCACGACTCACCCAGCGGGGATACGAACCGTTGCTGATACATTATTACAAAGTTAGTCCACATTACCAAAGTTCGCCGCTATTTGGCTACTGAGCGTAGCCGAAATATCCCATTGTTTAACGAACCGCCGTATACGAGACCCGCCTGGCCAGCCCTGAACGAAGTGAAAGGGTCCGGTGGTGTGAGAGGCTCTCCCCGTCAGCTTATCTGGCGGGGAAGTCTACTCGATTATGGATTAGTGCCTTCTATTTCAAATCATTGATGCCATTTACTGTCATCAAGAGGAATTCTAAACTTTTACTATAATCTAAATCTTCGTAATCTAACCCAAGTTTTTTTATGTTCGAATAATAGTTTTTGATCTTATTGAAGTAGTTCTTTTCTAATTGAACTGAAGTGGCTATTTGTCCAATTTTTTCAATTAAAAACCATTTCTCCATCAATCGTGCTGTTCTCCCATTTCCATCCTGAAACGGATGGATCTTAACAAACACCAAATGAATAAATGCAGCGTAATAAAAAACTGCTAATGGATTTAAATCCTTATTACTTAGTAAGTCAATATCTTCGAATAATTTGTCCATTTCTCTTTTCACAATTTCAGGTCCTGCCGCAACGTATTCAATTTTATCGTCGCTATTAATTACAAACATAGGATTTGTTCTGATTAGTCCTTGCTGGCTTTTGGGCAGAAGCTTTGAACTAAGGATTGAATGAGCTTTTTGAACGTTTTTAAGATTTAATTCATGGTTGTCTATAAAATCATATGCAGCATATAAATCGTCAGCTTTTCGGGTATAGTCGGGTCTAAATTTGACGTTTAGAAATTTATGCTTGAAATAGCTGTCAAAATCAATATTTTCTCCCTCAATTTTGGAAGAATATACCGACGAAACTGATTTATAAAATTGGAAATAGTCAACAGGTATCTCGACTTTCTCAATTCTATCTAATTTATCTAAAGGAGATTCATTCACATTTTTAGTGAAATTGTCAAGAAGTTGTGAAGTTAATATTTTAAATTCCATAATAAGTTGTCATTTATACAAAGATAACTTTTTCTGCTACTGAATTCTCTCTCCGCAAATTCCACACTGCTGATGAGCACTCCTGGCATTCCCCTAACGTTTGTGGCTATGGCTTGTAAGGGAATTCGGATTATCAAACCTTTTAACCTAAACCCACCGCTGACGCGGGTTTTGAACCTCGCGAACTCCTCAAACCCTTAATAGCCATGCCATTTGTGTGCGCCCTGCATAAGTAGCGCGCACTCGTTGTAAGCTCTTGAAAAACTTCGAAAATACAAATTTTCGGTTGCCAAAGAGATTTTACGACGAATGTATTTTTCCGGAGGGTTCACCCTGTTGGATAGCGAAGCATTTATTCTACAGGGTAAAAGTCCCTTATACACTGAGGTAACGCTCAAAAGTATTAGCAAGTGGTCCCGACGCGTCGGGAGGGTGACCCATGCACTGAAGGCAGCGAGACTACAAAGTTCGGTACTGATACTTCGGCAAGCTCAGTATAAACCAAGCAGAAACGACATATGAGGCTACGAAGCGAGGATAAGCAAGCACATCTTTGTAATGTCCGAAGAATAA
>CAIOZA010000003.1 GCA_903862655.1 uncultured Ignavibacteria bacterium
ATTCTTTAATATTTAATATATGTCCCATTCTTTCTTTTTTTGTAAGAAGGTATTGTCTATTATCTTTATTAGGTTCAATCTCAATTGGAACCATTTTCTCTACCTTTAAACCATAACTTTCAAGACCAACTCGTTTTGTAGGATTATTAGTAATTAATTTCATTCTTCTAATACCGAGATCATGAAGAATCTGGGCACCAATACCATATTCTCTAGGATCTGCATTAAATCCTAGTTTCAGGTTAGCTTCAACGGTATCAAATCCTTGTTCCTGAAGAGCATAGGCTTTTACTTTATTAATTAAGCCGATTCCTCTGCCTTCCTGCCTCATATAAAGTACAACACCTTTACCTTCTTTTTCTATCATTCTCAAAGCATTATGAAGTTGATCACCACAATCACATCTCATGGAATGAAAGACATCTCCGGTCAAACATTCAGAATGAACTCTGACTGGTACTATCTCATTCTGCTTCCAAGAACCCTTAACAATAGCAACGTGTTCTTTGCTATCAACAATATTCTCATAGACTTTTATCTTGAAGGATCCTTCCTTTGTTGGAAGATTGGCTTCAGCAACACATTTTACAAGAAAATCAGTTTTAAGTCTATATGAAATCAGATCTTTAACCGTAATGATTTTTAGATTATGTTTTATGGCAAATTTTTCGAGATCAGGTCTTCTAGCCATTTCACCGTTTTCTTTGATAATTTCACAAAGAACACCTGATGCTTTCAATCCTGCCAATCTCATTAAATCAACCGCAGCTTCAGTATGACCTGCACGTCTTAGTACACCTTCAACTGAAGATATTAAAGGAAAAATATGGCCTGGACGGCCTAGGTCGGAAGGTTTAGTGTCCTTGTTGCATAAAGCTCTAATAGTAGCAGCTCTATCGAACGATGAAATACCTGTTGATGTTCCATGGACATAATCAACTGAAACAGTAAAATTAGTCCCATGAAGTCCGGAACTTTCTTTAACCATAATATCCAACTCAAGTTCTTTAGCTCTTTCTTCTGTAACAGCAACACAAATAAGACCTTTACCTTTTGAGGACATAAAATTGATTATATCCGGTGTGATCAGTTCAGATGATGAGATCAAGTCCCCTTCATTCTCCCTGTCTTCATCATCCATAACTATTATCATTTTACCGGAAATAAGATCCTTAAGGGCTTCATCGATTGTATTTAATTTGAATTCTTTTGGCATAAAAAATGAAATAACTATATTTTAAAAATCAAAATTACGATTATTTTTCTTCTAATAGTTTTAAAAATAAAAAAATCACATTAGATTTAGTACCTAATGTGATTAAATAATTACGTTGGGATTATTTTTTTCCTGCTAAAGAAGCTTTTTCGATGTTAATACGAACATTGTCAGCAATCTGAACAGTGAAAACATTACCGTCGATATCCGTGATTGTACCGTGTATACCGGCTGTAGTAATAACTTTATCACCTTTTTTTAATTCGTTAAGCATTTTCTGATGTTCTTTTTGTCTCTTTTGCTGAGGTCTAATCATTAAAAAATACATTATAAGAATAATTGCTCCGAACATTACAAGAGTTGTAATCATTGATCCGCCACCCTGTGCTCCGCCTGATTGTGGCATCATTCCGAATAATACTGGTAAAAACGACATTGCTTCCCCTAAATTAATTAAATAATTTCCTGATTCATTGCATTTAAAATTTCAAGTTTCCATTGACGATAGTCATCCGTTAGTATTTTTTCACGTGCTGTAACAACAAGCCATTTATAAAATGCTAAATTGTGTTGAGAACCAAGTTGAAGTGCTAATATTTCACCTGATATATAGAGGTGACGAAGATATCCAAGAGAAAAATTATTACTTGCATAAGCATTTATATTTTCATCAATACAGTCATTTGAAAACTTATATTTTGCATTTTTAATATTAATTTTACCTTTTGATGTAAATAATTGACCATTCCTTGCATTACGAGTCGGTAGAACACAATCGAACATATCAATTCCCAATTCAATCGCCTCAAGTATATTCTCAGGAGTACCAACACCCATGAGGTATCTGGGAGATTCTTCAGGAATTTCTGCAGTGCAAACATCTACCATTTCATACATCATGTCAGCAGGTTCACCAACAGATAAACCACCAATAGCATATCCATCAAAGCCGATGTCAACCATTTGCTGTACGTAAGATTTTCTTAAATCCTTGTACATACTACCCTGCCCAATACCAAATAGAAATTGGTCTCTTCCCCATCTTGTTGATGAATTATCGAAAGCATTTCTGGATTTTTGAGCCCATTTCAAAGATAGATCCATTGAATCTTTGGCATATTTATATTCAGATGGATAAGGCGTACACTCATCTAGAACCATAACAATATCTGAACCTAGAATCCTTTGAGTTTCTATTACATTTTCGGGAGAAAATAAGTGGTATGAACCATCGATATGAGATTGGAATCTAACGCCATCTTCAGTGATTTTTCTTAGATCTGACAAAGAGAACACCTGGTATCCTCCACTATCAGTCAATATGGCTCTATCCCAGTTTATAAATTTATGCAAACCACCAAAATGATTCATGACTTCATTTCCTGGCCTTAGATATAAATGGTAAGTATTTCCAAGGATTATCTTAAAATCAGTTTCAATCAGATTGCGATGATCAACAGCTTTAACAGAACCCAAAGTTCCAACAGGCATAAACACAGGGGTTTCAATGTTAATTCCATTAAAATGTATTATACCTGCTCTGGCTCTTGAATTAGTAGAAGTTTTAACTAGATTAAATAATTTACGCATTAAATGCTCTTTTTGAAAGATATGGATAAATAATAACTGCCATTAATATTCCAAAAGAATCCGCGATTAAATCATAAATATCACAGAGTCTCCCTGGAATAAAGTATTGATGAACTTCATCACTAGCTCCATACAGAATTCCAATTATAATCACTAAATACCTAAGTTTCATTAATGAAATTGTAGGATTAATTGTTAGTAATGAATACACCAAACTTAAGCCAAATATCAAATATACTATACAATGTATGATTTTATCTTCAATTTTGAACCCAAAGTCAGGAATAGTAAATTTACTTTGATGAGATGCAATAAATATTAAAATAGCTATCAAGGCGGGAAAGAATAGAGGTTTATATTTTGAACTAATCATTTTCATTCATCATAAAATACTTAATAAAATCTATTATTGAACTTGCTGTTAAATTTTGCTCCTGAAATTTTTCTGTGAATAAAGAAGAAGAACCAGCATGGATATAAGCTCCGAGTGATGTTGCGTTGAATGCAGACAATCCTTGTGCAATCAATGAAGAAATGATTCCTGACAGGACATCACCACTACCTGCTGTTGACATTCCAGGATTTCCATTGATAGTTAAACAAGTACTAACTCCATCAGTCGTAACACTTGGCACAGATTTAAGATGAACTATACAGTTCATTTGTAAAGCATATTTCTTAGAAAAACCAATAGTATCTTTCTCAATTTCAGATCTTGGTACTCCGATTAATCTTGAGAATTCACCAAGATGAGGCGTTAGAATAACACTGGACTTAAATGGAGTACTAACATCAACTGCTCTTAGTCCATCAGCATCAATTAACAACTTTGAATCCTCAGGTAAAGAATAGATAAATTTTGAAAGTTTATTCCAATCAAAAGTTTCTCCTAATCCTGGACCAATTACTATTGAATTTGATTTTTTTGTGCTTTTAATAAAATCGTCAAAGATTAAATTAAAGTCTAAAGGTTGATCTTTTGTTGCTAAAGGACAAATCACTTCAGGTAAAGTAGAAGGATGAAAATATTCAGTAAATAGCTCAACTAAACCTGCACCAACCCTGATCGCCGCATTAGCCGTCAAAGCTCCAGCTCCAGGAAACTGTTTTGAGCCTGCAAGAATAACTACTCTTCCATAATCAAATTTAGATGAATTTTTTTTTCTTTTGGGTAATAGATTATCTAAATCTTCTTTAGTATGATAAAATATGTGTGATTTATCTTTAACAATTTGTGTTGGGGCTCCGAGATCAGCAACAACAATTTCGCCACAATATTCTGGCCCTTGATCCAACAATAATCCAAGTTTTTGTGCATACATTGTAATAGTATGATTTGCTTTAAAACAGTATTGATGTGCTTTGCCGGATTCCGAATTTAGTCCTGTAGGCACATCAACAGCAAATTTAATTGCATTGATTGAGCTAATCTTAATTAAAATATTTCCTGCAATCCCCTTGATATTCTCCGATCCGCCGACACCGATAATGGAGTCAATAATTATGTCAATTTCTGAGTTCAATAAGGTTAAATCCTTCTCGGATTTAATATGAAAGAGGTTTTTTGTTATTTTTTTTATAGATGAATAGTTTGATTTCGTCTCAAGAGACATTTTTGATTCATCACCAATCCAATAAACATTTAGAGAAGTATGACTGAACAAATGCCTGGCTAATGCAAACCCATCGCCACCGTTATTACCTGAGCCGCATAATATTGCAATTTTAGGATCAATTAATTCTAAATCAATAATTTTCTTTCTTATAAAATCTGATGCAGATCTTGCAGCATTTTCCATTAATAGAGCTGACGGAATACAAAAATCATTGATAGCTATTGAATCAACAATTTTCATTTCTTTCGGTGTAAGAATATATTCCATTAAAGATTTCCTTAAAAAAACAAAAATACTAAAAAACTTTAATTAAATTTAAATCTTGACTAATATCATTTTTTAAAACTGTTAAGTTTTATAGAAACTTTATTGGATATTATACGTTAAATACTCTTAATATATGATAAATTACATTTCAAAGGATTTTTCAGGTTATCAGAAGAGCATTCTGTGGATTATTTCTATTGCCTCTTTGGCAACAAAGGCAACAATAGATAATATTTTCTTTTTATTCGATGGTTATAATTCCATTGTTGCTTTAACTTTGAGATTCATTTTTTCAATTCTCGTTGTAATGCCATTATTAATTCTTTATACAAATTATCTTTTTTTTCAGTTTTCCTCCAAGGACTATTCAAGATTTGAGGCTTTTGTAAAAGATTCGTATAAAATAATAGTTTTGATATCAATTATTTTTTTTCTTTCTATCTTTCTACCCGAATCAATAAAATTAGGCGGATTGCCTAAACGGGTTATTGATATTATCTATATTAATTTTTTATGCTTTGTTTCATTATATTTGATTTTAACAATATACCGATATTTATTCCTTTGGTTTTGGTTTCACAAACATAAATCAACCAAACTATACAACAGAGCAATAGGCATAGCCGTAGCGTGTGTGGTCATATTCGAAATTCCATTTTATTTTTATCACGCTAATCCTGAGGATATTCTATATAATAATTTTTTAACAAGTATAATTTTTGGTCTTCAGTTCACATTAATTATACTTACATTCCTTCAGGCTAAACGCAATGATTGGATAGCATCTCTTACAAAGCCCCAAAAAAGAAATCTTATTTTTGTTTCTATGATAATTATAACACTATGTATAATATTGGCAACCTTTGAAATCAGCAATTCAAATGATGGCAAATTCAATAATGCCCTTTACAATCTTTTTCCCATTGCATCAGTTCTCCCAATGTTTTCTTTGATGTTGATTTCATATCATATCCGTTTGTTCTTTTCAGCGATTATGTATTACCCATCAACAAAAATATTCGAGAAGAGGATAAGTGAAATCAGCTCTCTTACTTTTCTCAATAAACTTGTTGCTCAAACTATAGAATTGGATAAGTTGATTGAAACAGTAACAAAATTATCACTATTTTCAAGTGGTGCAACTTTTGCATGGAATGACAAGTATGATTCAAACAATAAATTACAGTTAAATTTTATCGAAATTTCTCAGGTTCTTAAAATTTCGTCGAATGATTTATCTACATTACTAAACAATAACTATTATTCTGATGAATTCAAATACTCATCTATTATTCCAATTTCCGAACCATTGTATATTGAATCTCTTAATGAATACAAATTATTGGATTTTACTTTCTTGGAAAAGAGTATCCCTGTTAAGTCTTTAATAATATTACCGCTACAGTCTGGTGATGAGAAAATTGGGAATATTTATCTAATCCATAGCGACGAGTATGGTTTTGATGGAGATTACATGAATATATTGTCCGCATTTAGTGATAATATTAATATTGCCATCGAAAATGCACGCCTTGTACAGGAGTCAATTGAAAAAGAAAAGTATAAAAGAGAACTAAAAATTGCTCATGATATAGAAGCTAAGCTTATCCCTCTTAAAATGCCTGAAATTGAAAATTATAGCTTTTCTGCATTCACAATTACAGCTGATGAAGTTGGTGGTGATTATTATGACTTTGTTCATCTCAAAGATGGTTCACTATGTGCTTTGATAGGTGATGTATCTGGCAAGGGAATGAGTGCTGCTTTTTATATGGTTTTATTAAAAGGTGTAGTGCTTGGAGTAGCCAAAGAAGCAGAAAATGCTAAAGATTTATTGTGTAAGATTAACCTCAATTTATACAAATCAATGGATAAACAGATGTACATTACTATGTCAGCTATTGTAATTAAAAACAATGAAGGATTAATAGAAATTTCAAGAGCAGGACACATGCCATTTATACACAAATCATTTAATAGTATCAATACAATAACTCCTACAGGAATTGGAATAGGATTGACTTCATCAGAAATATTCGATGAGAACCTTGAGCTAGTTGAACTCCAATTAGAAAATGGTGACAATATTATTATGTATAGTGATGGGATTACAGAGCTAAGGATTGAAGATCAAGAATTAAATATTGAATATTTGAAACTAATTTTGAAAAATTCAGTATATAATAGTAATAGCAATAATTTTGCTAAAATATTGAAAGAAGATATAGTAAAAATTAGTAAAGATAATCATCAACATGATGATATGACTGTGGTTAGTTTAAGTTATTTTTCTAAAGAGTTAAGAGGTTGAAATGAATCAGAATTCAAAATTTTTAGTATCAAACACATCCCTAGATAATGTCCAGTTGTTACATCTTCATGGATATTTGGATGCGCATACGGCTCCTGATCTCGAGAATGCTATTTCTCGTATCATTAACAAAGGTCATTCAAATATTCTTGTTAGCTTTAAAGAACTGGATTATATCAGTAGTGCAGGTTTAGGAGTATTTATGGCATTTATAGAGGACGTTAGAGATAAAGGTGGAGACATTAAACTATGCAACATGAAACCTAAGGTATTTTCTGTTTTTGATTTACTAGGTTTTCCATTATTATTTGATATTACAGAAGATGAGCAATTAGCATTGTCAAAATTTTCAAATATTAATTCTGATAAATGACAAATAACATATTAAATAGTAAGATTAACGACTACCAATTTCAGACAGATTATATTTATCTCGAAGATATTAGAAGAACTATAAATTTAGATGCATTATCGGTTGGATTTTCTGAGGAAGTGGCTTCATACATCGCTATGGCAGTTGATGAAGCTTGTACTAATCTTATTAGATATTCTTTCAATCTAGACCCGAACAATCAAATACTAATTGAAACTCAGTTTGATTCTAAAAGCTTTATCATAAAAATTAAGGACAGCGGCAAACCATTTAATCCTACTGAAGTAAATGAACCAGACATGTTAGAATACTTCAAATCTTTTAAACGTGGAGGATTAGGAATCCATATAATTAAAAAAATTATGGACGAAATAATCTACATTCCTTCAGATACCAAAAATTCAATGAACACACTAACACTCGTTAAATCATTGCATAATTTGAACTAAAATTTCTTTTTAATTAGCAATTAATTCTGTAATTTTATCTTTTTTAAAATCACATTTGATAAATATTTATTTTTTTATATATGAAAGCAGTAATCATTGTTTCGGGCGTTGTTTTAGGATTAGTTTTAGGAATGTATAATGGTATTGAAAAGCCTAAAGCTCTTTGGTGGAAGTTTACAGTATTCTTTTTTGTAATACTTCTCACTGTCCTATCTTTTCTACCACCTATTGCCGCTAATTTTGCAACTTCAAAATATCTTTCTGAAGCTCTACCTGAGTACAATGGGAATGTACTTGTTAACATTATTCCATCAACACTGAAGTTCGATACAGCGTCAAGTAAGTGGGTTCTAAGAATTTGGAATAATGTACCAAAATACAAAGAAGCAAATTTAGCGATATACTCTAAAGATTTACCTGAAGAATTCAAAGCTAGTGCTTCAACAGGCAGATTTGTACTAAAAACTCATTTTGATTCGAAAAAAAATGAATTTGTTTATCACTCCATTGCCTCAATTAATCCAATTTTTACTTTTCCTGTCGTGCCAGGATTAGAAGAACAAATAAGGATAATGAACTATCATGTTCCTGTTGCATGGATTTCGGTACTAGCGTATCTTTTTGCTATGATTTATTCTATATCTTATCTGAGAACAAGGAATATGGAATACGATCTTAAAGCTACAGCTGCAGCAGAAATAGGTACAATTTTTACAATTTTAGCAACAGTTACTGGAATGATCTGGGCTAAACTCAACTGGGGTTCCTTTTGGAACTGGGATCCAAGAGAAACATCAATTTTTATTTTGTTGCTAATTTATGGAGCATATTTTGCGTTAAGATCGGCTTTGGAGAATGAAGAACTAAAAGCACGTCTCAGTTCTGTTTATTCAATAATTGCATTTCTTACTGTTCCATTCTTTGTCTTTATATTACCAAGACTTTTAACTGGTCTTCACCCAGGGTCAGTAAACGATAATAGTTCTGGACCAGTTGTGAGTACTCAAGCAAATACTTTAAATTTTTTACAGCAAATAACATTTAGTCTGGGATTTACGTCTATTAGTTTAATCTTTTTCTGGATGTTAAACATTCGTTTTAGAATGAAAAAGTTAATTTCTCATATTTATTAATCTATTAGGTGGTTTAATGCAGGAAATGATGAATCAGAATACATTGTATATTGTTATGGCTATTATTTTGGTTATTTGGTTTGGGCTTGGATTTTATCTATTCACTTTGGATAGAAAAATTAAGAAAATCGAACAATCTGTTAATGACAAATTATTTGATATCAGTGATAAATAATTTCGTTTTTTTTAATCAATTTTGGATATTATGAAAACTAAATATATAATCGGAGTAATTGCTGCAATATGCTTTGTAGTAATAGCAATTTTTGCTTTGGACTCTAACGCAATTGAATACTCTAATCTTGCAAATGCTTCGGTGTCAGGCAAGAAGGTTCAGGTTACCGGATCTTGGGTTAAAGACAAACCAATAAATTATGATGCGGAAAAAAATATTTTTACTTTTTTTATGATAGATAAAGAAAATAAAGAGGTAAAAGTAATTTTCAAAGGTGCAAAACCCCAGAATTTCAATATCGCAAATTATTTTGTTGTGACTGGCAAACTTGACGGCAACACTTTTTATGCTTCGGATATTCTAACAAAATGCCCATCAAAATATGAGGGGCAGATAGAAGATTTGAAGAGAACAAGCGGTCAGCAGTAGTTTAAATTATTTTTTTCATCACTAAAGAAATTATTATATGTTAGGGAAATTACTTACTTACATACTTCTCGTATTGGCTCTGGGTTCTGCCGGGGCTTATTTTTTGTCGGTTAGACGAAATAGTGAGAAATTAAAATCGATTGGAAGATACACTTTTTTTGCTTTTGTTGGCAGTATTACTGCAATGGTACTACTACTGATGACTAATATCTTTGCACACAATTTTCAATATACTTACATTTGGAGTTATTCATCAACAACACTTCCAATGCATTTGCTGGTTTCTTCTTTCTATGCAGGTCAGGAAGGTTCATTTCTATTATGGACATTCTTTTTAGCTTTAATTGGTTTGTTTCTAATACCAAATGCAAAAAAATATGGTTATGAATCATGGGTAATGGGATTTTATTCTCTCATTCTTTTGTTTTTAGTAGTTATTCTTATTTTCAAAAGTCCATTCGAAATGATTTGGGAAACATTCGCGGGGCAACAAGGCGTTCAGGTAGGCTTTACCCCTCCAGAAGGTAGAGGTCTTAATCCAATTTTACAGAACTATTGGATTGCAATTCATCCACCGATTTTATTCCTCGGTTATGCCGCAATGACAGTTCCTTTTGTATTTGCTATTGCTGGTTTAATTAAAAGAGAATATAATGAATGGATTAATATAGCAATTCCATGGACTTTGTTTGCTGCTGCCATTTTAGGTTTAGGAATAATGATGGGTGGTTTCTGGGCTTATGAAACACTTGGTTGGGGTGGCTTTTGGGCATGGGATCCTGTGGAGAATGCTTCACTTATGCCATGGCTAATAGCAACAGCTTTAATTCATACAATGCTTGTTCAAAAAAGAACAGGAGGTTTATACAAAACCAATTTCTCATTAGCAATTTTTGGTTTTGTATTTGTGTTATTTGCTACATATTTGACAAGAAGTGGAATTCTTGGAGAAGCTTCAGTTCATTCATTTGTTGATCCGGGACAAATCGTAAATAATTTGATGGTATTTCTGCTTTTATTCTTTACAATATCTGGCTTTACAATTCTTTTTATAAGGCTTAAGGATATACCTCAGGCTAAAATTGGATTCAGTTTCAGTTCTAAAGAAATGTGGCTAGCTTTAGGTGCTATTCTTCTTCTTGCTTTAACAGTCATTGTTCTGTTAGGTACAATAAGACCAGTTCTACCTGAGTGGCTTGTTAAAACTAAAGCTTCCGTTAAGCCTGAAGATTATAATATGTGGGCAAATCCAATTTCATTCTTGATATTGATTCTTAACGCTGTTTCCATATATCTAAACTGGAAACAATCTGATTGGAAAACAGTTTTAAAGAAATTGTATTTTCCAATTATTGCAAGCGTTGTGATAGTAATTATTTCTTATTTCCTTGGACTATCAGACTATAGATATATTCTTTTGGGTTTTGCTGGATGGTTTTCATTATTTGTTAATATTGAATTATGTATTAAGAATTTCAGAAGTAATACCAAATTTCTCGGTGCTTTTGTGTCTCATCTTGGTATATCGGTCATGATTCTTGGTATTATAGCTTCAGGTGCTTATTCAGAAATGAAACCATTGTCTTTGATTCAGGGCAAAACGCAAAAAGCTTTTGGATATGATATTACATTGGTTGGTAAAAAACAAATTGAAAGACAATTTACTGATCGTGAAAAGTATGAGTATCAAATTAGAATCGAAAAGAATGGTATAGTTTTAGCTGATGCCTATCCAGTTTTATACTACAGTAGTTTTAATAATTTCGAGAGCCCTTTCTTCGAACCTGGTATTGAGCGTTTCCTAATGAAAGATATATATATATCACCAAAAACATTTGATTTGCAGGTTGGAGATCCACCTTTGGTACTCAAGAAAGGTGAATCCGGAAAACTTGCTTATGATACTACAATTACCATGACCTTTAATAGATTCGAGATGAATCAGCAGCACAATGAAAAGGAAATGGTACTCGGGACAATAATCAGTTTTGTAAAAGATGGGAAACAATGGGAAGATACTCTCTTTGCGACATTAAATCCTGAAAAAGGAAAGATGACTCCAATAACAAAATTAGTTAAAGGCACAGATTTTCAACTCAGTTTAAGTAGTGTTGTTCCAGGAGAAACAGCTGAAGACACAAAGATGGAGTTTCTATCTTCAAGAGAAGTTTTCCATGTAGATGTATCAACTAAACCATTTATTAATTTGGTTTGGTTTGGTGTTTTAGCAGTAGTTCTTGGTTTCTTCGTGGCAATGTTCAGGTATGTTAATTCAATCAAAAAAGCCAAACATGTTGAAATTGTCCAAGAAGTTCCAAATGTTGAAACAACAAAAGATGAAACTGAAGATTTATAAATCAATATTATTTTTATAATAAAAAATTAATTTATTCATATTTTTCTACATTAGAATATTTTAATTCAATTATCAAGGATTGTTATGTATTATTTCAAAACATTTTGTTTTTTTACTGTTTTAATTTTCAGTATATCGGTCCTAAGCTCTTGTGGACAAGAGAAGCCAAAAATCGATTTACAAAGTCAGGCACTAAACAATACATCAAGTATGCTGGCCAATAATAACACAGTAACATCAACAACAACTACTGTTACCGGTACCAAAGTTTTTCAGATTGAAACAGTTGGGAAAGCTGAAAAAGGAAAATCAATTGACTTTACATGGAATGACAATGGAACTAAAGTATCATTCGCAGAATACACCAAAAATAAAGTAGTACTTCTCAATTTTTGGGGAACTTGGTGCGGTCCTTGTCGAAGGGAAATACCAGACTTAATTTCACTGGGACAGTTAATGAAAGGTAAGGATTTTGTAATTATTGGTATTGCTTTAGAAAGAAATCCAAATGGTGCTCTGTTAGGTGTGGAGGAATTCGTTAAAAAGAATAACATTGAATATATAAACCTTGTAGATCTTCAAAGAAAATTGGATGCAGCTTATGGTAGCATTGAAGCTATTCCAACAACTTTTATTATTGATAAAAAAGGTAATATTTCTGAGACAATTGTTGGTGGTCGGGATAAAGATACTTTTCTACAATCGGTTAACAGAGTTTTGAAATAGTTTTTTACTATTCTTTATAAATTTAATGGCAGTTTTTGCTTTGCAGAAACAGCCATTTTTTTTTGTCAATAAATTAACTATAAAAAAAACCTTGAATCACAAATGCTTCAAGGTTTTATTTGTTGTAAGTACGCCAGACAGGATTCGAACCTGTGACCCTCAGCTTAGAAGGCTGATGCTCTATCCAACTGAGCTACTGGCGCAGAATAGAATACAAAAATAGAACATTTTCTTTAACAAAACAAGATAATTTGTGAATTTCTTCAATTTATTTTTTAATAAATTTGAATTAATGATAAATTATACCTAATTTTGTAGTCGGGTCAAGTCCCGTGCGGCTAAGTCAAGCCCAACCCCGCCAGGTCCGGAAGGAAGCAACGGTAAGTTTGTTCTTAGGGTGCCACGGTCAACTTGACCTTTTTTTTTATTTAATTGTAATTTATCTAAATTTATTCGTCTCTTTAATCTTTAATCAATATTGATTCTGAATGAAAAAAGAAATAATCATTAATTCTGCCTTAAATGAAGTCCGCATCGCAATCACTGAAGAAGGAAAGCTTGCTGAATTCTTTATTGAAACTCCGGATAAAGAAAAATCAGTTGGTAATATTTATCTTGGTCAGGTAAAGCGTATTGTTCCCGGGATTAATGCAGCATTTGTTGACATTGGTCAAGGACAGGATGGATTTCTTCATTTCTCAGATGTTGATGATGATCTTGACAATATGATTACTGACGAAGAAGATTCACCAGAAGATGAAGACAACGAACTTGAAATCGACGAATATAATGATGTTTTTGATGAATTGAATATTTCTTCCGAATCAGAAGATGACAAAATAAAAAAAGCAAATAAAACTGAAAATGCCTTTGAGACCAAACAAGCAATTTTCATGACCAGAAGAAGCGGTCCCGTTGAAATAAATCTCGAAGAAGAGCAAAAGATAATAGTACAAATCGTCCGTGAAGCTTATCGCTCAAAAGGAGTAAAAATAACGACAAAAATTGCACTCCCAGGTAGATATGTCGTTCTAATGCCTTTCGAAAATGTCATTGGTATATCACGTAAAATAACATCATTCAAAGAGAGAAAACGTCTTCGCTATTTGGCAAGAACAACTCTACCCAAAGGATCTGGTTGCATTATCCGTACTGCAGCTCAAGGAAAAAGTGAAACAGAATTAATCCGTGACTGGGATAAGTTGATACAAACTTGGCGTGATATTGAAGCTAAGATTAAAAGAGCTGAGGGTCCCACCCTACTCTATCAGGACATGGAACTTGCCACAAGTGTTATCCGTGATTTATTCACAACCGATGTTGCGAAAGTTCATGTCGATTCAAAAAAGTTATTCAAAGAAATTACAAATTATATCAAATGGGCATCACCAAATCTTTTAAGTGCTATAGAACTTTATGACCAAAAGAAACCAATATTTGATCATTTTGGGGTAGAACAAGAGTTAGAAAAAACCTATAAATCAAAAGTTAATCTACCAAAAGGTGGATCGATCATAGTTGAACAAACAGAAGCAATGCACGTTATTGATGTTAATTCCGGCAAATCTATCTCGGAGCATCTCCAGGAAAATACTGCATTAAATACAAACCTAGAAGCATCCCGTGAAATTGCACGACAGATAAGACTAAGAGATATGTCCGGCATGATCCTTATTGATTTCATCGATATGGGTAAGGATGCAAATCGTAAGAGATTGTTTAGTGATATGCGTAGAGAATTGAACAGAGACAGAGCAAAAACTGTTGTCTATCCTCTCACACAGCTCGGAATAATGCAAATTACACGACAAAGAGTGAATCAAACAATTTCGGAGAAGATGACTGATGTTTGCCCTATGTGTCACGGAAGAGGCAGGATTGCTTCCAAGTCAGTTCTCTTTAATGCCATTGAAAGATGGTTGAAGAATTTTCGTTCTCATTCAAGAGAATTTAAATTAAATTTACATATACATCCTCATGTAGCACCATATTTGACTGAAGGTACATTATCTAGGTTATCAAGACTAATGATAAAGTATTTCGTTAAAATCAAATTGGTTCAAGATGAGCAAATATCTATCGATTCATTCAAGTTTGAATCTCCACGCAGAAACAAGGATGTAACCCAGGAATACATGAAGAGCTGATGACAGATAATCCCAAAATATTAACTATTCTTGGATCGACAGGTTCAATCGGAGTACAAACTTTGGAAGTTATTGATTCGATTCAAGATCATTTCGAAATTAATTATCTTACTACAAACTCTAGAATTGATATCCTCACCAATCAAATAGAAAAATATCATCCTAAAGGAGTAGTTATTGGCGATGAGAAATTATATCTGAATTTCAAAAGGGAATCAAATTTTATAGGTAAAATACTCTATGGCGAGGAAGGCTTATGCGAAGCAGCATCTGATTCAATTAACGATTTAACTGTTTCGGCATTGGTTGGTTTTTCAGGAGTGATCCCTACCCTATCAGCAATTAAAGCAGGCATTAACATTGCTTTAGCTAATAAAGAGACATTGGTTAGTGCTGGCAGCATTATAATTGATGAGGCCAGGAAATACAACGTTCAAATATTTGCAATCGATAGTGAGCATAGTGCTGTTCTGCAATGCATTGTTGGCGAGAATAAGGACGAAATCGAAAAGATTATTCTAACAGCATCAGGTGGTCCATTCCTTAACACTCCAATTGAAGATTTTAAGAATATTACTGTCAATCAAGCTTTGGCACATCCAAACTGGTCAATGGGCAACAAAATCACAATTGACTCTGCAACCATGATAAATAAAGGTTTCGAGATAATAGAAGCTTTCTGGTTGTTTGATATCGAACTAAGTAAAATTGAAGTTGTTATACATCCACAAAGTATAATTCATTCAATGGTACAATTTGTTGACGGTTCAATAAAAGCGCAAATGGGACTTCCAGATATGAGAGTACCGATTTCCTATGCACTAACCTACCCAATGAGGATGAAAAATAATTTTAAAAGACTTGATTTTAATAAATTTAATTCTTTAACATTTTCAAAGCCTGATTTAAATCGATTTCCATGCCTCAGACTTGCTTATGATTCACTGAATAGCTTTGGGAATAGTACAGCAGTTTTGAATGCGGCTAACGAAATTGCAGTTAATGGCTTTTTAAAAAATCAAATTCCATTTAATGCTATTTCAGTTCTTGTGGAAACAACACTTATGAATATTAATCATATCGATAATCCAACTATTGATGACATAGTTAATACTAATTTAGATTCAAGAAATTTTACAACTAAATTGCTACACAATAATTAAACGGATAAATTTATGGAAGTGTTAAATAGTTTATTTTACTTTATCATTGTTATTGGAATACTTGTTTTCATACATGAATTGGGACATTTTCTAGCTGCCCGATCTTGTGGCATCCGAACAGACATTTTCTCTTTTGGAATGGGACCTCGTTTATTCGGTTACAACAAAGTTCATGGGTTTACATTTGGAAAGCTTAAAGATTGGGAAGGAAATGGATATTGCGATTATCGAATCTGCATATTTCCCGTTGGAGGTTATGTTAAAGTAAACGGTATGGTTGACGAGAGTATGGACACCACCGCTTTGAGTGCAGAACCTCAAGAATATGAATTCAGATCGAAGAACATGTTGCAGAAAATATTTGTGCTGAGTGCAGGTGTTTTAATGAACTTTCTACTTGCGATTGGAATTTTTACTTTCATAACAATGTCCCAAGGGAAAATAATATGGAAGACAACTACGATCGGGTATATCGACAAAAATACTATCGCAGATAGAATTGGTTTAAAGAGTGGCGACCAAATTATTCAAATCAATGGCAAAAGCATATCGACATGGGACGAACTTACTGAAATGCTGATGATCTCAGAATTAGGTGAAGAAAAGAACCTTACAGTTAGCCGCAATGGAACAGAAATGAGATTTAAGGCTGATGGAAAAACATTACTAAAAACGATGACTGGTCAACAGACACTCGGAATCGTTCCAGAAAATGCTTATGTTTATGTTAAGGGTGTAGAGAGCGGAAAGCCTGCCGATAAGATCGGTTTAACAACCGGTGATACGATTATCTCAATTAACAATGAGAAAATTGGAGCTTTTACAAGATTGACTGTTCTCCTAAATCAGTACAAAAATCAGAAAATATTGTTAAGTTGGAAGCGTGGGAATAACTTGTTGAAGGACTCTATTAATCCTGACAACAATGGAAAACTTGGATTTTATCCTGATGTAGTTTTTGCAGGTAAAAGGGAAAAACTATCTTTTGGTTTTTTTCAATCAGTTTCTGAAGGATTTAAACAGACATATAAATTCTCAACTGTTTTTGTTAAATCAGTTCAACAAATCTTTAAAGGAAATATCTCAGCAAAGGAATCTCTTGGTGGTCCGATTATGATCGCTAAAAGTGCTGGTTTGTCAGCCAAGCTTGGCCTTGAAGTTTTCCTGAATTTCATGGCAATGCTATCAATTACATTGGCCATAATCAATATTTTACCATTCCCTGCACTAGATGGTGGTCATATTATAATAACAATAATTGAATCTATCATAAGAAGGGAAATTCCACTAAAGGGAAAAATTGTTATTCAGAATATTGGCATGTTTCTTCTTTTAGGGCTAATGGCTTATGCCTTCTATAACGATATAATGAGATTATTTGGTAAATAAGAATGTCCGAACCATTAATTTTAGTATCCAATGATGATGGCATAGACTCCAACGGGATCTATGTTCTAGCCAAGGAGATGATGAAACTCGGAGAAGTATTTGTTGTAGCTCCAGACCGACAGCAAAGTGCTGTCGGTCATGCATTGACTGTGTCAAAACCGTTAAGAATAACCAAATATCAACGTAATGATATAAATAATGAATTTGCAATCAATGGGACTCCAGCCGACTGTGTTAAATTAGCTATATCCAGAATACTGCCCAGAAAGCCTGACCTCGTTGTCTCAGGTATTAATCATGGACAAAACACTTCGGTCAATATGCTCTATTCTGGAACGGTTTCAGCAGCAACTGAAGGTATGTTATTGGGGATACCATCAATGGCAATATCACTTTCATCCTATGATATAAATTCAGACATGAGTGCATCCGGAATTTACTCTTATCGAATTGCAAAAGAACTTCTTGAAAATAACTTGCCTTCAGGTACTTTTATTAATGTAAACATTCCTAACCTTGAAGAACAGAAAATCAAAGGAATCAAAATCACTAAGCAAAGTAATTCTTCGTGGGATGATGCCTATGAGAAACGAGTAGACCCTTTTGGGAAAGAATACTTCTGGTTTTCAGGTATCTATAAGACAAATGATCAGAACCCTGAATCTGATGATAATGCAGTCTCAGAAGGATATGTTTCGATAACTCCAGTTCACTACATCCTAACAAACTTTGCAGCAATACAGAATCTAAAACATATTTTTGGATGAGTTAGAAAATTCAATTATAAAAACATCAATATGAATATCTAACTTTAAAGCTCAGAATTGACTCTCCACCTTTTTTGACAGGAATTTTAAAATTTACTTTGTCAGCACTTTGTTTTTGAATCGGATAAGAAGATTCAAGAATTTTCCAGCCTGAGCCCATAAATTTTTCAACATCTACTTCAATATTTTCTTCTTTTCTGTTACGGATTTTTATTTCCCATGAGCTTTCAACAACTTTATCTGAAATTTTATTTTCTTCTACTTTGGTATCCTCAACAACGACATCAAAAGCATCACCAACTTTTAAACTTATCTTTTCATCTTTTGGAGTGTGTTCTATTCTATCTTCACCAATAAATTGAAGATTCTTGCCATCTGATTTGTAAAGTCTGACTATCCCTTTGGGCATTGGCATCCCAATTTGATTCTCTTTCTTATTCTCAAACTCAACAACAACAGAGACTTTTCCCTTATCATTGCTACTTTGGTAACTATACACATTAGAAAGGTAACGATATTTTTTATTAATTCTCACATCAGTTGCTTCGAAGAGTGAGATTTGCTTTGTTTCATTGTTTGATAGTGTAGTAGTTCTTTGCATGTCATAAATATGATACTCAAAGAATGATTTTTCCTCAAAACTCCTCATTGCTACATTAGGAGCTCTTTCGATAGTTGCTCCATTTTTCTCGATAAAATCATACCTTGTTTGAACTCGGTTAACATCACCTGCAACTAGTTGTAGTTTTGCATCAGGAAAGGTTGTACCTGAATTATTAGTAACACTAACCCACGAATTGAAATTCATCTTTGTGTCGTTTTCATTAAGAACAGCCACGTATTGTGCATTCCAGCTCATTCCAGATGTCATATATGACACTTCAACTTCTTGGTTAGAATTTTTTTCTGCATCAACTGTCCAGACAAGAGTTGGAACTGAAATCAATCCATCAGGAAGTTTATCAACATTTAATTGATAATCATCTGTTTTGGGGAGTAGAATGAGACCTTCGTCAGATTTCTTTATTACAAGTTGATCACCCGAAGCTGAGATCAGTTGTCCAGTAATAACTTTTCCATCTTTAGCTACCAACGAAATGTTCTTTTCCAGATATTTCTGAAGAATAGATGAAAAATTTGCTAAATCATATTTGTAGTTCTGTTCAAGAACAGTTGCATCCATTTTGATGTGAACACTTGTTGGATCGATCAACTGAGCTACATCTTTCAATTGAATGGAAGTTATACCTTTACCTATTTTCATATTACGAACATCACGAATCACACCAAGATTATCGTTATAAACTGTTACATTTAAGTTCCTGTCTTGAGCATTAATGCTTAAACAAGAAATAATTAATAAAAGTACCTGAGACTTTTTCATTTTTTATCCTAAAAGAAATATGAAATTTAAATTAGTTGACGCTTTGGACAGATAATTAGTTAAAAAAAATCCGGAGTCGCAATAACGACACCGGATTCAATTCTAAAGACAGTAATACTATTTTTCGGGATAAAGTACGAATTTTAAATAATTGTCAGTTTTAAAGTACTTCTTGGCTGTATTTTGAATATCTTGAGGTGTCAAAGCTTCCACCCATTTTGGTCTTTCTAGAACAAATTTTGGATCAATTTCATTGGTATAAGCCAGATTCAGAACATTGTTCAACCAAAATCTATTATCTTTTAAATTTACTTCGTATTCTCTCTTTTGAGTTTCCTTTACCTTTGTCATATACTTATCTGTTGGCAAACTGTCCTGCATAATTTTCATCTGATCAACAACAGCTTGAATCAATTCATCAACTCTGTCTGGATTGCAACCAAACATAACATTGATTTTATATTCCTGTTTAGGTGTTCTAGTTAATATTGGATAGGCTCCTACACCATAAACTCCACCTTTATCTTCTCTAAGAACTTCTCTTAGTCTAACATTAAGCATGCTCATGGCAGAAGAGATATT
The DNA here is from genome assembly GCA_903862655.1 of uncultured Ignavibacteria bacterium. Lineage (GTDB taxonomy): Bacteria > Bacteroidota > Ignavibacteria > Kapaibacteriales > UBA2268 > CAIOZA01. Next base: position 20,074 of record CAIOZA010000003.1, read on the forward strand.
ATAATTTGTTTTGATGTTCCAATCAAAATTTCCTGCAAAAACTAATCTAACTGAACTTTTCTTTTCAATTCCCTTTTTCACAGATTTGGATATCTGTCCTTTTGGAAAATTAACATTCAGATCCTTCCAATTTTCTTTGCGATTTTTATTTGGAAGATTTGCCAAATAGGTTGTTGCCATAGTTTTGAATTTAGCCTCATCTATATTCCCAACAAAAAGGAAAGTGAAATCACTTGCATCAGCAAATCTGTCATAATAAATATCATAGATTTTATCAGGATCAATTTGCTTTAAAGTTTCCAAAGTCCAGGGTTTTTTGCGTGGATGATAATTAGCTGAGATATATTCAACTGAATCAGAAAAGACTTCTTCAGGACTATTGCTGGCATTTTCAATTTGAGATTTTAAGTTCTCAATTGTTGATTTTGCTGCTTCATTATCAACTCTAGCTTCGTTGAAATATAAATATATTAGCTGGAACATTGTTTCCATATCATTAGGTGAACAATTTCCACGAATACCTTCATTTAAATCTGAAATATATGGTGCAACACGAACAATTTTCCCGGTTAACAATTTCTCTAGCTTATCGGCATTCATATTGCCAATACCACTATTATTTATAACTTGAGTTGTAATTTCAGAATTTATAAAATCTTTATCTGAAACAAGTGAAGAACCACCCGGACTGAATGATGTGAATTGAACTTCATCATTTTTGAAGTCAGTTGGCTTATATGCAACCTTAACACCGTTTGATAAAGTTAATTCAGTAACACCAATTTCAGAAATTTTCTTTTCGCTAATAATTTTACCTGGGCTAAGTTTTTTACTCATCAAAGGTGAATCAGAAACCTGATCGACATATTGTGGTATATTCTGTGCCGAAATATTATCAAAAGCAGCTAAAATCTCTTTTTCATTAGGAACGATAACTTCAGCTTTTTCAGGAGCACTAAGTGTAATAACAGCTGATTCTTTTTTGATGAATTCTTTAGATAGTGCGTTAACTTCTTCTAATGTAATTTCAGGTAAGAAATGTTTGGTTATCTCTTGTTCATTTGAGATACCGGGTATAGGTTCATTCTCAAGGAAATTATTCATAAACTCATTTGTATATCGCTTTGATTCTGTTTTTTCCTTTTCAGCAACAGCTTTTTCCATGTTACGCAATATTTCAACTTTAGCTCTGTCAAATTCAGATTTTAAAAATCCATTCTTCTGTACTCTAAATGCTTCTGTAAACAAAGTTTCGTATCCAGCTTTGATGTTATCTGATTTAGGCACTGACACAAACATGAATACTCTTGTATCACCTAAAAATGAACCCTCATTTGAGAAGGCAAACATAAAAGGAGAATTTGATTTTCTTGTGAGTTCTTTCAATCTATTATTCAACATAGTTGAAAAGAGTTGCGATGATAGTGTCTTTTTATAATCAAGATAGTCGCCAACTGGTCGAGCAGGCATTTTGAAAAACATACCCACGTTAGGCATTGTTAGTTCTTTATCCGTTGCTATAGAAACAAATGTTTCCTTGTGAAGAGGCATAGTGTATTTAGTTCTTTCTCTGGGATTGTCAGGATTTTTTAATCCAGAAAAAGTCTCGATAATTTTCTTTTCAATATCAAGCTTATTGAAGTCCCCAACAATGATAATAGCCATCAAATTAGGACGATACCAATCCTTATAGAAACTTGTTAATCTTTCATAAGGAGCATGTAACAATACGTTAGTATCTCCTATAACGTCTCTCTCAGCAAATCTGGAATTATAAAAAAGAAATTTCTGATGTTTTTTTGAAACTCTGTCATCAGCTCCTTTTCCTAGTCTCCATTCTTCAACGATCACACCTCTTTCTTTATCAATTTCCTGAGGATCATAAGTAACTGCTGATGCCCAATCTTGAAGAACCTGAAATCCTTTGTTAAATTGTTCTTTATTGTCCATGGGTAATTGAAGAGTATAAACGGTCTGGTCAAAACTGGTAAAAGCATTCAAATCACCACCGAATTTAACACCAATTGATTCAAGATAATTTACTAGATCTGATTTAGGAAAATTTTTTGTTCCATTAAAAGCCATGTGTTCGCAAAAATGAGCCAGACCGTCTTGTGAATCTTCCTCAAGGACAGATCCTACTTTGGTAGCTAACATTAACTCTGCTCGATTTTCGGGTTTTTTGTTTTCTTTAATGTAGTACTTCATACCATTTGGCAAAGTTCCGATGAGAATAGAAGGATCAGTTGGAATCTTAGCGTTTAGGTTTTTGAAATCGACATTAGTCTGTGCCGAAAGAATTGCAGAAAAAATAATTGCAGTAATTGCGAAAATTAGACTTCGCGTTAGGTTTTTATTCATAGTTATTCTCAAAAATGTTAAATAATATCTAAAGTATACGATTTCAATATTCATTGGTTTCAAATATTTGTTTTATTTGGAAAGCAATTTAAGACTATTTTCAAAAAAATGTGCATTATTTATTAATTCTTATTGCTATTTTTGAATAATTGTAAGAATTAGGTTTGAATTAAATGATAGAATTATTCGTTTTCCATTTGCATATTGTCGGTGCCCTTTATGCTTTCACTCGGAACTGGATTCAGAGGAGTCTTAAAGATGGGTTGTTATCTTTAGGAATTATTGGATTGATATTTACAATTGGTTGGACTCTTACTAGTCCGATAGCCTCACTCATTATGCCTAAGCCATTATCCATATATTTCTCGAAAGATACATTGTCATTGATTTTGCTTATAATTCCAGAATCAATATTCTTTTATATGTATTTCATCAGAGATAATCATTAATAAAGGTATTATTTTTTTTTGTATTCCTCAAATTAAGAATCAAATTTTAATGTTCTTTTGGAGAATACTTTTGATTTTATCGGTTTTTGAACTCATTCTTGATTCATCAGTTTTGCGATAATCCACTTTGATTGTACTATAAATCCTACTCGACTGAGATTCAAGAATTTTAAAACAACCGGTTATCACTGACATTACCTGATCCCAATCACCTTCGATAATTGTTCCCATCGGAGTTAGTTTGTAATCTAATCCAGAGTCATCAATAGAATTAATAATCTGTGAAACATAAGCACTAACACTTTCACCCTTATCGGTTGGAAACATAGCAAATTCTACTAATACCATAATTAACACCTTAGATTTTTAGTAAAAAAAAAGCTCACTACCAGAAAGATAGTGAGCCATAATTTGTGCGGAAGGCGGGACTTGAACCCGCATGCCCGTAGGGCGCCACCCCCTCAAGATGGTGCGTCTGCCATTTCGCCACTTCCGCAAAAAACAAGAATTCAAAAATACGAGTTAATTTTCAATTAAAAAAATAAATCAAGCATGATCGTGTAAATGAGTCTCACTTAACTTAATTGGTAAAATAATAAATTCATGGCCTGAATTGTATAGTTTCCATTGGATTGAGAAAACAGTAAAATTATGTAATAATCTGGAAATGAAAGTATCGTTAGGAAAAACAATCTGCCCACCAAAGAAAATTGAATTAGGATATTTTTCCAGAATTTGAGCAACCATATTCAAAGCCTCTTGTTCAATATCAAGACCTGTGGCTGTAAATGCATCAGCATAATTTCCAAGATAATTTGTTAAATCAATGTATTTAACAACATCAAGATGAACTTTTTCTTTTAATCGATCAATTTCTTCTATACCTTTAAAATTTCCTGCATCAATTAAACCGACCTGAACAAAAACTATGTTTTTGAATGAATCTCCAAATAGTCTGAAGATACTCAACAATGAATATATTCCAATTCCTGAGTAACTATTTACAAATAGAACAGCAGTCCTATCCTTATTGTCCGGTTTAGGAATAGGTTCGTTTTTTGATTTATTTTGAGAAACAAAATCTCTATCAAGAAAAATTTTGTCTAAATTCCTTATAAGTTCACCTGCCTTTTTATATTCCTTTTTAAAATTCAAGAACATCAAGCATAAAGATCCTGTCAATATGATGGTTATCCAACCACCTTCAAAGAATTTTACAAACACAACTGATACTAGAATCAGAAAACAAATTATTAATCCAACACCATTAATTATTAATTTCTTTTTCCATTTTTTATCTTCTCCTCTTACTTTTAACCAGTGAATGACCATTCCAAATTGTGACAAGCAAAAAGTAATCAAAACATTAATGCTATAAAAGACAACAAGTAAAGTTACTGACCCATTAGTCAGAAACATTAATGCAAAAGAGGCGATACCCATCAATAAAATTCCTTTTTGAGTAACCAATCTATCACTTAAAGCAGAAAAACGTGTTGGAGCCCATCTGTCCAAAGCCATATTTGCAAGAACTCTGGGACCATCCAAAAAACCGGTTTGAGCAGCTACGAATAAAATTGCTGTTTCAGAAATTAAAGTAACAATCATAAAAATATATCCAACATTGCTATTCCAACCACTTGTCATTTTTATCAAATAAAACATCGGTTATCGTTTTTCCATCAACTGGCACAACATTGTATAGATGGAAGGCTAAGAACAATACGAAAACAGTTATTGACAGTGATATTGCCATATACCTCATTGTAATTTTAGCTGTATGTACTTTAGGATCCTTTAAAACTGGCAAACCATTACTAACCGCTTCAATGCCAGTATAAATTCCGGCACCCATACTAAAAGCATGCAAAATCAAATAAAGTGCTCCAAACTTTCCGAGGGATGTGAAAGTTTTACTAAGTTCTAAAGTAGCTGTATGGGCGTCTTGAGGTAATTCAAACATATGATTAAAAATTGCATAAAGTATTACAAAAATGTGTGTAAATACAAAATCCAGAAAAATAGGGACTAATGAAACAACTGATTCTTTTACTCCACGCATGTTTAATATTGTCAAGCCACACAGAATAAACAATCCAAAGTAAACTTTATAGGGTAAATACGCTGGTGGTAGAAATGAGAATAATGCGTCCGCTCCACTTGCTATTGATACTGTAATTGTTAAAACATAATCAATCATTAATGCTGTTCCAGAGACCATTCCAAAAAATGGGGATAAAAGCTTACTTGCAACTAAATATCCACCACCGCCATTAGGAAATAATTCAATAATTTGCTGATAACTTGAACTTACCACAAAAATAGTAATCACTGACATCAAACAGATGAAAATACCTAGATGAGCATTCCCCTTTAAAGCCATAATTAACTCTGAAGGGCCATAGCACGATGAAGACAAGCCATCAGAGCTAATTTATGGAATATTTTAGGATCAAGAGGATCTTTGCCCTTTCCAATTACACTTCTTTTAATAATTTGGAAATTAATCCTGGTATCTAATGAATGATTAAAATTGTGGATACAAATTTATAAGATTACATTGATATAATTCAAATAATTTTAATTTTCATTTTCCATCATATTTGTTTTTACAGAATTTATTAGTTAATTTTGTAATTCTTTGGTGCCTTGGCCGAGCGGTCAGGCAGAGGTCTGCAAAACCTCGTAGGTTGGTTCGACTCCGACAGGCACCTCTATTAAAAATCATGTAAAATTAATTGTAAGAATAAAGATGGGTGGAACCACATCAGATTTAAGATCTGGAGCAGTTATTAATTATAACGGTGAGCTATGTGTAGTATTGGAATCTGAACATAGAACTCCAGGAAATCTGAGAGCCTTCTTCCAGGTTAAATTAAGAGTCATGAGAACCGGGAAGCTACTCGAAAACAGATTCCGTTCAGGAGAATCAATTGATTTTGTTCGAGTAGAAAGAAAAAATTATCAATTTCTTTATAGGGATGGTAATACTCTATTTTTTATGGACATGGACAATTACGAACAAATTCCTGTTGACAGTGATCTGTTAGGGATTTCTGTAAACTTTCTTAAAGAAAATCAAGATTGTCTTTTGGCATTCGTTAATTCAACTGTTATTGCAGCTGAATTACCGCCACATGTGAACTTAAGAATTGCACATACTGAACCAGGTCTTAAGGGTGACACAGCAACAAATGTGCTTAAGCAGGCAGTCGTTGAAACAGGCGCATCAATTCAAGTACCAATTTTCGTGAATGAAGGTGATATGGTAAGAGTTGATTCGAGAACTGGTGATTACGTAGAACGAGTTAAAGAATAATATTTTTTAAAAATTTGCAGAACGAAGCAGAAAGTTCTTTTTTGCTTCGTTCTTTATTATTAACTTGATTTTTTCCTTTCTCAAATAATTAATGGAGGTCAGAATGGATTTAGTATATTTAAAAAAGTTAATTAAAATATTCGATGATAGTCACGCAACAGCTCTTGAGTTAGATGAGAAAGGCATTAAAATTCATCTTTCTAAGACATCTAATATTTCTCACGAACAAACACCGAATAATCAGCCATATTTTGCTCATGCTCATGTTCAACCACCTCAACATCATATTGAGCCACCCTTGTTCATTCCCCCTGCCTCAGCCGTTGCTAATGCAAAAGAAAATGAAGTTATTTTAGCTGATGATATGCATACAGTACTTTCTCCAATCGTTGGAACTTTTTACAAAGCTCCTTCTCCTGAATCTCCATCTTTTGTTGAGATTGGATCCAGAGTAACAAAGGGACAAACACTTTGTATAATTGAAGCTATGAAGCTTATGAATGAAATCGAAAGTGATGCTGATGGTATCATCGAAAAGATTTTAGTACAAAATGCTCAGCCAGTCGAGTACAATCAACCTCTTTTCATTATTAAACCAGCTTAATAATTTATGATAAAGAAATTACTAATAGCCAATAGAAGCGAGATTGCACTCAGAATCATAAGAGCTTGCAAAGAACTGGATATATTAACCGTTGCAGTATATTCAGAAGCTGACAAAAATGCTTTACATGTCAGATTTGCTGATGAGGCAATTTGCATTGGACCTCCACCAAGTTCAAAGAGCTATCTGCATATCCCTTCAATTATTTCAGCAGCCATGATTACAAATGCCGATGCAATTCATCCTGGATATGGATTTTTAGCTGAGAATAGTGAATTCGTAGATATATGTAATGCCGTAGGAATTACTTTCGTTGGACCAAGTGCTGATTCCATTTCCAGAATGGGGAATAAATCAGTTGCGAAGGAAACAATGAGATTAGCTGGAGTTCCTGTTGTACCAGGCAGTATTGGTATCGTTCCTACAATTGAAGAAGCTATCAAAGTAGCTAATGAAACCGGATACCCAATAATGCTAAAAGCAGTTGCTGGAGGTGGCGGTAAGGGAATGAGACTTGTAAATGATGAAAATGAACTTAAGAGATTTTATCCTATAACTCGCTCCGAAGCAGAATCTTTCTTTGGAAATCCTGATTTATATATTGAAAAGCTCGTTCAGGCATCACGTCATATTGAAATTCAGATATTTGGGGATAAATTTGGCAATGTCATCCATCTTAATGAACGTGAATGTTCTACTCAAAGAAGACATCAGAAATTAATTGAAGAAGCTCCCTCCCCTATTGTAACCGAAGAATTAAGAAAGAAAATGGGTGATGCAGCTGTTGCTGGTGCTAAATCAGTTAACTATTATGGTCCTGGTACTATTGAATTCCTAGTTGACAATGATCTGAATTTCTTTTTTATGGAGATGAATACTCGTATTCAGGTTGAACATCCTGTAACAGAAGAATCTTTATCTGTTGACTTAATCAAAGAACAGATTAGGGTTGCATCCGGAGAAAAATTAACTCTTAAAAATAAAAAGCCCTTATTTCATGCAATCGAATGCAGAATTAATGCGGAAGATCCCTATAACGACTTCAGACCTTCCCCTGGAACGATTACATCATTACATTTTCCAGGTGGACACGGTGTAAGAGTAGATTCTCATATTTATCAGGGATATACTATTCCACCCTACTATGATTCACTAATAGCCAAATTGATAACTTTTGCACCAACTCGCGATGAGGCTATTAAAAAGATGAAAAGAGCTCTAGAAGAATTTATTATTGAAGGCGTAAAAACTACTATACCTTTCCACACTAAGATGATGGATAATCCTGATTTCAAGGCTGGGAACATTGACACAAAATATCTTGAACGTGTCGATTGGAAAAATTTGTAATAAAGATAAACTATTAATTTAATTAAACATCATAAACAAGAATATTCGTCAACTACATAGTTGGACACAATGAATGGGAAAAATCATAAAACTTCATTAATACCGTTTTAATAAATCAGTCAGATTACTTATTAGTTTAAGTGTAACGGAAAGTTTATGAAATTTTTCAAATTCTTTATTATTTTTAGTTTATCCTCATTGTCATTTCTTTTAGCAAATGATTTTTCTATTACTCCTGTAGAAGAAGGATTATTAGTTAAAATAAACAATCTTGAACTAACAAAAGTATCAGACAATGGGAAATATCGGATCAAGATTAATAATCTTGACGTAACCATTACTAATCCTAATTCGAAGTATTTTAACGATGAAATACAAATACAATTTATAGCTCCTTCTGATCAGCAATTATCTTATGTAATTCAAAAATTAAATAAGCTGAACTATGGTTTGGTTCAGTTAATTTCAAAACCATTAAATATTCAGAAGAATTTTCAAGAGTTAAAATCAGAAATTTCTCTTAAATATCTTGGTTTACAACGCTTCGCAAATGTCCATTCTTTAAGAATTCAGCCATTTGATTATGACGAGAGCACTACATTACTGACATATATCAGGAATATAGAACTCCTTATTAAATTTCCTCAAACATCAAATATAAACTACACCAAAACTGAGTTTAAAGATAATATTAATTATTACCAAAATCTCATCAATATTGATCAAGTTCCAACATTTGCCAAAACTGAGAAAATATCTTTTGATTTACCACAAGCTACTAACTGGTATCAGCCCGATTTGAAATATGTAAGATTAGCAACAACAAGAGATGGTATAGCTAGAACTAACCTATCAGATGTTCTGTCAATAGTTCCTGATTGGTCGGGAAAGAATTCATCAAATCTTCATTTAATTCATAACGGTGAAGAATATCCACTAATTTTTATTAATGATAAAAATGGAAAATTAGATAATAATGATATCTTTTATTTTTATGGAAGAAGACCAACTGGCGACACTACCTGGTATGACAATTACGCATCCGATGAATCCTTTTTCTTGTATTATTCAGAGTCAAGTTCAGGAATAAGATTCCAATCTTTTGAACCAGTAGGTTTTGGTGCAAATGAATTAAGCAATGTTTTTGTAAGAAAGCATATTGAAAAGGAAAAAATATATTACCGAGGGTTCCCTCAGGAATCATCTGAAACTGCACCTGGGGAAGGTTGGTTTTGGGATATTATAAGTCCTTCTAAGGATTGGCCACATTTTTTAAAAGATTCACTGATCATGCTTCCTGAAGGAAACGCAAATGGAATAAACTTTTATTTTCATTTTGCCAGTTGTCGTTGGAATGTTAATTTTGATACCGTCCATCTATTAAATGGAAGTTTTAACAAGTTAAATTTTGGAGATGGAAAATTTTCATGGGGAAATAGAGATTCATTAGGTGGCACAATTCCTGAAAATGAACTTTTCTTTGGAATTAATCAATTTCAGATTAATACAATTGGTCAATATATTAACTCAGTCTTAATGGATCCTGATCATGTTGGTATAGACTATTATTCTGTTGAAGGTAATTTTAAACCTTTTGCTCAAAACGGGCTTTTTGATTTTTCTACAAAATATTCATCGTCAGATAAAACAGTCAACATACCTGGGTTCAGTTCAGGAAATGTCTGGGCGATTGATACTCTGAATAATTTTATCTCGCAATTACCATCAACAAAAAGTGATTATGCAATTGCTTCAACATCATTTACTTCAAAATACACATCAATTGTTTTAAACGCAGATAAACCTTACCATTCTGACCAAAGGGGAATTCATATAGTTTATTGGGACAATGCGACATCAGACATTAAAACAAATTTCTATCCTTCAAACAGTACCGAAGTACAGAAGTTGATTTCAGGTTTACCAGACAGCACAAGAATATATGTAGCGATAAATGCTGATACACAAATCGACAATTCATTGAAAACATTTCTGAAAACTGCAGGATCGACTGAGATTGAGGGATATCAACCAGGCGACAACTATATTGCCAATCTGATAAAGAATGGTAAACTCAAAGATCAATTTTCATCTAATTCAACTGCTGAGCTATTTAATTCTTTCGATTCTGATAACGGAAAATCATTTAGAGTTCGCCTTGAGTTAGCATCTGGTAGAGATTATTATGCTTGGATTCAGGAAGAAAGCACATTTGAATCAGCAAAAACATTTGCCGTGAATAAAACGAACCTAAGAGACAGAGCAAATCAGTATGACGTTGTCTTGGTTTATAACAAATTATTTGAGTCGTCAATTCCGAGATATATTGAGCAACGAAAGTTGACTGACCCCGAAAAAAAGATTATAGCAATTGATCAGGAGGATATTTATAAAGAATTTAACTTTGGAAAGAAATCACCTCATGCAATAAAAAATATGCTAAAATATGCATTTGAAAACTGGGAGAGCACCAAACCTTCTTATGTAGTCCTTTGGGGAGATGCTAGCTGGGATAGCAGGAAAATTCAAGTAGATTCAAAATATACTGATTTTATTCCAACTTTTGGTTGGCCTGCATCAGATTACTGGTATGTAATTCTAACAGATGACTTTTTGCCAGACATGTACATTGGCAGAATACCTGTTAAATCAATTGAGGAGAGTGATGGATATATTGATAAATTAATCTTGAATGATACAATTGAAAATAATCCATGGAATAAGAAATTTGTTATGTTAACAGGAGGACAGAATACAAACGAGATAGGGATTTTCTATAGTTATGGAAAGTATACTATGGCTGAGGAAATAATTTCACATTCTGATTTTTGTGCCGACACAATGGTTATTAAAAAAGAGCTGGCAAGCAATACAAGTGAATCCCAAGGCGGTCAAATAATTAAAGCAATTAATAATGGATTGTATTGGTCATATTATATCGGGCATGGTTCAACAAGAATTTTAGATCTTGATGGCTGGCAGGTTGAGAAATTGAATAACAAAGGAAAGTATGGATATTTATCAACTCTTTCCTGTAATACTGCTGCATTTGCTGAGCCAAATTTAATTGCAAGAAATGAAGAGTATGTTGTCACTCCCGAAAAAGGATTTATAGGAACCGGTGGCTCTTCAGGAGTATCATACCTTGACAACACTCTTAGTATGGGGCTTTTAATGTTAAGGAGCATGTTGTCTGGACTAAATATTAATACTTATGTTGAAGCTTTATGGAATGCCAAAGAACAAATGCATTACAGTATCGAGGATACATTAAATGGATATCATTATACTTATTTGGGCGATCCTTTAGTGAAACTAAAGATTAGACAAAGACCTGATTTTTATTTTTTAAGAAACGAGGTTTCGATATCTAACCCACAAGACAACCGATTAATATCAGTTTCTGATTCAACTGTAATTAAAGGTTCTATCTACAATAATGGTCTAAGAAATAATGAAAACATTAAACTTATACTTATTCATGACTATAAAGGAAATCATGATACTTCGACTAAAGTATTTTTTGGTATTTGCAATCCTGCACCTTTCATTTTCAAAGTCAACACAGTCAATCAGCCGGGAATTCATAAATTCACTTTAATAGTAGATCCGGAAAAAGCTTTACAGGATTTGAATTATAATAATAATACATTAGTGCTAAATTCTGAAGTATTTAACAATGGAATATATCCACTTGAGCCTCTACCATTCTGGAATATTGATGCTTCAGCACCACAGTTCCGTGTTATCAATCCTATTTCTTCAAACTCAGATTTTAGTTATAGTTTTAGAATATGGAATGATTGGGATACTTCAAGCTCTGCAATTTTCAGCTCACAAAATTCTGAGCTAATCAAACAGGAGAATTACATTGATTGGAAACCTATGTTAAAGCTTGTACAAAATAAGAACTATATACTTGGTGTCCAATCAATTCAGTTGAACAATTCAGCTGTTTCTCCTTTGAGTATTATCCCGTTTAATACATTCAGCAACAAACTTAATGAAAATGTAGATCTTAGATTATCAGGAGTGGATAATTTTATTCATTCAGGACAAATGGATAATCTTGAAATTATATCAAATAACAATGAAGACAATCTTGTTCTAGGCAAAAAAGAACATCCTTTTAGGATTGTCAGTGTTTATGGAAGTTCTAGAAGTCCATATAGAGTTGGAGAAATTGAATATGATAGCAGCATTTACACTACAACGCCCCCTGATATACTTGGATTCAGATTGGTTGCTGTTTCTTCAGATTCATTTAAAGTATATTCTGTTAAATACTACGATACTTACAATACAGAAGACGGTCAAGGCAATCCCAACAGACAGAGTAGAGAAATAAATCTATTCTTAAGAGATACAGTTAAAGATGGTGATTATGTATTATTGGCAACAAATGGAGAATCCTTCAGGCTATTCCATCATTACGACGTTGTTGAACCCGGTACAATAAATTCATTAAAAGCTCTTAGATCTATATTAAAAGATAATTACGGTGCATCTGCAATAGATACCATGGAAATGGATAAAGGTTCTTATTCATTCTGTGGCAGAAAGAATAGGAATCCGGAAAAAACAGTTGAGTCGTTTAGCGGTTCTTTTGATACAGCAGCCATTCAATCAACAATTGTTGAGAATTATAAAAAAGGTAGTTATGTTACAAATGAATTCGGACCAGCAAAATCATGGAAATCACTTCAAATATCTGCTAACCCTGATTCAATATCATTATCTACAGCAATTTTGGCATTAAATAAGAAGACAAAACTCGGGGATATTCTGAAAGTAATCAGGCAAAAAGAACTTTCTATAAGCGTTGATTTATCTGATATAGATGCAGGAATATATCCTTATATTCTTCTGGTAACTGATTTCAGAAGAGACGATGAATCAAAAAATCCATCGATCAGTTCTTATAATGTTAGTTTTGATCCTACACCTGAATTAGCCATTCATAAATCTGAATCATCCTTTTTAATTGATTCTTTGCTAAGAGGTGATGTAATGGAGTACAAATTGAATGTTCAGAATATCAGTATTCGAAGCAAATCTGATTCAGCGGATGTGAAAGTCAGGATAACATCAGACTCAAAATCAATTGAAGAAATTTCATTAAAATTACCGAATATCCCTGCTGATTCTTCTGCCAATACTACAATTACAAGCTTAACTGAGGTGTTTGATAATAAAGACTATATGTCGGTCAATCTTGATGAACAGAATCTCATAAATGAACTTTATAATTTTAATAATTTTTTGAAAGATGAATTGTTCATTAATGAGGATACTCAAAAACCAAGCATTGAGTTTAAACTTGACGGAAAATTGATTGCTAATGGTGACTACGTGAGCAGAGTCCCATATATTGAAGTAACCTTGTATGATAATTCTAAGTTACCGATTACAACTGCCAGAACAATTGGCATTGGTATCAATAGACCTTTTCCAAGCAATTATGATACTTTGTTTACTTCCTACAATAGAGAAATTCCAGCTAAGGCTAAATTGGAATTCTGGTCGGATACACTTGATTATGGTGAAAATTATTTTCGAGTTATTGTATCTGATGCATCTGGCAACCGAGACACAAATTTATATTATGTCAAAGTATCTTTAAATGGATTTATTGACAATCTAACATCTCATCCAAATCCATTTATTGAAAAAACCAATATCTCACTATCTCTGAGAGCCCCAGAGAATGCAGGTACTCTTTCTTTAAAGCTTTTTAATTCTATTGGTCAAACCGTAAGACAATATTCTATTCCGGCAACAGTAGGATTTAATTCATTTGAATGGGATGGAAGAGATGAGTCAGGAAATACACTTCAATCAGGAGTTTATGTTTATGTTGTTACATATGCATCTGATACTTATGCAGAACCTCAACATGGTAAATGTATATTAATTAAATAAGATTAAGATAGTAAGATTAATCAAGAAAAGCCCAGTTTAGCATAATTTTTAGAACCCGACCAGTTTCGGGATAATAGGCTGTATGGAAATATCCTGAGCCAAGTAGATTATTGAGTAACAACTTTACATAAGTAGTTCCCAAGCGGGCCTGTGCATATATATTAATACCATTATGGAAGAATTTCTGTTCATCATTAATCTTACTATAAGTTCTTGTTTGAGGAAAATATCTTAACCAGTATTTGGAATAATTGACAGAAAATTCTAAACC
>CAIOZA010000004.1 GCA_903862655.1 uncultured Ignavibacteria bacterium
CGAAATTGATTTTCATTTCCCGAAAATCATTGCCTGCAAGCAGTCAGGCTTCCGATAAATCCTTTCTCGACGCCTGACTGTTTTCATGCATTTCAAGCTCTTTCAGCTTGAATTTCGATTGCAAACGAACTCCGGTTTTTTTAAGGCTGTGTTTTTACAATTACATATAACGGTCTGCGTATATGTACCGTGTCCCGAAGGGCATGGTACATATACGCTGTTATGCACTGTGTTTAGTTTAATTTTTAATAAATTTTTGTCTGATCACCCAACTGTTTGATTTAATTTCTACTATATATAATCCTTTTTCAAGATGTGAAATATCAACTCTGTCTGAAGTTAATTCTATTGTGCTGTTAATTAGTCCTAACTGGTTATAAAAGATAATGGTGATTTCATTGTTTAAGCCAATTTCTTTAATGCTTATAAAATCTGATGCCGGATTAGGGTAAATGCTTACCGGTGTATCACTCAATTCCGATACACCGACCAGACATGCTGCTTCAATTTCTGCCTGGCTGTTGCATCCCGGAGCGTTATCATGTACACTTACATAACCGTTTGGACTGGAAAGATATGCACACACACTTTCAACATCGCAAATACTTAGTAATTGATTATCTGATATACTCAAGTCTGTTATTGAGCCTGGGTCAATATTATTTAATCCCTCTAAACTTACCAGATTATCGTTATAAGTAATTCCAAGATACCTCCCGATATTGACAAGGTTATTTAATGCATGCAAATCCAGCAGCGCATAATTATCACTTATTACCAGATCCTGACCCACAGAATAAAGACTATTCAATCCATCAAGGGATAATAAGGAGTCATTGTTAATCAGGATTACGTTTGTTCCGACAACAGATATTGAACCCAGTCCTGATAAGTCCTGTAAAGAAGCATTTCCTCGAAAATACAGCTGCTCACCTACTGAATCTAAATTTGCAAAACCAGAAAGATCTGTCAGATCGGAATTTGATTCAATCCACAGATTACCAACAACAGAAGATAGATTGCTGAACCCTCTTATACTTTTAAGATTACTGTTATACCAGAACCTTAGAAAACTGCCAACCCTGGTGAGTGAGTTGAATCCTTCAAAATTCTCCAGCTGGTGATTTTGTATTATATCCAGATCCTGCCCGACGAATTTCAGATTGTCCAATCCTTCAACACTCATCAGATTATTATTCAACGCGATGTCGAAGTATCCTGAAATTGAATCAAGGGCCTCTAAGCCTTCAAGGCTTGATATGCTTGTTTCTGAAACAAGCAGACTTCCGTTTATTGAGGTAATCTGGTTTAACCCGTTCAGGTTTGTTATATCACTACCTGTAATTTTCACCTGGCCGTTTAGTGTAGCGCAGTCAGGGTAATAGGTGCTAAAACTATCAATCTGATATTGATGGTTCAAATGGTAATTGCCATAAGGCAGGCAGGGAATAACAAAACCGCAGTCGCTTGCTATTTCAGCAGGGCAGTTGCATCCCGGTAAATTATTCAAAATGTCAATTGTTCCGGTGGGATTGGTAATATAATCACAAATGCTTTGCGCACTGCAGTCTGATAATGAGCTGTTTTCTAGTATCAGAAGTTTCGTTATTGAATTTGGATCTATATTGGATAATCCTTCGATATTGGTCAGTCTTGTATTTCCGGCAATCTGAATTTTGCCGTTTATTGCAGTTAAACCCTCAAGCCCATCCAAAGATTGAAGTGAATCATGATATCCAATCCAAAGGTATCCATTAATGGATGTTAAGTTCTCTAAACCTATTAAATCTTTAAGCCTGGGATTAGCTGAAAGATCAACATTTCCACCAATTGTAGTAATATTGTTAAGGCCATTTAGACTAATCAGTGAATCACAATCAGTAATGGATAATTCTCCTCCAATTGTCACAAGTACATTCAATCCTGATAAATCCCTGATATTTCCACCATAAATATAAACATTGCCTTCAATTTCAGTACATCCGGGATAATTTGTCTGAAAATTGTCAATAGAATCCTGAGAAAAAAATCCTATGCCCATAGGCAGGCATCCCTGCGAGAATCCAGAAGTAGAGAAAAGTAACAACAATGCGAATAAAGAAGTAAGTTTTTTCATAATATTTCATTTTGGTTTGTGGTTCTCTACTTCATAGTGCATAACGGATGTGCAGGCGCATATTGCCTGTGTTGCG
>CAIOZA010000005.1 GCA_903862655.1 uncultured Ignavibacteria bacterium
ACTCACAATCGCTGAATATTTCCGCGATCAGGAAGGTAAAGACATTCTTCTATTTATTGATAATATTTTCCGTTTCGTTCAGGCTGGTTCCGAAGTATCGGCTCTTCTCGGTCGTATGCCTTCAGCTGTGGGTTATCAGCCGACATTAGCTTCAGAACTTGGTATTCTTGAGGAAAGAATTGCTTCAACAAATAAAGGTTCTATCACATCCGTTCAGGCTGTTTATGTGCCTGCTGACGATTTAACGGATCCTGCTCCTGCAAGTACTTTCACTCACCTTGATGCTAAGACTGTTCTATCACGTTCAATCGCCGATCTTGGTCTCTATCCTGCTGTTGATCCACTTGATTCTACTTCCAGAATCATGGATCCTCTTGCAATCGGAGATGAACATTACAACACAGCTATGAAAGTCAGAAAAGTATTGCAGACATACAAGGAATTGCAGGACATTATCAACATTCTTGGTATGGATGAGCTTTCTGATGAGGATAAACTCACCGTTTACCGCGCTCGCAAGATTCAGAAGTTCTTCTCTCAGCCATTCTTCGTTGCAGAGCAGTTCACAGGTTTTGAAGGACGTTACGTAACAATCAATGATAGTATTGCAGGATTCAAGGCAATACTTGCTGGTGATTGCGACGAGTTGTCAGAATCACTCTTCGCTTATTCTGGTACAATTGATGAAGTATTCGACAAAGCTAAGAAACAAGGCGCGTAATAAAATTTTAATTAAAGTAAATTAATCAAAAGATAGATTAAAATGGCAAATGAAAAGCTTTTAGACGTAGAGATAGTAACACCGCAGAAGACAGTCTTCACCGGCAAAGCTCAATCAGTTAATGTCCCGGGTTCACTGGCTCCTTTTCAGGTACTATTTAACCATGCGGCTATTGTGTCATCGCTCGATAATGGAACTATTCGTATTGTTGACTCAAACGGCAAAAATATTTTCTTCGCAACCGGCAAAGGTTTCGCCGAAGTAAATAAAAATCTCGTTTCCATCCTTGTCGAATCCGCTCTGGAAGAGACAGTCGCAGAATAAAATCATTTCACAGGAAATATAATTTATAAGCCGCTTTTTTAGCGGCTTTTTTGTTGATTACTCTGTGTCATTTTTAGAAATCGTTTTGAGAACCACAGAGAAAACCAAATTGCATTAATTGTTTTTGCTTTTCTATCCCGTCAGGGATTAAATATTGGTAGAAAACCGAACTTACGAAATAATTTTTACCACGTAGTGGTTAAATATTTAATCGCTACGCGATAAACTCTCCTTGTGTGGACATTGTGCTACCAATATGTAATCGCTACGCGATATTCTTGTACTTAACCATGCGCCAACCTATGCAATTTGCGAAATCGGAGCGATTATTTCAAAGAAACGGTTTTAAAAGGAAATATAAATAGAATAAATTTTGTTATTAATCCTATTATCTTTTTTTTTGCTTAGTTATTACGCCATCATTATTTATTATATAAAATTCTTTTTTAGTTTTTTTAAGTTTATAATCCGAATAAGTTGCTAAATATACTTTTTCAATAATATTTATTCTAAGATCCTTTTTTATTTTGCATTCATGAGCATAAATGTGTTCCCCTTCGCAAGCTTCAGCTGCCACTAATTTACTTGAGATGTGTCTACCTTTTTTGTCAAAAACGCTTAAGTAATAATTTTCTTGGCAGCCTCCAGCGGATCCGCTATAGTATAATAATGTTATGTAAAAATCTTTATAAACAATTTTTCCTATTGCATAATAATCTCCACTTTCCATATATTCTGGGATAGTATCTAGTAGACCTTGTATATTCTGTATGATTTCTTTATATAAATTTTGATTAATCTTTTTATATTTATCCTTTGGTTGAATATCATTGATATCAAGTGTATATGGATCGAACGACAATGGCAGTGATGTTAACGTAAAGTTCAATATAAAAGAATCGAAATTATTTTTACTTTGAGAATAAGATGGAACAATAATCAAAGTTAAAATAATACTGATGAATACTATTTTTTTCATTTTATTAAATCCTAAATATTATCTTTAAATTTTCTTTTTCAAATTCTATTACTAAGACACACGAAACGATTTAAAAGTTACTAATGCAGAAATAATTTTTACTATGCACTTTCAGACGATCGGAATGCGAGGATGAAAGGCGACAACCACCCCGTTCTAATGAATACATGGATTCCCAATCAAGTTGGGAATGACAATACATGAATACATGGG
This sequence comes from uncultured Ignavibacteria bacterium, assembly GCA_903862655.1. Taxonomy (GTDB): domain Bacteria; phylum Bacteroidota; class Ignavibacteria; order Kapaibacteriales; family UBA2268; genus CAIOZA01. The sequence goes on from CAIOZA010000005.1 coordinate 2,238, forward strand.
CACAGCACGCTGTGACCCTACGAATACAAAATACATGGATTCCTCACTGCGTTCGGAATGACAGCCAAAATATATATTTTTATTCATAGTTTTCATTTAAGCCTGCATCGAGATTGAGTTCGCCCTCCCAGCGCGCCATTACGACAGAGGCGAGACAGTTGCCCATTAGGTTGGTGCTGGTGCGTGCCATGTCCATAAATTCATCGACTCCGAGAATGATTACGACTGCCTCGAGCGGTAATCCGAATGACGAGAGTGTACCGATGAGGATCACAATTGAAGCTCTGGGGACTGCTGCGATGCCCTTGGTTGTGAGCATGAGCGAGAACATCATCGCAAGCTGGGTACCGAATGAAAGATGAACTCCGGCAGCCTGAGCCACGAAAATCGATGCGATGGCGAGATAGAGCGTTGAACCATCGAGATTGAATGAATAACCTGTCGGAAGTACGAATGAGACTATCCGGCGCGGTACACCGAATTTTACCATGTTCTCGAGTGCTTTCGGCAGTGCCGCATCGGAACTGGTTGTCGAGAATGCAATGAAGAAGGGCTCTTTAACAGCACGCCAGAAATGGCTGATTGGTACGCGGATTATTTTAAGTATCGGGAAGAATACGAATAAAATCATAACTATGAGTGCGCCGTAGAGTGTACCGACAAGCTGACCAAGATTCCAGAGTATGCCGATACCGTTGTGTCCGACAGTGTAAGCCATTGCAGCACCGATACCGATTGGAGCAAACTTCATTACTATATTGGTGAACTTGAACATGACTTCCATCAAGCCTTCGCAGAAGTTGACTATCGTTTCGCGTGGTTTGCCCTTGACCTGTGTTAGAGCGATAGAGAAAAGTATTGCGAAGACAACAACCTGAAGCACTTCGTTATTGGCGGCGGCATCGAAGAAACTTTTGGGAATCATGTGTTCGATGATCTCCGAGAATGTCTTCGGAACTTGCTTGAGAGATTCTACAGTCTGTCCTGTTGGTACGTGAATGTTAATACCAACACCGGGTTGAGTGAGATGGACAGCACCCAAACCGATGAATAAAGCGATTGTAGTAACTATTTCGAAGTAGAAAATTGATTTAAGAGCAAGTCTGCCGATTGACTTGATATCGTCGCTATGCCCTGCTATACCTACAACAAGTGTACTGAACAGAATCGGGACAATGATTGTCTTGATCAAACGTAGAAATATGTTAGAAAGAACCCGAAGATTGATTGCGTATTCTGGAAGAAAGTACCCGAGTAATGCTCCGGCAATCATAGATATAATAATCCAATGGGTAAGGGAAGGTTTCTTCAGTAATTTCCACATAATTCATTCAGGGTAATTTGAGAAAAAATCAAAATATAAAAAAAAATTTGCAACACAAAACAATATAGTTGAAACCGTTTCGTTTTTAGAATCAGACTAATTAATCCGTTTATAAATTTTATTGGAACAGAACAATGGAATTAGCACAAAAACCGGCAGTAGATCAGAGTTTGATAGCAAAAGTATCGAAGATGGATCATTTGATTGAATATCAGGATGCATCAATTGTGAGCCGTACAATTGTAAAAAAGCCTACGGGAACAGTAACAATATTTGCATTTGATAAAGATGAATTTTTGAGCGAGCACACTGCGCCGTTCGATGCAATAGCCAACATACTCGACGGATCGGCAGAAATTTCGATTGGCGGAGTTAGTCATCAGCTGACGCAAGGTGAGATGATAATCATGCCTGCAAACATTGCACATGCTGTTAAAGCAGTAGATAAAATGAAGATGGTTCTTATCATGATAAAGGACTAACGCTTAGCTTAGTGAGGAGTGATGGAGTGAATAGTTGAAGACAGAGAATAATACAGAATTTTAACTTGATATATAGTTTGGTTTTATAGATAAAGGGCAGTACCTAACATACTGCCTTTGTTTATTTATGTTGCCCCTTCCTGAAAAAAGGTTAACACAGAAGGGTTAAATCATGGAAAAGGCAAAGGAAAACAGCAAGAGTAAACACTCTCAAAAAGATTATAGTCTGGCATTTAAGTTGATGATAGTAGATGAAGTAGAAAATGTTTACTTTACTTTAAAGTATAATTATTCGACGATTATTCTAATTATTGAATCAATCACTTCTTTCATTTTTTTATCGGATATTTTACCAGCCTTATAAAGAATCATTTTTTTATCGATACTAATAAGCTTATTCGGCCTGACAAAACTCTTCTGGTGGAGTGAACCTTGAACAAAATCGCCATCTTCAAGAGGAATTGAAAGATTATCGTAATGGACTTGACTTGTAATCTAACAAATAATGATGTCATTTCCTTTGGGAGATGCAATCAGTAAAGCTGGTCTTTTCTTTTGAGATGTAAAATCAGAAAATGGATAGGATAAAATCAGGATATCTCCTTTTACAAATTCTTCCATGCTTCATCTTCTTCTTTTGTTGACCATTCAGTTAAAGCAGATTCATTGGATAGTTGAAAAAGTTGATTATCCAAATCATTGTCGTTCAAAATTCTGGTTTTAAGATTTAACTTTTTTGACAACTCTATAATGATGTTGAAGTCGCTTTCGGATTCAGATGTTAATATTGCAGTGTGCATACAATCTCCATTTAAAATTATCCAAACGAAACTGCTATTGCTTTATTTTTATTTGCTATTTGGTTAGCATAATTCCAGGATAAAATTGAAGCCCATCAAGGAGATTGTTTTTGCTATGTCCTGAAAAAAATGGATATATCCAAAAACCTTCACCATCATTTGATGTATTAAATACAAGATTTAATTCTTGATGTTTACTATCGAAAAAGCTAATATTTTGTGCAATTTTAGTATGACACGATTTAAAAAAGGTAAGTTTATAATTTCCTAAAGGCAACTTAAAAGAGTATTTACCTAAGCTATCTATATTGACTTTCATATGATTTCTTTGCCAAGGTTCAAATAAATTTGTTTCAAAAGAAATGGACATTTCTCTGCTCCATTCTTCTTTCAAATATCCGCAATTTGTTGATTTATCATATTTAATTATACCCGTCAATACACATAAATCTTTACAAGAATCAAGTGAATATTTTATTGAGTCTTCATCATTTATGAGCAAATTGCCATTGATTTGGTTATAATGAAAATCACTTATTGATATTTTATAAGTACCAAAGGGTATTAATAAACTGGCATATCCTTTAGCATCAGTAAAAGCTTCAAATAAATTAGTTTTCCAAAATTTATGTTTTATTTCAATAAAAGCATTTGGTATTGGTTTTGAATTGGAGTCTGTTACTAATATCGTTTTATGATAATCCTTGCAGTGCAGGCTGGCACTGAGGACTAAGAAAAGAAATAGAAATATCCGAATGTGCTTTTTCATAAATTTTCTAATAGATTATGAATCAATTTAATACTAAGACACATTATGGTATTGAAAAGTTACAAAAGAAAAAAAGTCTTTAAACATTTCAAAGCCGAATTTAATTTACTAAAAACATTTAAAAAAAACATGTTGCTTCGCTACACTCTGCAAGACAAAGTAAAACAAACAAACCTTGTAAATCGATGAATTACAAGGTTTGTCAAATCAGCTTATTATTCAATTATTTAATAATTACTATCTTTTTAATTTTATTCTGATTCCCTGATTTTAGCCTGATAAAATACTGACCATCGGCAAGTGAGCTTAAATCGGCATTTACAAGATTCACACCTTGATCAGAGAGTTTATTGTTAATAATTGTCATTACACTTTCTCCAAAGATATTAGTAATGTCAAGTGAAATCATTGCAGGGGCTTCCATGCTGAATTGAAGGTTTAATTTACCTCTGACTGGATTTGGATAGGGATCCTCCAGTGACGAAATATCATAATAATTTTTCTGATCGGCTACATCAGTGTAATAATCCTGCCAAAATTTGTCAGCATCTTTTTTCTTTTGTACCAACAATGCCATATCCTGGGTGGTTCCATCAGCATCGCCACCTTTAGCAGGATTGGCAAAATTAATTAGAAATACCACTTTTGCCGTGTCATTGGGAAGCATTTTAAAAGGTCCGGTAGCAAGAAGAATTCTTTTATCTCCCGGCCCGGTATCACCATCCTTAAACCCGGATGATATTTTGTCATAAAGATAAGTTTCATTGCTTGGATCATCGCTAATCACCCAAAATCGCATTGACCGCATTCCAATTTGTTCTTTCTTTGCATAAATTGGTTTGTCTTTTCTCAAATAATTAGCTGCGTCAACAGCGGGTGTTTGTAAAAATGAGAATCCCAGGTAACCGAATCCTTTGCCAAGTTCGCCACTATCAGTATTAGACCATCCAACCCCAAGGCTGAGAGTATCATCTTCAACATAGTACCTGCCTCTGTCATTTGCTGCAACAGTATTTTTAGTTAAATCTCCAATATCATAATCTACTTCGGGAGATACCCAACAATCTAATAGAGTATCCTTGGATATATTGATAATTTTATAAGAAATCACAAGCGCATCTTTCATAACTCCGGATTCCCATGTGTAAAGGTTCTGCTCAAACTGCAAACCAAGGGGATAACCGTATTCCTTTCTCGCAGCACCTCCATAATCGTAATAATCCACATTCAGATCATTGAAGGTAGAGAAAATGTTCTCGTCAGAAAACATGGATGGCCCATAAGGATAATTAGACGCTTTTCTGTTCTTTGGATCGAAAATATATTTCCCATACTTTTTATCATCATTAGAAGAAGCATCTTTCCAGATTGGCCATGTAGCTTCTCCGGGATTTAATGTATTTTCACCGGTTGACGGGTTATAATTTGTTGATCGTACAGATTTGTATTTATTATTCAATATTGTGTCGAATGTTTTATTCTCCTCAAATCTGCCCGGAACCATCCAGGAATTACCATTATTAGGATTATGGGACATAACACAATATTTCCCTAAAACATCCGAATTGGGCATCTTTTTTACTGCGGCAAACCAAATACCCCCGCCGAAGATGTAGCTTCTAAGAGTTCCTCTCGGCCAGAAAATACCCTCTTTGTTAACATTGCCGATCGGGTTATCGTATGATCCCAAAATCCCATTATTAGAATAGACGAGTGCGATACTGCTTTTGCTGTTTGTATCAAGGTTAAAGTTATTCCTGACAAAACCGGGTGAAAGAGATCTCAATCTCAGCAATGCACTTCTTGTAATATCAAAAGAAGAAGGATAATAGATTCTTTTCGCTACTGGTTCCAAAATTAATTTATAAGAATTTTCATTCTTGCGAGCATCATAGACGATTGTTTGTTTGCTGTCTAACACTATCCGATCAAGCCTTTTAACCCAATTATCAGGCGAATCCTCAGTATACAAGCGTAGATTTACAGGGTAAATTGATGTATCCTTAATTATTATTGGTAACATTACATTTCCAATACCTGTTAGTTCACCAAAGAAACCGTCAGGTGCAGTTTTTAAATTGTTCACAGAAGAAATACTATCAGATGAGGATGTTTTCCCACCAAAGTAAATATTGTTATTTTTGTCGGTTGTGACACAATTTCCATAGTCATTATCGGTGCCACCAAACCAAGTTGCAAATATATTTGTATAAGCCTCACTGAATTTAACTGCAAATACTTCTAATAATCCTTGTGAGTATAATTTATTCGAATTGTTTGGGAAAAAAGCTGTAGAGCTGTTGGAAGTACCCACCATGATAAAACTATCAGAGCTATCGCAGGTAATACTATTACCATAATCAAATTTTTGGCTTCCGGCAATGTAGGTGCCCCACTTGAAAGTACCGTTAAAATCAAATTTTGAAATAAATGCAGCTCCGAATTTAAAGCCCAGAGTAGCTTGCAACGCACTGTCAGTACTTATCCCAAAGCTGGATTGAGTGTGTCCTGTCAGGAAAATATTCTGCTTTGAATCGCAAGAAACATCGTTAATATAATCAAGTTTTGTACCACCGTAATAATTATACCAGACAGGATTTCCATCTTTAGTGAATTGTGCTACAAAGCCATCGGTTGAATTCCTGTTCGTATCCAATTGTGCTATTTGAGTACAATTAAACGATTTCGAATCAGTTAAACCTGCTATCGCAATATAGCCATCAGAATTGAAAGATATTCCTTTGCAGGAGTCAATTCCCGAGCCGCCTATATATGAAGACCAGATAAGTTTACCGTCGGAAGCCATTTTGAGAATAAAACCATCAGATTCTCCTGCCAAATTTGACTGACAGCTTCCTTCAGACGGAAAATCATCAGAATTTGTTGACCCGCACACAGCTATATTTCCTTTTGAATCCAGGTCAATATCCCTGGCTTCATCAAGTTTATTCCCACCAATGTAAGTAATCCAGACCGGTTTGCCAGCTTTATCAAAACAGGCGATGAATCCATCTGTTGTTCCTAATAAATTCTTTTGCAAAGCATTTCCAAACGCTATACCGGCAGCTGAAGAAGTCCATCCGCAGACAACAGCTTCACCCTTTAAATTACACTTTACTGAATATGCTTTCTCATGACCGGTTCCACCTATATAAGTTGACCATATCAGAGTCCAGTCGGATGAATACTTGGACAATAGGGCATCACTTTCTCCTCCGCCATACACCAGTTGATAGCATCCTGAAGTTGTCAGACCACTTGTAGAATTTGTTGTCATTAGGACATAAATATTACCGGAAGAATCAACTGCCATTCCATTAACTTCATCACTTTTTTCTGATCCGCTGTAAAGACTATGAACCAGTTCAGTTTGAACCTGATTATATAGGCAGTTTGAATTGATGAAAAATGACAACAGAATTGCAAGGAAAATGGGGATTTTAAGTCTAAACATAATATAGCCCGAATATATTAAGGAAAATTTTTTATCAAAAATAGTAAAAAGGTATGATGAAAGCAAGATATTATGGATTAATATGTAGGATAAAATGAAAATTCTTTTAATTAATAAATTATTTGAACAAATTTAACACGAGAGATTAGTCTAGAATCAAATAGTACGACATAATCACTGGCTGTTCTTTAAAATGTGACTCCTTGCAATAATCAACTTATTTTGGGGTATAAAAAATATTTTTCGTTTAACTAGCTAATCTTTATACCATTTTCGTTTTCAGATAATTCTTCATATTTTCCTCTGAATTATTAATTATCAATTCTTAATAATTATACTACCACGGCAGAATCTTATCTACCGGATTGTCATCAATTCTAAGTATTAAGAATTCATCGGATCCTGCGAATGCGACTACCGGGTCAGGCAATACAAACGGAACTTGTGAGAAAGCAGGCGCATCGCTCAGAGAAACGGTTTTTGTCAGATTTCCCATCTTATCCAAAAAGAACATACCGATTGTGTTCCGCTTAACTCCCAGAACTGCAAGATTTTCTTTGCCGACTAGAACAGGCGTTGTTATAGTGTTATCAAGATACTGCTTCCAACGCATCTTTCCTTTCAAATCATAGCAGTAAATTCCGCTTATTGATTCACCGATACCGGCATTATATCCAACAAAGTAGATATTACTGTCCGCCCCAGCTGAAATGTATCTTGGAGTAATCGTTAGTTCTTTCTCCCACGCCAGAGTCCCGGTTGTATCGAGAGCGATTATTTTATAGAGTTTATCCTGATAAATATCATAACTTGCCTGGAAAATAATCAGCTTGCCTGTTGTGATAGCTCCTTTAAGAATTCTAGTTTTATCGAATCCCTTTTTCCAGATCAATTTTCCATTTGAATTGACGTAATGAACTGTATCTGCCTTACCATAAGTATTTAGTGTCGCGACTATCGTGATATTCCCGATCTTATCGGCACAGAATGTCTTCATTGTCTGCTGAACGAAATTGTAATCCCACAACTTCTTTCCATCGAAACTCAGCTTAAATAAAATACCCGGGGATGCCGCGACAATTAGTCCATCCTTCAATGTCAGCAAATCGGAGTAAATTTTATTCTGTGCTTTCAGACTATCGTGAAGATACTTCCAGCGAAGTTTGCCATCGGTTGAATATGAGCTTATAGTTCCATCATTTGTGATGAGATATATGTTCTGGTCTTTGTCGCCAGCCATTCCTGCAGTAACGATTTTGCCTGTATCGAGTTTAACAATCCATTCTACTTTTTGCCCCGACAACATTGCAAGAGATCCGTTAACAGTTGTAACCGCCATACGTCCGCGTTCCAGTGCAAGAGGAGGAATCATACAACCGGATTTGTCCCCAATCTCGTATTTATCTATATAAAAGGTCTTATTATAAAAACTTCCATATTCTTCATAGCTATTGGCTCTGTTTGTTCCGCCCTGAGAATTATATCCCTGGATTTCTTCTTTCTTCGAACAGCCACAGATGAGTAGCACAAGAATTGTCACTGTAAAAATATGTCTTAACTTTTTCATAATCCAAATTAAATAAATTTATTGTAGGTCAAGCATCCTGTTTGACCAAATTAAAATCTGATAAATATTTAGAGATGCTGTTTCATAATTAGAGAAATTCCAAGTTTGTCATTCCGAACAAAGTGAGGAATCTAGTATTCATGAATATTGGATTCGCTACGCAGTCCTACGGAACTCACGGTCGCTCCGCTCGCTGAGAATGACTTAGTCTTCACTTTGTTTCGCTTGAAATGACACTATTGTGACAACATCTACCAAAATTCATTCTCAACCAATTATTAATTTACAAAATTTACATTAAATTCGATTAACAGATTATTAGCAAACGATGATTTTGATGAAACAATTCAATTTACTTTAGCGTATTGCGTCTAAATCAACTTGTTATTTACTAAAAATATTTTGATATATGGACGACGTACAAAAAATTCACGAGCTTGGTTCTGCTATTGATAAAGTAAAAAAAGAAATTTCGAAAGTAATTGTCGGGCAAACCGATATTATAGATCAGTTGCTGATTTCGCTTTTTTCAAAAGGTCACTGCCTTCTCATAGGTGTTCCCGGATTGGCAAAAACACTGCTCATCAGGACTCTTGCCGAAGCAATGGATCTGAAGTTCAGCAGAATCCAGTTTACTCCCGATCTTATGCCGAGTGACATCACAGGAACAGAAATTATTGAAGATAATATCAGCACAGGGCATAAGCAATTTAAATTTGTGAAAGGTCCTATTTTTGGTAATATTCTTTTGGCTGATGAGATCAACCGTACTCCTCCAAAAACTCAGTCCGCATTGCTTGAAGCTATGCAGGAACATGCAGTTACAGCAGCAGGCACAACTTATAAATTAGAAGAACCATTTTTTGTTCTAGCTACACAGAATCCAATCGAGCAGGAAGGTACATATCCATTGCCAGAGGCTCAGTTGGATAGATTTATGTTTAATCTCTGGCTGGATTATCCATCGCATGATGAGGAAGTACAGATTGTGAAATCAACGACAGCTCAATATTATCCTGAAGTTAACAAAGTACTTACAGCCGCTCAGATTATTGAGTTTCAGGAACTTATCCGTAGCGTTCCAGTTGCAGACAATGTAATCAACTACAGTGTTAATTTGGTCAGAACAACACGTCCCACAAAGGATTCGCATCAGATGGTAAAGGATTTCATAAGTTATGGTGCAGGTCCCAGAGCTTCACAGTATTTGATCCTTGGTGCAAAAGCCAGAGCTGCGATTTCCGGACGTTATACTCCTGACATCAATGATGTGAAGGCAGTTACATTGCCAGTTCTTCGCCATAGAATCGTTACCAACTTCAATGCAGAAGCCGATAATGTAAGCACGATGGATATAGTAGC
>CAIOZA010000006.1 GCA_903862655.1 uncultured Ignavibacteria bacterium
AAACTTCCTTGGGACGGTGCCCGAATGAGCGGAACAAGATTCAAGGGGCTGCTTGCCGCATTGGTATTGGGGCTTATCTTCGGGATAGGACTCGGACCCTGCACATTTGCATTCATGGCTCCGGTTTTGGGTGTAGTGTTTGAGGTGTCATCAACCAATATGGTTCTTGCTTTGTCATTGCTGGTTGCTTTTTCAATAGGGCATTGTGCCGTGATTGTCCTCGCAGGTACATTGACTAAGAAAGTTCAGCAGTATCTTAACTGGACAGAGAACTCTAAGACAATGGGATATATCAAAAAAGTGTGCGGTATCCTTGTTATTTTGGGTGGAATATATATGATTTATAATACTTTTTAAAAGGTTAAAATGGAAAAAATTACTAAAAAGCTTAGCTTTCTGGATAGATATCTGACGCTGTGGATATTCCTAGCGATGTTCATCGGTGTCAGCTGGGGATACTTTTTCCCGGGAATTGTGAACTTCTGGAATCAGTTCAGTTCCGGTACGACGAACATACCAATAGCAGTAGGACTAATACTTATGATGTATCCACCATTGGCAAAAGTCCGTTACGAAGAATTAGGCGATGTCTTCAAGAATGTAAAAATTCTAGGGCTATCTCTTGTTCAGAACTGGATCATAGGTCCTATCCTTATGTTTGTGCTGGCAGTGATTTTCCTACAAGATTATCCTCACTATATGGCAGGCCTGATTATGATTGGCCTCGCCCGTTGCATAGCTATGGTCATAGTTTGGAACGAACTAGCCAAAGGCGATACAGAATATGCCGCAGGATTAGTCGCTTTCAATTCGATTTTCCAAGTATTATTCTTCTCGGTTTATGCTTATGTGTTCCTGACAATACTTCCCAACTGGCTGTGTTTGCAGTCATTTAAGGTTGATATCACGATTGGACAAATTGCCCAAAGTGTGTTCATATATCTGGGAATACCGTTTCTTGCAGGAATTATTACAAGATTCAGTCTTATTAAGTTAAAGAATAAGGATTGGTATCACAAGAAATTCATTCCGAAGATCAGTCCGATAACATTGATAGCTCTGCTATTCACAATCGTAGTGATGTTCTCTCTCAAAGGTGAATATATTGTAAAAATCCCATTTGATGTAGTAAGAATTGCTATACCACTGCTTATTTACTTCGTCATAATGTTCCTGGTATCGTTTTATATGGGTAAGAAGATCGGAGCAGATTACGCCAAAACTGCAACTCTATCCTTCACAGCCGCCAGCAATAATTTCGAGCTGGCGATAGCTGTAGCCGTTGCAGTATTCGGTATCAATTCTGGTGAAGCATTCGCCGCAGTCATCGGACCTCTAGTAGAAGTCCCGGCATTGATAGCATTGGTTAATGTAGCATTGTGGTTTCGGAAGAAATATTTTGGGAAAGAATCAAAACCAATTAATTTGTAGGGACACGGCGTGCCGTGTCCACAAGCCATGGGACAAGAATACAGGTCAATCAGGGCTTGATTGACCTCCCAAATACACCGTAGGACAAGCATCCCTGCTTGTCCCCGGAAATTTTAAAAAAGCAACTTATTACCTATCCGTGAAAAATTTTGAAATTATTCTCACCAAAAGTTTCAAATTTTTCTATAAATTGACGATAATGTTAAAAGAGCCGGTCAACTGATCGGTGGTGAGTTATAAAGAAAAGAAGTAGATAACCGTTACTATCATTATAGTAAATTTAAAAATAGGAAAACGTGGAAGTAAGTATCTGGTTTTGGGTGTTTTTTAATGTTTTCGTGCTATTGATGTTAACATTAGATCTGGGAGTTTTCAATAAAAAGCTGCATGTGATTAGCACAAAAGAGGCTCTTACCTGGTCAGCGGTATGGATTTCTCTGGCTTTATGTTTCAATGCATTTATCTATTTTGAATTTGGTTCGACAAAGGCATTGGAGTTCTTCACTGGTTATGTGATAGAGAAAGCTCTGAGCGTCGATAATATATTTATTTTTGTCCTCATCTTTTCCTATTTCCGTATCCCGGCAATCTATCAGCATAAAGTTCTGTTTTGGGGAATTATTGGCGCATTGATTATGCGTGTAATATTCATATTTGCTGGTGTGGCTTTACTGGAGAAATTTCATTGGTCAATCTACTTCTTTGGTGCAATTTTGATATATACCGGTATCAGAATGCTTACTCATACAGATAAGCAAATTCATCCGGATAAAAATCCAATAATTAAGTTCTTCAAGAAAATTGTGCCGACAACGACAGAGCTTCAGGGAGATAAATTCTTTGTCAGACTGGATCACAAGAATTATGCGACACCTCTTTTCGTTGTTTTAATTATTATTGAACTTTCTGATGTCATTTTTGCCGTTGACAGCATCCCTGCTGTCCTTGCAGTTACGCATGACCAGTTCATCGTTTATACGAGCAATGTTTTTGCAATTCTAGGCTTACGGTCACTATATTTTGCATTGGCGAATATAATTGAGCGTTTCAAATATCTATCGGTAGGATTAGCCATAATTCTTGTGTTTGTTGGTATAAAAATGGTCATTGTCGATGTGTATCACATCCCCATTTTCACTTCCTTATTAATTATTGTTTCCATACTTACGGCAAGTGTATGGTTCTCGCTGTATAAAACAAAAAGGCTGGCGAAGGAATAATAATAAATGTCAAATTAATAATTATGGACAATCAGGGATGAATGATCTACCCAATACATCGTAGAACCAGCATCTCTGCTAGTCTGTACTTTATAATTTTTCAATTTGAATATATTTTATTATTTTTGAATAATCTCTTGGATTTTTGATATTGACGAAGTGTTGCTCATTAACTAAGGTGACTTATGAAAATCTTATTCCAGTCTCTTATCTTTATTCTGCTTTTGGGAAATACAGTATATGTGTTTGGTCAAAAAGCAAACATAGAAGGATCGGCTGACACCACAAAAATTTATAAAATCGAACTAATGGATGGTTCGGTGTTTGTCGGTAATATCATGCAGAGAGATTCTATAAATATTATTTTCAAAACTACTTCAATCCCAAAAATAGAAATTCCCGTAGGAAGAATTACAAGTATTGTTGCTGTTGACAGTTCAAATTTTAAACACGGTGACTATTGGTTTCCTAATCCCAATGCCACGCGTTATCTGTTTGCACCGTCAGGATTCAATCTAAAAGAAAAGGAAGGATATTATCAGAACACTTATCTCTTCCTGAACTCGGTAAATGTTGGCATCACAAATAACTTTTCCATAGGAGGAGGCTTGGAGTTTCTTTCTACGTTTGGTTCAATAGCTGAGGGTGATTTCAATCCTATATTTTATATTACTCCAAAAATGGGATTTGAAGTCGATGATAAGTTTCAAGCTGGGTTTGGTATTTTGTATGCAGGTACTCCAGGGTTAAGCAGGTCTAGCAGAAGTAGTCTGGGAATTGCCTATGGAATAGGGACTTATGGAACTATGGACGATAATTTAACAATAGGATTAGGTTGGGGATTTGTTGATGGGAAATTCTCTGAGAGACCAACAATAACTGTTGCAGGCATGACAAGAATATCCAAGAATACAGCATTAGTAACTGAGAATTGGCTTATTCCCACTGATAATTATTATGGCATTTTCTCCTATGGAATAAGGTTTTTTGGAGAAACAATTGCTGTTGACTTGGCATTTATTAACAATGCCGATTTGATGAAAGTACTAGTTATTGGTGTTCCTTATGTAAATTTTGTTGTTAAATTTTAGAAAATTGTAAGGATAAGACCAGCTGTGTCCTAAATCTCTTCGTTAACCATGGGGTTTAATTGTGATGAACTATAAATGCCTCATCCATAATGAGATTTTTGCGAGCCAAAATCCATTTCCCCCAAAATCAATTTCTTCCTATAAAATTCCTTAATTTTGCATATGGTTTTGTAAAACTTCTATGTTATAGACCAAATGAATGCTTTAAAAACAATTGCTTTATTGATTGCATCAAATCTATTTATGACTTTTGCCTGGTATGGACATCTTAAGTTTAAAGAATATAAACTACTTGACAATCTTAATATAATATTTATAATTTTAATCAGCTGGAGCATAGCGTTTTTTGAGTACTGCTTTCAGGTTCCAGCTAACAGAATGGGTTACTCAGAGAATGGCGGATCATTCAGCCTTGTTCAGCTGAAGGTAATCCAAGAAGTTCTGACATTGGTCATATTTACAGGCTTTTCGCTAGTATTCTTCAAAAATGAAACATTCAGATTGAACCATCTGATCGGTTTTGGTTTTCTTGTTCTTGCTGTGTTTTTTATATTTAAGAAATAGAGATCTGCTTGCTGGGGTATGGCATACTGAATTTCCGGATCAAAGTTTGATATGATTAGTATTAAGATGCTTTGATTGTCTTTTTCTCACCTAAGCCTGAAATGTATATTCCGAGGAAGATGAAAGCCATACTTGAAAAATGTAGGTACGAAATGTTCTCGCCGTCAACCCAACCCCAAAGCAGTGACACAAAAGGTATTAGCCAAGTTACGAATGACGCAAACAAAGCATTGGATTGCTTAATCAATCTGCTGAAAACAACCATAGCCATTGCAGATCCGAAGACTGCCAGCAGTATGATTGCAATTAATGAATGAAGATTATGTGAGTTATTGACTGGAATGGAAATGAAGTTAGTAGTAAAAAGGTAGATACCTGCCGGAATTGCCAAGGATATGAATGCTACGCCAGTTATTATCGGTCCGGGGATATTGTCCAGCTTTTCTTTCATAATATTGCCACCAATTCCATAAAAAAGTGTAGCCAGAACTATCAGAAGTCCCCACGAATTAGTTAAATCCATGGTTGTGCCGGCACTTCCGATCTTGAAATAAGTAATCAGCAAAGCTCCGATCAAACCGATTAATACACCGATTGTAGTTAATATATTATATCTCAGCTTAAAAATGATAATTCCTGATATTAGGGTAAAAATCGGGACAAGACTATTGAGAATGCCTGCCGATGAGCTATCGACGTGCATCTGGGCGTACGTGTAGAGGAAAGGCGGAATTCCAACCTCAAGAAGTCCGAAAATAATGATGTATTTGAATTTATCCCATGGAATTGATTTAACGGATTTGATCATATAAGGAATGAATACGATAGCGGCAAAGAGTATTCTCATCGAAGCTACCTGATCGGGAGAGTATGTCAGCATGCCCTTCTTCATAAGGATAAACGAAGAACCCCAGATTACAGCCAGGATAATCATTAGGAATACAGCTTCAATCCTGCCTTTATTCATATCTGATAATCGATTGATTAAAAGCTATATTGACGGAAATTAGTGATATTATTATTTTGTAAACAAATTTATAGTATTGATAATAAAAATGATATATTTGGCATAGCTTAAGACACATAAAAAAATTAATACAAATTACACAGAGGTTCACAGAGTAATACAAGAGAACCACAGAGAAAACAAAAAAATCCAATGTCATAATAATTTCTGTTTTTCTCTGTGGTTCTTTGTGCAATGAATTATCTCAATGTGTTTCTTAAAATAAATTGTATGTTTCTGTAACTTTATTGCTAAATTTGTGTTTAGACTTACTAATAATATAATACAACAATTCAAAAGCATTATAAATTTCTCAAAGAGAAAATTCATGAAAAAGCTCTTCAAACTATCGTTACTACCTCTGCTTCTTCTGTCGATTACTTTTCAATTATCTCATACCGAACCCGGCAAGCTCGGCTTTGGTCTGACCGGTGGCTATCTGAATGCGTCGAATAATGTAAATTATGTGTATAATTGCGAATTTTGTAAAACTTTGACAAACTTTAGCAAAGGAGGCTACTTTATTGGAATTACTCACGAGCTTCCCCTAACCACTTTTTTGGAAACATCACTTCTTACAAAATTATATTACAATAGCTTTTCTAATCTTTATCATACAGTTGGTGACACTTACCCTTTTCTGTTGGACGACGGTAAGGGCGGATACTTTACAAGTTATTCTATTACAAATTACAATTGGGATCTCACCTACGGTTTGATTAGCTTGGACATTATGCCAAAGATCAAAATCCCGATTATTAATTTGGGGGTTTTTGCAGGGGTCTCAATCAGCTATCTGCTTAATAGCTCATACACCGAATTTATTCACTTTGATTCGCCGGACTTAACTAAAATGTGGACGTCAGATGTTTACTTAAAAAAAGGTTACCGATATGCTGACAGCAATATGACATTATATACTAAAGAAGGTTCACTCCCTTATAAAAATGATTTTCGTTATACTATAAAAGCCGGTCTAAATTATGATTTCCAATTCATGGAAATGACCATATCCCCATTTATTTCGATGGATTATCCTCTATCCGAAGTTGTTAATGGTTCAAATAGCACCTGTTCTCTTGAAGCAATGGTTTATAGGATGAATCAGTATTGGAAAATAACATACTATCAATTTGGAATAGATCTGAAGTATTTGTTTTAAGCACATTATTTTAGAAATAATAAATTTAAAAAATTAATATGAACTTTAATCATATAACAGAACGAATCATTGGTTGTGCGATTGAAGTACACAAAAATTTAGGTCCTGGCTTACTTGAATCAGCTTATGAAGAATGTCTGGCTTATGAGCTAATGGCTGCCGGATTGAATTTTGACCGACAAAAACCAGTACCGGTTGTATATAAAGATATTAAATTGGATTGTGGTTATAGGATTGATTTACTTGTTGAAAATTCTGTGATAATTGAATTATAATCAGTAGAAAGTTTTAATCCTGTTCATGAAGCTCAAATTTTAACATACATGAGATTTGCAAACAAACCAATAGGTTTATTAATCAATTTTAATGTGCTGATTTTGGTACAAGGATTAAGAAGATACAAGCTCTAAATTTCTGTGTTTTAGGAAGAATTCGACATTACACAGAGGTGCACAGAGCAATAAAAGAGAACCACAGAGAAAACAAAAACCAAATTTTCTATTGTCTTTATGTATTTCTCTGTGGTTCTCTGTGTAACTGATTTTCTCGATAAATAATTACTATTACACAGAGGTTCACAGAGTAATACAAGAGAACCACAGAGAGAAACAAAAAAACAAATTTCCAATTGTTTCATGTATTTCTCTTTGGCTCTCTCTGGATATAGATTCAAAATTGTTATTTTGTAAATAAAGTGATAATAAATTAAAAATATGTATCTAATTCTCCGTGGTTCTCTGTGTAATTATTTCCCTGAAATATACTTTAATAATAATATAATTTATAAGAAATCATGAAAAAGCTCTTCAAACTACAGTTACTGGCTCTACTTCTTTTTTTTATTGCTTTTCAATCTTCATACAGCGAACCCGGAAGGATAGGCTTTGGTCTGACTGGAGGGTATCTGAATGCTGTCAATGATGTTCAATATGTTTACAATTGTGAAAGCTGTGCTCTATTGAATAATTTCAAAGAGGGAGGATTCTTTACGGGTATTGTCTTGGAATATCCATTAGGTTTGGGTTTAGGAAGCTCAATAATATCGAAACTATATTACAATAGATTTTCCTACGATTATTTAGGACAAGGTGATAAATACCCATCATTTGTAGATGATTATGGGAATACCACTTTTTCTGAAACACGTTGGGATTGGCAAGGGAATTATACTCTATTTAGTATAGATATTCTCCCCAAAATTAAAATTCCTTATTTAGAACTTGGAGTATTTGCCGGATTTTCTATTAGTTACTTAGTTCAAAGTTCCTATTCTGAACTTTTTCGGATGATAGCACCAGAATATACTCAGTTTAAAGTTTCACCCGGCTATGAAAGCAAGGGTTATAGATATTCAGACGACAAACGAACGATTTACATGAAGGAAGGTGAAATTCCCTTTAAAAACGATTTCAGATATGCCATCAAAGCAGGATTAACATACGATTTTGATTTCTGGGGAATGAGGCTATCACCTTTCGTTACAATGGATTTTCCTTTAAGTGATGTTGTTAATGGGGTTAATATGGCTTGTGTACCAGCAGCTTGCAAACTGAGGGAGAATGCTCATTGGAGAATAACTTACTATCAGGCAGGAATAGATCTAAAGTATTTGTTTTAAGGTATTGAAATCTTTTTCATGCTAAAATAAGTCTGTCGCTATCATTAAAAGGGATTATCGTTGCGTTATTATATTGTAGTAATAAGCACTACAAGAAAATAGTTCGAAAAACCACAAAAATTGATGTAACAAAATGAAGATTAAAGGGTTATTGTATTATGACAGAGTGTAAATAATAAAAAGGTTATTATTGATACTGTCAATAACAAAGTCAAGAAAATATACTATATAAGTGATATTATGAAACAAAGATTTAGCCTATATGTTCTCCTAGTGGTGCTGATACTCAGTAGTACTTTAACTTTTGCTGATAATGCTTATAACGTCACTTATCTTGATAATCCTGCTCCGGGCTATATAATCGTAGATCACTCGGAGATTGATCTTACTCCTACGGTTAACGTTCAGGATAATTCAGGCAATAATCCTTATACTAAGACTTTTTTGGACAGACTCGGAGATGTATTTCATACCCAGGTACTTTCCAACGGTCGTATAACTGCTCAGTTTCTAGGTTCAGACAAATGGTTGTTAATGGATGAGAATTTTAATATTATTGATAGCTTCACAGTAACCTCACCTTATGTCAATGATTATCATGATTTTATGTTACTCTCCAACGGGAATTATTTATTACTTGGTTTGAAAAGCCTTATAGTAGACATGAGTATTAAAGTCGAGCATGGTGCAGTTAATGCTAATGTTACTGATCATGTAATCCAGGAAATTACTCCCAACGGAACTGTTGTTTTCACGTGGATAGCTAGTGAGCATTATAGTATTACCGACGCAACAGAAGATATCGATCTAACTCAACCAAATCTAGACCCTTTTCATATAAATGCATTCAGTGAAGACTCCGATGGAAATTTGATAATTTCAGCTAGACATTTGGACGAAGTTACTAAAATAGACCGTCACTCAGGAGCTATTATCTGGCGTTTGGGCGGGACAAAATGCAGGAACAATCAATTTACCTTTACTAATGATAGTCATCAGAATTTTACAGGTTTCTCCCATCCACATAATGCTCATGTCTTGCCTAACGGACATTTGCTACTTTTCGATAACGGTAATTTTAAACCAACTGAATATTCAAGAGCTGTTGAGTATGATCTAAATATAGCAAATAAGACTGCTTCCAAGGTGTGGGAATACAGAAAATCTCCAGATATATTTGTTGAGGCTATGGGTAGTGTTCAGCGTCTCCCAAACGGTAATACGCTTATCGGTTGGGGTGGCGATTCTCATTTCAGTGCAACTGAAGTGACTTCAGGCGGAACAAAAGTTTTCGAGATGGTTCCTATTACTCCAAACCCAAAGTCATATAGAGTTTATAGGTCAATATTTAAGATGGATGCTGTTTCGCGAACCGTCAGCAGTGCAAGCCAATACGATTTTAATGATTCAAAGTATAAAACAGGTTTAACACTTAATATACAATCATTGACCGGCAGTGCTCAAGTTTCAGTAGAAAAACATGCTTATATGCCTTATAACAGGACATTTGCAGCTGATACTCCATTTATTACTCTCCCATTCAGATGGGTGATAAATCAACGTGGTATTTCAAATGTTAATGGGAAAATTTCAATTTCAACTGATGTTCTCGGAGAAATTATACACCCTGAATGGTTACAGATCTATAGGCGATCAACTGAGAACACAGGTGCATTCTCTTCTTTAACCACTACTTACAATTCAACTACAAAACTGCTCGAGGCAAGCATCAATGGATTCGGAGAGTTTATGGTTGGATACAAGGAATATTTTACTCCACAATTGGAGCTACCGGTTGATAATGCTTTTGGCGAACCGATAACCCCGCGGATAAAATGGTTTAGAACTACTCCCGATGAAAGATTTGACATTCAGGTGGCACTATCGATAAACTTTGACTCACCCATTCTTGATACTTCTTTTGTTGACGGGAATCAACTTAATCTATACAATTTACGCTATTTCACGAATTATTACTGGCGGGTAAGAACGCGGACATCCTTCGGTTCAGGTTCATGGTCATCTGTTTATATGTTCCAGACTATTGTCGATAAACCGAATCTTTCAACGCCTAAAAATTTAAGCAAAGAGATACTAACATCTGATAAACTCAACTGGGCAAGTGTTGCTGGAGCAACAAATTACAGATTACAAATTGCGGATAACTCAGCATTCAGTTTACCAATTGTTGATATTCAATCAACAGGTAATTTAAGTTATGATTACAAGGATCTTCAAAATTATACAAATTATTATTGGAGAATTTGCGCGTCAAACCGCAGTGTTTTTGGTGCTTGGTCGTCCATCTGGCAATTCCAAACTGCAATGGCTGTGCCAGTATTAAGCTTGCCAATCGACAAAGCTACAGGAGTTCCTACGTCCGGCTCCCTTCAATGGAAAAAGGTGATTGGAGCTACAATATACAGTTTACAGATTGCTACAGATAGTGCTTATCAAAATATTATCATTAACGACTCAGGCATTAGTACAAATAAAAAAGATTATAAAGATTTAATATGTATGACGGGATATTTCTGGCGTGTTAAAGCACTTAATGATGAGACAAAGAGTGCTTGGTCACCATCGTCATATTTCTTTACTTATTTGCCGGCTCCTGCTCTTATTCTACCAAAGGATAATGCCGGAAACATTGCAACAAAAGTAGTTTACTCATGGGGATCAGTCCCAGGCGCAACAGAATATCAATTCGACATCTCGGAGGATAGCCTATTCAAAATCATACATGTCTCAACTAAGCTTGCCGGAACTTTATATACAAGCAAAGATCTTAAGTACAATACTCAGTATTTTTGGCGTGTCAAATCATTCAAGCAATCCATTGAAGGGGGATTGTCTGCAGTTAGAAAATTCACTACCGGTGATCAGAATGCCGTCACATGGCCAGATTTGTCTTCACCATCTGATAACAGTTATAAGATATCCGCTAATGCCGATCTCTCATGGGAACAAGCACCAAATGCTTTGACTTACAATATCGAAGTGTCTTCTGATAATCTATTCACCGACAAGTTACAAACAGAAACTGTTATTACTTCAACTAAGACTACTGTAGACAACCTCGAAAATAATCATAAATATTACTGGCATGTTCGATCATGCAAAAACGCAAACTGTAGTGAATGGTCCTATGATTGGAGCTTTACAACATTACTTGCGTCATCAAAACTTGTAGCTCCATTGAACAAACAGACAAACATTAAGATCAATGACACATTGCGATGGGAAGCAGTTGATGGCGGAATGTTCTATATCCTGGATATAGCCACAGATTATGATTTCAATAATATAACAGAAGCTGAAGATAATTTAACAGAGCTATACTATACTCCTAAAAAATTAGATCAACTTACCACATATTACTGGCGTATCAAGCCTATAAATAACAATAACACAGGTGACTGGTCAGAAATCAGAAGCTTTGTAACAGGTAAGATTGCCGGAGTTATCGAAAATAGTGATATCAGCAGAATATATCCAAATCCTGCATCTGATTACATATATCTGGACAATATTCAATTTACATCACTTCAGATATTCGATGCCATGGGCAATATTGTTCTGACTACAACAGAGCCATCGACTAAGGTAGATATTAGAAACCTTCCAAATGGAGTGTACAATCTTCGTACTTTTACGATCAATAACAACCAAACCTATAGACTGATAGTAATTAAATAGGCTCAGATTTGAGATGATAATTTAAGAAATGGGTTGCTCAAAAAGCAACCCATTTATCATTATTGCTTTCTTTTTAAAAATTTTATTCGTAAATTAAAATTGATTAATTATTCCATATATTTTACCAATAGTTTAAGGAGTTCGACTATGAAAGCTACAAAAAGACTAATGCTAATAGCACTGATAATGGTAGGATTTGTTCTGACATCATGTACAAAGGATTCATCAAATCCTTTGACATCGGTGATCAGCTCTAAATTTACCTGCACTCTCAATGGCGGTGGATACAGCAACCAAACTATTTCATTCACAAGTACAGGCGGCGCTATTTACAATGCTGATGAAAACGTAACAGATCTTGTTTTCAGCAGTCCGGCTAATGACGTTGGCGGTTTGGTTATTAAAGGCAAATCAACAGGTACATTCGCAATCGATGAGAGCGATTATGAAGTATCGATCAATATGAGCGGTAAAATGCCACTGGTTCTTACTAGCGGTACAATCGTTGTTACCGGCTACGGTTCTGTCGGTGGTGAAGTTAAAGGTACATTCTCGGGTACATCCCTCAATCCTTCAACATTGGAATCAGTTCAGGTTACAAACGGATCTTTCTCAGCAAAAAGAACCATGTAATTCAGATAGAAGAAATATTCAGAGGACCAGGGCTGCACAAAATGCAGCCCTGGTTTTTATGTTATCCCCCCACATCTCAAATCTCATATTTCACCTTTCTAAACACTTTTAGCTGTAAATTCGTCAATGCATTTTCTAAATGTTGATAAATTCTCAGCGAATTTTGATATTTTGTGATTTTTTCATACCGGAAAAATAAATATGTCCCAAATAGACCAGAAAATAGACCGCGAAATCGATAAACCTAAGAGTAATTGCGGAGTTGTAGGTGTTTTCAATCATCCTCATGCTTCCATCATGGCGTATTATGCTCTCCACTCGCTGCAGCACAGAGGCCAGGAAGCCGCCGGAATCACCACATTTTACTACGATGAAGAAAGAAAGAAAAAGCGTTTTGCCTATACCAAGGGCGAAGGACTCGTACTGGATGTATTCTCCGATCCCAAAATCCTGACAGATGTTTTGAAGGGAGACATGGCTATTGCTCACAACCGATACTCTACGACGGGATCATCCAAACGCGCCAATATTCAGCCGTTTACTATCACTTATCATGGAGGTATTCTCTCTCTGGCTCACAACGGCAATCTGACAAACACAATGACATTGCGCAAGGAGCTCGAGGCAGAAGGTGCAATTTTCCAGACTACATCCGACACAGAGACTTTTCTGCATCTGATTGCCCGCAGTAAGAAAAAGGGAGCCAAGGAACAGGTTCTTGAAGCACTAAGAACAGTGCGCGGTGCTTATTCACTGGTACTTATGACAGAGGACTGTCTGATTGCGGCACGCGATCCCCATGGATTTCGTCCCTTAAGTATTGGAAAAATCAAGACTGAACAAGGGGACTCATACATAGTTGCATCCGAAACATGTGCGTTCGACATTCTTGGTGCAGAGTACATCCGAACAATTGAGCATAATGAGGTAGTGGTTATAGACAGGAAGACAGTCGAGACCGGAATCATGGAAAGCTACAAGATATTGGATCAGAAGCCAGAAGCCAGGCATTGTATATTTGAATATATATATTTTTCAAGACCTGACAGCAAGATATTCGACCACAATGTGGACAAGGTTCGCCGTAAACTCGGCAAGAATCTTGCTGTCGAAAGCCCCGTTATGGATCCCGATGGACAGAAAGTAATCGCATTCGGTGTTCCCGACAGTGGTAACACTGCAGCACTTGGTTTCGCCAGAGTCAACGGTAGAGACTACTATTCGACGGCTTTCGAAATAGGCTTGATCAGAAGCCACTATGTAGGCAGGACATTCATCGCACCAGGTCAAGACAACCGTGAATTTAAGGTGAAGGTAAAATTCAATCCTGTTAAAGGTGTAATTGAGCACCGCCCAATTGTAGTAATTGACGATTCAATCGTTCGCGGAACAACATCGAAGTCTCTAATGAAACTGATTCGCGAGGCAGGACCTAAAACACTGCACATGCGCATCACATCACCACCTATTAAGTACCCATGTTATTATGGAATGGACTTTCCAAGCAGAGAAGAGCTAATTGCAAATGACTTTGACAACGAAGAGGAAATTGGAAAAGCAATCGGAGTAGATTCATTGCATTATCTCTCAATGAAAAAGTTGCTGGAGTCTGTACCGCATGAACCAGGAATTGGTTATTGCACTGCATGCTTCGATGGCAACTATCCAATAGAAATAGATGAGCACGCAACAAAACTGGCTACAGAAGCGTAGGAATACAATTATATAATTAGAAGCTGAAAAAACTGATTGGCTGGTAGATTCGGTGTCTCAATTTCGATTCAGGATTGAACTTTTGAGAAGCATCTGGCGATTTAAACAGTTTGTATCTTGAAGGAATTTTATAAGAGTCATCTTCAAATAAAATATAATTTAATAATGAATAGTATTTTTTGTTTAAATATTCTTCAACTATTACGTTGACAACAAAAATATCTCTACCCCTTTGAGTTTTGCAAATGCTTCGACATCTACCTCGATGATTCCCCTGATTGTGAAAATGCTAAAATATATTTGGGGTAACAGATAAATTATCTTTGAATACTAAAAAAAGGGATGAGCTTAATGCAATGAACCCCAAAAGTTTGTTGTCTAACTTTTGGGGTTCATTGCAAGATTCCTACATGCGCAGCAATGACAAGGAAGAGATTATTTTATCATCTTTTCAAGTTCATCAAGGTATTGATTTGCAGTACGGATCACTGCCTGAAGAGTTTCCTCCCTATTCATGTCCACTCCTGCTTTCCTGAGAATATCAATTGGATATTCTGATGATCCTGACGAGAGGAACAGCAAATATTTATCGATTGCCGTTTTGCCTTCTTTCTTAACATTGTTAATTAGCGCGAAAGATGCAGCAAACGATGTTGCATACTGATATACATAGAAGTTGTATTTCATCAGATGAGGTACTCTTGCCCAGGTTAAGCCTTCTTCTTTGTCGACAACCATCTCAGGACCCCAGTAATTCTGGTATGATTTGATGAATTCATCTGTCAGCTGATCTGCAGTGAGAAACTCTCCCTTTTCAGCACGATCGTGTGTCATTTTCTCAAATTCTGCGAACTCAGTCTGACGGAAGAAAGTAGTCTGAATGTTAGTAAGGAACTTTTCGTACAAAGCCAGCTTTTCTTCCTTTGTCTGAGCATTCTTTAGAAGATACTCGAAAAGGAGTGCTTCATTGGCTGTGGAAGCAACTTCAGCAACGAATGTAGAATAGTCGCGGTACTGGAACGGCTGAGTCTTTTCGGTAAAGAATGAGTGCATGTTGTGTCCAAGCTCATGGATTAGTGTAAAAACATCATCGAGAGTGTTGTTCCAATTAAGCAGGATGAATGGGTGAGGTCCTGATCCAGAGCTGTTCGAATAAGCACCAGAGCGTTTAGCTTTAGTTTCATATACATCAATCCATCTATTATCGAATCCGATATTCATAGCCTCCATATACTCTTTGCCGAGTGGCTCCAAAGCTTTCTTGCAGATTTCGACTGCTTCA
Source organism: uncultured Ignavibacteria bacterium (assembly GCA_903862655.1). Lineage (GTDB taxonomy): Bacteria > Bacteroidota > Ignavibacteria > Kapaibacteriales > UBA2268 > CAIOZA01. The sequence goes on from CAIOZA010000006.1 coordinate 15,420, forward strand.
TCGTAAGTGTATTGCTTGCTTATTGCCGGAAACAGCGATACATAGGTGTCATAAGGATGAATCTCGTCAATTTTCAATACTTTCTTCTTGATAGAAGCCCAGCGATGCTGAACGTTTACATTCTGGTTGACAACTTTGATAAGAGTTTCGTAAACTGACATCGGTATGTTATTGGGATAAAGCGATGCTTCGACGGCTGAATTGTAGTTCCTGATCTTGGCATTAACTATTCTTGTGTTGATACGTCCGTTGTAAAGCTCTGCCAGAGTGCCCTTAAGCTGAGTATAAGGCTGGTAAGTGCCTTTGTAAATATCTCTGCGGTAATTTCGGTCTTGCGAATAAAGTCCGGCTCTGTATCTGCCGTGTGACACCTGAATCTCCTTACCTTCGGAATCCTTAATTGTCGGGAAGGGAAGTTCGGCATCATTCAAAGTATTGTATGTATTGACTGGAATCGCGAACACAGGCGATAGCTGAGCTAAAAGTTTCTCCTGTGCTTCGGCGAGAGTGTGATTTCTTACCCTGAAGAGTATATCGAATTTCTGTCTGAATTCATTAAGCTTAGGCTCAGATTTGTAGAAATCTGTCATCTGCATATCGGTAACCTTCATCAGCTCGGGATTGAAATACGATCCTGCCGCTGAATAATCGCTTTCGAGACTCTGCATCTTGTCGTACATAGTTTTGAAGACAGGATCCGTAAGGTCAATATCCTTGCCGAGAGAAGCATAGATATATAGTTTGGTGAATCTCTGGTCGAGATCTTTCATGTAGTTGACACAATCGTAGAGAGATTTAGCTGATTTGGAAATCTTGCCTTTAAAAACAGGGATTTTAGTTATTTCTTTTGAAATGGCATCGAATTCCTTCTGCCAAGCATCGACTGATGTAAAGACATCAGCTAGATTCCATTTGTACTTATTGGCGACCTCGTCACGGGTCATTAATTTGTTTTGTGCACTTAAGTTCATATTAATTAATGAGATTAGTAAAATAATAATTATAAAGATGCCAAAAAGTTGATGATAATTAGAGCGAATTGTTTCTCTCATCGTTTCCTCTCGAATTGAACAATTGTAAAAAACTAAATTATGGAAAAAAGGGCAATTTAATTGAAAATTAATAATTGAGAATTGAGAATGACATATTTTGCTCGATTTTTGGCTATTTCCCAGCTTTTTTATGAAACCCGCTACGTAGCTACCAATACAGAGCTACAGTCTATTTTCAAAATTTGTGAGACGTTTTGCGATTTGATGTGTTATTATATAATAGAGTTGTGACTAATTTGGAAAAGGTTTATAGATTTTTCATTAGTGCATTTGGATTAAAGTATTGTAATTTTACTAAAATGGAATAAAACATTTAACAATATTAACGGGTAATAAAATGAAGAAATTTATTAAAAATTTGATTTGGTTATCGTTTGCTATTTTTATTCTTGGATTTTCAAACGCTGTTTCAGATAATAACCCATTACAGATCCTTGGTATGGGGAATGTTAATTGCATAGCAATAAGTCCGGATGACAGCAAAATAGTAAGTGCTGGCGGTCTTGGCTTAATTTATGTATGGGATGTACAGATATCAAAGGTTGTTGATACAGTTAAAATTTATGGTAAAATTTTATCTTTGGCTATTAGTCCTGATGGATCGTTAATTGCTGCAGGGAATGCCCAAGGAGAAATTTATATTGTCGACTTCAAGAGTGGGAAAACAAATTCTGTTCTTTTTGATACGGATCACTGGAGCTATGTATCTACATTAAAATTTAGTCCTGATGGTTATATTCTGTTTAGTGGTTGCGACGATGGAGCAATTAAATTATGGGATATTAAGTCCGAACAACTACTTAAAACATTCGAAGGATACTCTTATAATGCTCGTACGTTTGCAGTAAGTTCAGATGGAAAAAAATTAGCAAGCATAGTAAATGAATATACAAATTCGATAAAACTTTGGGATATCGATTCAGAAAGTCTTATACTAGATTTTTCTCTAAAAAGTACTTCATTTAGATCAGTTGATTTCAGTCCTGATGGAACAAAGCTTATGGGGTGTGATGGTAAAATCAAATTATGGGATGCTTCAACAGGTCTTATTCTCGATTCAATTGAAATAGAGGATAATTTTTGCCATAAAGCATTATTTAGCAAGGATGGTAAGAGAATAATCAGTTGTTGGCAGGATAGTTCGATTAGAATTTTTAATGTTCAAACAGGAGCGGTTCTTAAGAATTTTATTGCTCAACCTGTCATGTCAATGCAACTGAATAATTCGAGCAAAATGATTTTATGCAGATATTATGATAACTCCATCAAAATGTTTGATATTGAGATTGGAATAGTTACTAAAACCTTTGTTGGGCATACTGAAGGGTTTAATTCTCTTACGTTTTCAAATGATGGTAAAAGGTTAGCATGTACAAACCAATATCGTTTTATAGATATATGGAATACTGAAACCGGCGAACTTATTAATGAATTTTCAAATGGTACCTTTTATAATGAATTTGCATTGAATCCAAATGGAAATCAAATTGCGTTTGCCATCAAGGATACAATTTTTCTTCATGATATTACTACCCGACTATTGGTTAAAAAGTATATCACTAATTCCGGGAAAATTTTAACTTTGGCTTTCAATTCTGAAGGTACTATACTTGCTTCAAGCAGTCTTGACAGTATATTAAAAATATGGGATGTGGTATTAGGGACAGAGTTAAAAAGTTATTCATTAAAAACTGAAACCCCTTTGTATTCAATTTCATTTGCAAAAGGTGATACAATCCTTAAATGTTTTTCCAATTATCATGTATATTTATTTAATATCAATTCAGGGACATTAAAATCAATTCATGAAATAGAACGGTCAAATCCAGCAATATTTAATCCCGATCTTAGTGTGCTGGCAGTATCTCATTACTGGGACATTTCATTCTATAAAGTAGAAAATGATTCTCTTGAGAAAACAGCAAGCGGAAATTTAAGTATTTATTGTTTAGCTTTCACGCCTAACGGGAAAGTTCTTGCTTGCGGTGGAAGATATGGTGGTTATTTTGGTGATGGACAGAGAATTCAAGTATGGCATGCAGCTTCAGGTGCACTGGTAGATGAATATTTCGGACATTATGATTATGTTAATTCCATAACTTTTAGTCCTGACGGTACTAAATTTGCTAGTGCAGGTGGTGATGGAACAATTATGATATGGCGATCAAATTTTCCAAACAGTATCGAAGATGAGTTAAAGATCAGCAATAATTTATTCAGCATTTCCCCCAATCCCGCCTCCGATTTCATTGAAATCTATCATCCCCCTCTTGAGAAGGGGTCAGGGGGTGTGGATATAAAAATATATGATTTGTTTGGGCAGAATGTGTCCACCCCCGTCTGCTTCGCAGACACCCCCGCCAGCGTGGGACAGAGAATAGATGTCTCCGCCTTGGCTCCCGGGATGTATTTCGTACGAATTGGGGATAGAGTCAGTAAATTTATTAAGCTTTAAGTACACACCGAATTCTTAGTTTCATTCAGAATGAAATCCAGAACTGACTTTTCATAAAGCTAAAGGTTCTGGAATGCCACTTAGAATTGTGGTTCAATACTTAAGTGTTTCAATAATAGCATTTTTTATGTCTTTTGAATTTGGTAGTATTTCTGTTTCATAGTCCTTAGCGAAGCCAACAGCAACGTTCTTTGCGCCTAATCTTGTGACTGGAGCATCGAGATAGCGAAACATATTTGTTGAAATCTCGGAAGCAATTTCTCCGCCAAATCCTCCGATTGTTTTGTCTTCGTGGAAGACGACTGCTCTGCCGGTTTTGCGGACTGATTCGAATGTTGTTTCTTTGTCCCATGGAGCCAGAGAGCGCAGATCAACTACTTCAACGCTGATATCATCTTTAGCCAGTTCTTCTGCAGCTATCATCGTGAGATGAACTGCCGTGCCGTAGGTAACAACAGTTATGTCGGATCCTTTGCGTCTAATCTTTGCCTTCCCGAACGGAATGATGAAGTCATCAGGTGGTTTGGCTGTTGATGCAAGTTTATAATTATAGAGAAATTTTTGTTCGAGAAAGAGAGTCACTCCTTCGGAACGGATCGCATTGCGTAGCAAGCCTATTGCATCATCGGCATAGGCGGGGTTTACGATTCTCAAGCCGGGAATAGTTGTGAATGTGCCTTCAAGGTTCTGTGAATGGTAGATGCCACCCTGGATGTAGCCACCGCTGGCGAGGCGAATCACGATGTTTGGAGAAAACTGTCCTTTCGTACGCCAATAATCATGAGAACATTCGAGTAATTGTTCCATTGCGGGCCAAAAATAATCAGCGAATTCGGCACCTTCGACTACAACTCTAATATCTTTGCCATATCTGGAGAAGCCGTTTGCAGTTCCGACGATACAGTCCTCAGCAATTGGAGCATTGAATACTCTCTCTTTGCCGAATTCTTCGGGCATACCTTTGACTACATTGAAAACGCCGCCTTTCCCGATGTCCTGACCCCAAAGATAAGTCTTGGGATTCCGTCGGAATTCTTGAATCAGACAGTCGTTGATAGCTTCGCGATATGTTACAACGTGAGAAGATTTATCGTAGTCATATTCAGTATTGTCCTCTGCCTTATACATTGGTTCGGGAACAATAAACTGAGGCCAGCTTTTGCCATTGGCTGCAGGAGCAGATTCAGCGGCATCGGCAGCTTTGAACATCTTTTCGATATTCTTTCGTTCGATAGTTTCAATTTCTTCTAAAGAGATTATGTTTCTACTTATAAGCATATATCTGAACTGCATAAGCGGGTCGCGTCTTTTGACCTCTTCAATTTCTTCAAGCGAGCGGTAGATCTCGTGACGATCAGAGTTGGAATGAGAACGGATTCTATCGCAGTCGGCATGAATCATAGCCGGACCTGAGCCAGACTGAGCATGGTCTCTGGCGGCTTCTAATGCTCGCCAGGAATCGAATGGATCGCGTCCGTCGCAATTAATAATTTTTAAATTCTTGAAGCCAGAGTAGTTATCTGACACTATTTGATTATTAGTTGCATCTTTTAGCGGGACCGAAATGCCATAACGATTATTCTGAATAACAAAAATAACAGGTAGTTTCTCGAGATCGGAAATGTTTATGGCTTCAAAGAAGTAACCTTCGCTGCATGCTGACTCACCGCTGGAATAGTAAGCAATTTCATCTGTTTTAAATTTAGTAATGGCTCTGGCAACTCCTGCTGCATGTAGAGAATGATTGCCTGTGTTCGATGAAACGTTTTGTATCCTGATTGAAGGTTTTGCGAAGTGATTGCTCATGTGGCGGCCACCGCCTGCAACGTCAGTTTCTTTACTCAATCCGTTGAGAATTATCTCTTCTGGAGTAATGCCTCCAGCCATGGTGGTTAGCATATCTCTATAATACGGGAACATGAAATCATGATTCTGACGGAAAATCAAGCCTAAAGCAAGTTGAATACCATCATGACCAGCGAATGAAGCATGGTAAGACCATCCTTTTGCCATTTTTAGATAAAGAGCGGCTTTCTCGTCGAGCTTACGCCCGAGATGATTAATTTCATACCAATTAATAATAGTCTTGGGGTCGAATCCGCTTACGTCCAATTTACTGTAAAGCTCAACTTCAACCTCTTTGTCCTGATATATCATTTTAACAATCTTCCCTTTGGCAGCCTCAAAAGCTTGAGCTGACTTAGGAGTCTTTTTTGACTCTGTATCTATTTTGGTCATAAATTACCTAATTAATGAATTTGATATACTACAAAAATTATCCTATTTCTGTCATATAGAAATTTTATAAACGGAATTTTAATTAATCTATTGCCAATTTAATAATTATGTAGGATAATAGGAGAGTAATAATTGGACATGAATAAGGATAGTTGCTACTATAAGGAAAATATCAAACAGAGATTGTGATCTGTACTGTAAATTTTAAGTGTAAGTTAAAATAATTGAGATATATGATATTATAGAATAAAATATATAAAATCAAAAAAAAAAATGATTAATGAGAATAGTCAATAAGTTATAACATTATAAGGGTCAAGCTGAAAAAAAAGATTGAGTAAAAAATAAAATAAATAAAGATTTTTTAAAAAAATATTTGTGAATGTTTAAAACTTTCTTTATTTTTGCAGGCTCTAAAGTAATATATTTATACAAAACGTAATTTTTTGAGGTAATCGAGTGCCGACAATAAGCCAGTTAATCAGGAAGCCGAGAAAACGGATAATATGCAAGAGTAAATCCCCGGCGTTAAATTCTTGTCCACAAAGACGTGGAGTATGTACTCGTGTTTATACAACAACACCCAAGAAACCTAATTCGGCTCTTCGTAAGGTAGCTCGTGTTCGTTTATCTAACGGAGCAGAAGTTACTTCATACATACCCGGAGAAGGTCATAACTTACAAGAGCATTCAATCGTCTACATTCGTGGCGGTAAAGTGAAGGATCTTCCAGGTGTGCGTTATCACGTTGTTCGCGGAACAGCAGATACTCAGGGTGTCGAAGGTCGCAAGCAGGGACGTTCCAAGTACGGATCAAAGAGACCAAAGCCAGGCGCACCAGTAGCAAAGAAAAAATAAAGAAAAAGTTTTACTTTATATAAATTTAGAAATAAATAAAATAAGATAGATCCATGAGAAAGAAGAGAGCCGAAAAAAGAAGAATGTTACCAGATCCGAAATTCAACGATGTAGTTGTTTCTCAGTTGGTAAACAGTATTATGATTCAGGGCAAAAAAAATACTGCTCGCAAAATAGTTTACGATGCTTTTGACTTAATTGCTGAAAGAAGCAAGCAAGATCCTCTTGAGCTATTTAAGAAAGCTTTATCAAATGTCGCTCCTGTTATTGAAGTCCGCTCACGCAGAGTAGGTGGAGCTACATATCAGGTACCGGTTGAAGTCCGCGAATCAAGAAGAATTGCTCTTGCACTCAGATGGATCAAAACATACTCGACAAACCGTCGCGATAAATCAATGGCTGGAAAATTAGCCGCTGAATTGCTTGCCGCCGCTAACGGTGAAGGTTCGTCAGTTAAAAAACGTGAAGATATACATAGAATGGCCGACGCTAACAAAGCTTTCGCTCATTTCAAATGGTAATAAATTTTATTGTTCTTTGTCAATTTATTTGCTCGTTGTTGGATGCCTAGAACGATCGCTATATCGAAGATGAGAAACATCGGCATTATGGCGCATATCGATGCTGGCAAAACTACAACAACAGAGAGGTTTTTATTTTACACAGGTTTCCTCCACAAAATCGGCGAAGTCGATGATGGCACTGCATTCATGGATTACATGGATCAGGAAAAGGAACGAGGGATAACGATCACTTCTGCCGCAACCACATGCATTTGGAAAGGTTATCAGATAAATATTATCGATACACCAGGTCATGTTGATTTCACGGCTGAAGTACAAAGATCACTCAGAGTGCTCGATGGAGCGATAGCAGTTTTTTGCGCTGTCGGTGGTGTCGAGCCACAATCGGAAACCGTATGGCATCAGGCAGATATGTACAGTGTGCCCCGAATCGCATTTATCAATAAGATGGATAGATTGGGTGCAGATTTCTACAAGGCTGTTGAATCAATTAAGAAAAAATTGAATGCCAATCCGATTGTTTTAGAGCTTCCAATGGGTGTAGAGGATACATTCAACGGAATTATAGATCTGATCAGTATGAAGGCACTTTACTTCGACCCTGACACACACGGAATTGATATAATCACTGAAGATATACCCGATGAATATGTTAAAATATCAGAAGAGTATAGATTCAAGTTGGTTGAAGCAGCAGCTGAAATGAATGATGAATTGATGGCTAAATATTTCGAAGCTGGAGATTTAAGTTCAGAAGATATCAAAGCCGGAATCAGGTTAGGCGTACTTTCGTCAAAATTCATCCCAGTTTTTGTCGGTTCATCGAAAAACGATATTGGAGTTCAGCCTTTGTTGGATGCGGTAATAGATTATTTACCTTCGCCACTAGAAGTAGATTACCACGGCTTTGATCCGGAAGATCATGAAAAAGTGATACCGGTGAGTGCAAACGATACAAATCCATTCTCGGGTTTGGCATTTAAAGTACTCAGCGATCCTTTCCTTAAGAAATTAACATTCGTAAGGATTTACTCCGGTTCATTGAAAGTTGGTCAGGCGATAATGAATCTGTCAGTCGGCAAACGCGAAAAAATTCATAAGATTATGAAAATGTACGCCAGCCGCCGCGAAGAAATACAGGAAGCATTTGCAGGAGACATTGTCTCGATACCTGATTTAAGAATTACGCGCACAGGAGATACATTGTGCGACGAAAAGCATCCGGTGCTATTTGAGAAAATTCAATTTGCAGAACCGGTAATCAATCAGGGTCTTGAAGCCAGAACATTGGCAGATAGAGACAAGCTACTCGAAGATCTCGGAAAAATAGCCGAGGAAGATCCTACATTCAAGTTTAGGGTCGATGATGAGAGCGGTCAAATTGTTATCAGCGGAGTCGGTGAGCTTCACCTGGAAATAATCGTGGACAGACTGAAAAGAGAGTTTAACCTTCCGGCTAAAGTAGGAAAGCAACAAGTTGCTTATCGCGAAACAGTATCGGAAACAATTAAACAGGAAGGCAGATTCGATAGGCAAGCAGGTGGCAAAAGTCAATTCGGTCATGTAGTACTCGAAATTGAACCTGCACCAGGTAAGGGAATTGAAGTTATTAACAAGATTCCCGATGAAAAAATACCAAGGCAATTTGTACCAGCTCTTGAACAAGGTATCAAGGAAGCTCTTCAAGTAGGACCATCAGGTTACACAATGATTGATATCAGAGTTAACATATTGGATGGAAGTTACGAAAAAGACACTTATACAGAAATGGGATACAAGATAGCCGCATCAATCGCAATTAAGGATGCAGTAAGAAAAGCGTCCCCGCTCCTATTGGAGCCGGTTTTCGAGGTCGAGGTTGTTTCTCCGGATGAGTATATTGGCGATATTATTGCCGATTTCAACTCACGCAAAGGTAGAGTGGAAGGAATAGAACAGCGTGGAAATATGCAAGCGGTCAAGGGGATGGCTCCTTTATCTGAAATGTTCGGTTACGTAACCAAACTCAGGTCGCTCAGTCAGGGTAGAGCAGTCTACACAATGACGTTTTCACGATACGAGCCTGCTGTTATAAAAACGCAATATTGACAAAATACACTTTATATTATATAGACAAGAAATAAATCGAATAATTTTTCAAATAATCACTTTACTTATTAAGGAGCTTTTCAATGGCTAAGGAAAAATTTGACCGCTCGAAACCACACGTCAACGTTGGTACCATAGGTCACGTTGATCATGGAAAGACAACATTAACTGCTGCTATCACAATGGGTTTATCAAAGCTTGGAACATCCAAAGATGTAAGAACCTTTGATTCGATCGATAATGCACCGGAAGAGAAGGCACGTGGAATTACAATTGCCACCGCTCACGTAGAATATGAAACCTTGAACAGACATTATGCACACGTAGATTGTCCAGGACATGCTGATTATATCAAAAACATGATCACAGGTGCTGCACAGATGGATGGAGCAATAGTTGTATGCGCAGCTGACGATGGTCCTATGCCACAGACACGCGAACACATTCTTTTAGCCCGTCAAGTCGGTGTACCAAGAATCGTAATTTTTATGAACAAGGTAGATATTGCCGATCCAGAATTATTAGACCTCATTGAAATGGAACTTCGCGAACTGTTGAGCAAATATGAATTCCCAGGTGATGAAATTCCTATCATAAAAGGCTCTGCATTACGTGCACTCGAAGCTGGTTCTGAAGCCGGCACCACAAAAGACGATCCCAGACTACAATGTATCTATGAATTAATGGACGCTGTAGATTCATATATCCCAACACCAATTAGAGACGTAGACAAGCCATTCCTTATGCCAGTAGAAGATGTATTCTCTATCACAGGTCGTGGTACAGTTGCAACAGGCCGTATCGAAAGAGGAATCGTTAAAGTCAACGAAGAAGTAGAATTAGTTGGTTTTGGACTTCACAAGAAAACAACATGCACAGGCGTTGAACTGTTCCGTAAATTGCTCGACGAAGGTCGCGCAGGTGATAACGTTGGACTATTGCTCCGCGGTGTTGATAAAAAGGAAATTGAACGCGGTATGGTTATTGCCAAACCAGGTACAATCACACCACATCATAAATTTAATGCACAAGTTTACGTTCTTGGAAAAGATGAAGGTGGTCGTCATACACCATTCTTCACCGGATACAGACCTCAGTTCTATTTCCGTACAACAGACGTGACAGGAATTCTTAATCTTCCAAGTGGTTTGGAAATGATTCTCCCAGGTGACAACGTAGACAATCTAGAAATAGAGATGATTACACCAGTCGCTATGGAAGTCGGATTAAGATTTGCTATACGCGAAGGCGGCAGAACAGTAGGAGCCGGCGTAGTATCAAAGATTATTGAATAATTAATATATACGAGGCTGCCCAATTGGGGTAAGCCTCGATTTTTTTCTTGATTTACGGAGTTGAGCGTGCCTGCAACACAAAGAATCAGAATTAAGCTAAAGTCGTACGACCATAACTTAATTGATAAATCATCGGAAAGAATAGTCCGAACTGTAAAACAAACAGGGGCTGTCGTATCGGGTCCAATCCCATTACCAACAAGCCGTTCAGTTTATACTGTTTTGCGTTCTCCACATGTTGATAAAAAATCACGTGAACAGTTCGAAACGAGAATACATAAAAGATTAATAGATATATTCAGTTCAACCCAAAAAACTATTGACGCTCTTATGCGGTTGGAATTACCAGCTGGAGTTGATGTGGAAGTAAAGGTGTAAGGAGTTATAATGAACGCGGCATTACTCGGAAAAAAACTAGGAATGACTAGCCTATTCACTGAAGCAGGCGTACATGTGCCATGCACAGTGATCGAAGCCGGACCTTGCCCTGTCGTCCAAATCAAAACACTCGAAAAGGACGGATACTCGGCAGTTCAGGTTGGCTATGGGAAAAAAGAACAGAAGAAAGTGAACAAGCCGCTCTTAGGGCATTTTTCAAAAAGCGGAGTTAAACCGACAACCTTGCTTAAAGAGTTCAGAGACTTCAATACAGATGTTGAGGTCGGATTAGAACTGACAGTAGATCAGTTCCAAAAAGGCGACAAAGTTAAAATATCGGGCAATAGCAAGGGACGTGGGTTTCAGGGTGTTGTTAGAAGACATCATTTCGGTGGTGTTGGAATGGGCACACATGGCCAGTCAGATAGACAAAGACATCCAGGTTCCATTGGTTCATCATCATACCCATCAAGAGTTTTTAAAGGTATGAAAATGGCTGGAAGAATGGGTGGAACAACAACATCGATAAGAAATTTAGTAATAGTTGATGTTATTCCAGAGCAGAACCTGATATTGATCAAGGGAAGTGTTCCGGGAGCAATTAATTCAGTATTAGAAATTGTAAAGCTTTAAGGCGGTAAATCATGCTTGTAGATTTATATGAAAAAGACGGAACCCAGACAGGGCAGTTAGAATTGTCTGATGAAATATTCGCTGTAGAGCCTAATGAACATGCGATGCACCTAACGGTGGTAGCTTATTTGGCTCATCAGAGACAGGGAACTGCAAAAACAAAGGGAAGACACGAAGTATCAGGTGGTGGTAAGAAACCTTGGAGACAAAAGGGTCGCGGAACTGCACGTGCAGGTTCAACTCGCTCACCTCTTTGGGTACATGGTGGAACGGTTCATGGACCTAAGCCTAGAACTTATGATATGAAGATTACCAAAAAGTTGAGCCGTTTGGCAAAGCGTTCAGCGCTTTCCTTACGTGTTGCTGAAAGTAGACTTATGATAATCGAAGATTTCTCATTCGATGATATCAAAACAAAAAATATGATACATGTATTAAAGAATTTGAAGCTTGAAAGCGAGAAATTGCTCATACTTCTTCCTGGATACAATGTAAATCTTTATTTATCGACAAGAAATATCCCGAATGTATCAATTCAACCAGCTGATAAGATATCTACTTATGATATCCTGAACTGCAGAAAACTGCTTGTGTTCAAGTCGGCGATTGAACCATTAGAGAATACTTGTAAAAATTAAAACCATGGTGGAATGACAATGATTGATATTATTAAGCGCCCTGTAGTCACTGAGAAAGCTATGAAGCTAGGACATCTTAGACAATATGTCTTTGAGGTTAATCCCAATGCAAATAAGATAGAGATAAGAAAAGCTCTTGAAGCTATGTTTGAGGTCGATGTGATCAGCATTCGGACCACCAGGGTAAAACCCAAAGTCAAATCAAGATTTACTCGTAAAGGTTTGATGCGTGGCAAGACCGCATTGCGTAAAAAAGCATATATTACCTTGAAAGAAGGACAGACGATAGAATTGGTAGCCGGTGCAACCGGAGAATAATAACACATTTGTGAATATTAAACGATAGAAATTACAATGGCACTTAGACAGTTAAAACCAATAACACCCGGAACGAGATTTTACTCGGTGAGTTCATTTAATGAAATCACAACGGATCATCCTTACAAACCACTTGTCAGACCTCTTAAGAAGTCAGGTGGAAGAAATAATACAGGTCGTATTACTTCACGTCATCGTGGTGGTGGACATAAGAGAAGATACAGAGTCATTGACTTCAAGAGGAATAAAATCGGTATGTCCGCTAGGGTTGAAACAATTGAGTACGATCCAAATCGCACAGCACGTATTGCTCTTCTTAAATATGATGACGGTGAGATGAGATATATTCTCGCTCCAGATAAAATTAAAGTTGGCGATATTCTGATAGCTAGCCCAGATGCAGAATACAAAGATGGAAATGCTCTTCCATTAAGAAGAATTCCTGTAGGTTTGTTCATTCATAATATTGAAATGAAACCAGGCAAGGGAGCTCAGTTGGTAAGATCAGCAGGTACATCGGCACAGCTCGCTGCAGTTGATGATAAATTTGCCCAGGTGAAATTACCATCAGGCGAAATCAGACTGATACCATCAAATTGCTACGCTACAATTGGACACGTAGGAAATACAGACTGGATGAATATTCTATGGGGTAAAGCCGGTAGAATGATCTGGAGAGGCAAAAAGCCACAGACAAGAGGTATGGCTATGAACCCGATTGACCATCCAATGGGTGGTGGTGAAGGAACATCCAAATCAGGTGGTGGACGATTGCATCCAAGATCACCATGGGGTCAGCTGGCTAAGGGTCTTAAGACAAGAAAGAAACGCAATTTAAGCGATAAATATATAATTAGACGTAGAAAAGCAAAATAATATGGTGGTGTTATGTCTCGCTCATTAAAAAAAGGTTACTTTATACACATAAAATTGCAGAAGAAAATTGATGCACTCAATGAAGCTGCCAAAAAGCAGGTTCTCAAGACTTGGTCAAGAGCATCAACAATTACTCCGGATTTTGTGGGTCATACAGTTGCAGTTCATAACGGGAATAAATTTATTCCGGTATATATTACAGAAAACCTGGTAGGCCACAAGCTCGGAGAATTTTCACCGACCAGAACATACCGTGGACACGCCGGGCACAGAAAAGAACAAAAGTCCTCGGCTAAGAAATAAGAATAATGGAGCTATAGATGGAAGCAAGAGCCTTAAAAAAACATATTCGTTCATCTCCGCGTAAAATGCGGTTAGTGGTGGACTTGATACGCGGTAAAAACGCCGCACAGGCTTTCTCGATTTTGAGATTTAATACAAAGCTAGCTGCCAAAGATTGCGAAATGGTACTGCGTTCAGCAATATCAAATATTTCTAATCATGAAGATGGTAAAAAGGTAAAACCTGAAGACCTTTTCATTAAAGAAGCATACGTTAATCAAGGTCTGGTAATGAAAAGAATCAGTCCCGCACCAATGGGAAGGGCATACAGAATTAGAAAGCGCTCGAATCATTTAACAATTGTTGTAGCAACCAATCCAAATTATAATTTAGGAGCGAAATAAATTGGGACAAAAAACTAATCCGATAGGGCTTCGACTTGGCATCATCAGGCCTTGGGATGCAAACTGGTTTGATGAAAGAAACGTAGCCGAGAAGTTAGAAGAAGATGTCAAGGTACGTAGTTATATCAAAAGCCGTTTGAAAAAAGCCGGTGTAGCAAGAATCATAGTTGAGCGTACAGCAAAGCAACTAAGGATTACGATCAATACTTCCAGACCAGGTGTAATCATTGGAAGGTCGGGTAAGGATATTACTCAGCTTGAAGAAGAACTCAAAAAAGTTACCGGTAAGGATGTAAAGATACTTATAAGTGAAATTAAACGCCCTGAACTCGAGGCATTACTTGTATCCGAAAATATAGCCCAGCAGCTCGAAGGAAGAATTTCATTCCGTCGTGCAATGAAACAGGCTGTTTCATCAGCAATGAGAATGGGAGCTTTCGGTATCAGAATTATGTGTGCCGGAAGACTAGGCGGAGCAGAAATGGCTAGAACCGAACAGTATAAAGAAGGTAGAATCCCTCTTCATACATTGAGAGCAGATATTGACTACGGTACAGCAACAGCACACACAATTTATGGCGCTATTGGTATAAAAGTCTGGATTTGCAAAGGCGAAATTATCGGAAAACAGCAATAATTGCTTATATCCCGATAAGACTAACATTATAAATAGATTTGATAATAAAATAAGTTGAGTAAGTCATCATGTTGCTTCCAAAAAGAGTAAAATATAGAAAAACGCAAAGAGGCAGAAACCGCGGTAAAGCTCAGAGAGGTTCTCAGGTAACATTCGGTTCATTCGGACTGAAGACTCTCGATGCTGCCTGGTTGACAAGCAGACAGATTGAAGCAGCTCGTATCGCTATCAATAGGTTCCTCAAGCGTGAAGGTAAAATGTGGATCAGAATATTTCCTGATAAGCCAGTTACTAAAAAGCCTGCTGAAACTCGTATGGGTAGTGGAAAAGGAAGTCCTGAATTTTGGGTAGCCGTAGTAAAACCAGGAAGAATACTCTTTGAGGTTGACGGTGTAGAAATGAAGGATGCACAGGAAGCTTTAAGACTAGCATCGCATAAATTGCCAATTAAGACAAAATTTGTAAAACGTATTGATATCGAATAAGATGAAACCGCGCAAAGCAAAAGATTTGAGAGAATTGACCGATGGTGAACTTACAGGTTCACTAAAGGAAACTCGTGAAACTTTGATTAATCAAAGATTTCAACATTCGCTCTCACAGTTGCAGGACACTGCATACTTGAGAACTTTGAAGCAGGATACTGCAAGATTGAAAACAATTATAAAAGAACGCAATCTGGATAAGTAAAATGGAAGAAAACACAGTAAATATTGGCGCAGAAATAACTGCGAAAAGCAACCGCAGAATACTGATGGGCAAAGTAGCATCTAACAAAATGGATAAAACCATAGTTGTCACCATCGTGCGTCAGGTGGCTCATCCAATTTATAAGAAATATTTCAAGAGATCCAACCGTATGATGGCTCATGATCCAAATAACGAATGCAAAATTGGCGATACAGTCAAAATTCGTGAATCAAGACCTTTGAGTGCAAAAAAACGCTGGGAATTGTATGAAATAGTTGTAAGAGCGAAATAAAAAAACGGAGATAAATTAAAATGATACAAGAAGAAACCAATCTGACTGTTGCTGATAATTCGGGTGCTCGCAAGGTACGCTGTATCAGAGTGCTTGGTGGCCATGGCAAGAGATACGCTAGAATAGGCGATCTGGTTGTGGTGTCAGTTAAATCAGCACTGCCAAATGCCAATGTTAAAAAAGGCGAAGTCTGTAGAGCTGTTATCGTCAGAACCAGCAAAGAACAACGCAGAAAAGACGGATCTTACATTAGATTCGATGACAATGCGGCTGTGATTTTAAATGCTGCGGGCGAGCCACGCGGTACACGAATCTTTGGCCCGGTTGCTCGCGAATTACGCGAAAAGAATTTTATGAAAATAGTGTCTTTAGCGCCTGAAGTAATATAAATGGTGAATGAAATGATGAAATTAAAAATAAAAAAGGGCGATATCGTCCAAGTGATTGCTGGAAACGACAAGGGAGTAAGCGGTAGAGTACTCGAGGTTTATCCCAAGAAAATGAGAGTTCTGGTTGAAGGTGTTAGTATTCGCAAGAAACATGAGAGACCAAGCCAGCGGAATCAACAAGGCGGTATTGTCAGCAAAGAAATGCCTATACATTATTCTAACGTATTGTTGCAGGATTCAGATAAAAATCCAACAAGGGTAGGCATTAAATTTGAAGATAAAGGCGGAAAAAAAGAGTCCGTCAGATATGCAAAAACAAATGATAAGCAAGTTTAAAAGTTAATAAGAGATAGTTAGAACATGGCTGCACCAAAGAAATCAACATCTGCCTCGCCATTCGCCGCTCAAGCGAAGAAGGCTGACTTTAAGCCCGATGGTAAAAGACTGGATGAAGTTAAGGATACTGAAATCCCTAAACCAAGACTTGAGGCTTTCTATAGAGAGCAGGTAGTTCCTGCTTTAATGAAAAAATTTAGTTTTAAATCGATAATGCAAGTTCCCAAGCTGAAGAAGATTACTCTTAATATGGGTATCGGAGCAGCAACACAGGATCTAAAGGCTTTGCAGTCTGCAATTAACGAGCTAGAATTGATATCCGGTCAGAGACCAGTTATCAACCGTGCAAAAACTGCTATATCGAACTTCAAACTGCGTGAGGGTAGTCCTATCGGATGCTCAGTTACATTACGCAGAGCAAGAATGTATGAATTCCTCGATAGATTCATTAACATTACATCTCCTCGTATTCGTGACTTTCGTGGTTTTCCGGATAAAAGCTTCGACGGACGAGGTAATTATTCAATCGGTATTAAGGAACAAATTATATTCCCTGAAATTGATGTTGACAAAGTAAGCAGAATTACAGGACTTGATATAACATTTGTGACGAAGAGCGGTGGCGACGAAGAAGCACATGCATTGCTACTGGAGTTTGGTTTCCCATTTCGTAAAAAAGATTAAGAGAGTATAGTATATGTCAACAACAGCTATCGTAGCGCGTAACCTAAAAAGACAAAAATTGGTTGCAAAATTTGCGGAACAACGTAAGGCTCTAAAAGAAGCAGGAGATTACGTTGGATTACAGAAATTACCAAGAAACAGCTCACCATCAAGAGTGAGAAACAGATGCTTTGCAACTGGACGTGGACGCGGAGTCTACCGCAAGTTCGGTCTTTGTAGAAATATGTTCCGCCAGATGGCTCTTGACGGCAAGATACCAGGAATTAGAAAAGCTAGCTGGTAATTGATTTCTTTTTAAATACAGATTATAATAAATATATTGAGCGTTAGTAGATTATGCCAGTAACAGATACAATAGCGGATTTCATTACAAGAATACGCAATGCCGGAAGCGCCGGTCATAAAACAGTGGAGTGCCCTTGCTCCAATCTCAAAATGGCCGTTGCGGTTATTTTAAAAGAACAGGGATATATCGCTGATTATGAAAAAATCGATGATGGTTTACAGGGATCCATTAAAGTAACATTAAAGTATTATAATAAACAACATGTTATTAAAGAATTGATCCGTATTAGCAAGCCAGGCAGAAGAATTTATATGCCAGCTGACAAGCTGCCCAGAGTTAGAAACGGTCTCGGCACTGCAGTAGTTTCTACATCAAGGGGAGTTCTATCAGATAAACAAGCCCGCAAACTAAATATTGGCGGCGAAGTTCTCTTAAGCGTTTGGTAAAATTTTAATTTACAGGAGTAATACTGTGTCACGAGTTGGTAAAAAACCTATTGAAGTTCCAGCAAAAGTGCAAGTCACGATAAATGATCGCACTTTGAAGGCCAAAGGTCCAAAAGGCGAATTATCGCTTCATATACCGGAACAAATTGATTTTAAATTTGAAAATAATATTATTACATTTTCACGTAATGACGATGAAAAACATATAAGAGCTCTCCATGGTCTAACAAGAGCATTGACCTTTAATGTTGTCGAAGGCGTTAATACTGGATTTAGTAAAACCATGACAGTAGAAGGCGTTGGTTTCAAAGTAGAGCAAAAAGGTAAGCATATTCTACTTGCACTTGGATTCTCACATCCCGTGCTAGTCGTTGCTCCTGATGGTATTGAACTATCAGTGCCTGCAAATAATACAATAATGGTAAGCGGAATTGACAAACAACTGGTTGGTCAAATGGCAGCCAAAATTCGCGAATTGAAGAAACCGGAACCATACAAGGGCAAAGGAATCCGCTATGTAGGCGAATATGTCAGAAGAAAAGCCGGCAAGACAACAGGTAAGTAATTAAAGAAGTTAAATATATCATTATAGATTAAAATGAATATTCAAGCATTAAAACAGAAGAAAAGAACTAGAAGAAAATTCAGCGTCCGTAAGAAAATCTTTGGTACACCCGAAAGATTGAGACTATCGGTATACAGAAGCCTGAATCACATATCTGCACAGATTATTGATGATGTGGCCGGTGTAACACTGGTTGCAGCTTCAACATTGGAAGCAGATGTGAAGAGCTTAATCCAGCCCGGTACAAAAAAGACGGATCAGAGCAAATTCGTCGGTACAGCTTTAGCCCAAAAAGCCATTGCAAAGAATATTACAACAGTAGTTTTCGATCGTAACGGTTTTCTCTATCACGGTAGAGTTAAAGCACTGGCAGATGCAGCACGCGAAGCAGGATTAAAATTCTAAAGAATGAATATTATAAAAATTTGGTGTAAGAAGGAGATTTTTTGTGGCTAAGGTAAAATCCTCCGAAGTCGATTTAAAAGATAAGCTGGTGTATGTAGGCAGAACAGCTAAAGTAGTCAAGGGCGGTAGAAGATTCAGCTTTTCGGCAATAGTTGTCGTTGGCGATCATAACGGTCATGTAGGCTATGGTCTAGGCAAAGCAAGTGAAGTTGTTGATGCAGTAACAAAAGCTACAGATGCAGCTAAGAAGAATGTTGTCTTTGTAAGATTGCAGAACACAACAGTTCCTCATGAAGTGATTGGCAGATTCGGAGCCGCTAAGGTTATGATCAAGCCAGCAACTCCTGGTACGGGTGTTATCGCTGCAGGTGGTGTTCGTGCTATTCTCGAGCTAGCAGGTGTGCAGGATGTTTTGACCAAGAGTATTGGTTCATCAAATCCTCACAACACAGTGAAAGCTGCAATGAAAGGCTTGATGCAATTAGAAGATGCACAATCAGTGGCAGCACGCCGCGGACTTCCATTAGAAAAAGTTGTAATGGGCTAATTTAAGAATAATTTATATAAGAATAGAACGGGTTATAAATGGCGCAGCTAAAAATAACACAGGTTAAAAGCACTATCAAAAGGCTTGAAAAACAAAAGCTTACAATCAAAGCATTAGGCCTGGGTCGTCCAAATTATAGTAAGATTTTGCCGGATAATCCACAAACTCGTGGAATGATAAACGTCGTAAAGCACTTAGTAAAAGTAGAAGAAGTTTCAGAATAATTATAAAGCAAGAAAATGAAACACATAGGTAATTTGACATACGCAGAAGGCGCTAAAAAAGACAGAAAAAGAATCGGTCGCGGACAAGGTTCAGGTCATGGCGGTACTTCGACTAGAGGCCATAAAGGTGCTCAGTCACGTTCGGGTTATACCCGCAAGGTAGGTTTTGAAGGTGGACAAATGCCACTGCATAGAAGACTGCCAAAATTCGGGTTTTTCAACAGATTCCGTGTTGAGTACCAAGTTATTAACGTAAATAGACTTCAGGAGCTTGTTGACAATAATCAGCTAACTGGAAATATCGTTAATCTCGATGTACTTTATACAATCGGAGCAGTTGCCAACAGCAGGATTCCTATTAAAATATTAGGCAATGGAGAGATTACAACAGCTCTCAATATTGAGGCAGCAAAATTAACCGCCTCGGCACAACAGAAAATAGAATCTGCCGGAGGGACAGTTACAATTAATGAGTAGTGTAGTACAAACATTCAAGAACATCTTCAGGATTGAAGAGCTTCGTACAAGAATCATTACAACTATATTGATATTGGTTGTCGTGCGTCTTGGTGCGCAAATTACTGTACCGGGTCTTGATATGACTCTGTTGCATATTTCTAACAAAAGTGACTCTAACAGTCTTTTTGGATTGTTTGATTTGTTTGTCGGAGGTGCATTTTCTAATGCAGCTATTTTTGCACTTGGTATTATGCCCTACATTACTGCATCAATTATTCTTCAGTTAGGCGGAATTGTAATTCCCGAATTGCAGAAGATGCAAAAAGAAGGTGAAGAAGGTAGACGCAAAATTAATCAATGGACAAGAATTCTTACTGTTGCCATTGCAGCCATGCAATCATGGGCTTTCACTCTTAGATTAAGAGGAATGGAAGCAAATGGGTTGCCGGTTGTCCCAGATAGCGGGGTTATTTTTGTTTTAACTACTGTCTTTATTATGACAGCCGGTGTTATGATTATGATGTGGCTTGGAGAAAGAATTACCGAATTTGGAATTGGTAATGGTATATCTTTAATCATTATGATTGGTATTGTTGCCAGGCTCCCGGGTGCTTTGTATCAAGAAGTTAACCAAGTATTGACGCTTGCAGAGAGACCATGGATATTAGAGGTTATTATTCTGATATTTGTTTTAGCCGTGATTGCTTCAGTTATATTTATAACTCAAGGTACCCGGCGAATACCGGTTCAGTATGCAAAACGACAGGTTGGCAGAAAAGTTTATGGCGGAACAACACAGTACATTCCTTTGAGAGTTAATACTGCCGGGGTTATGCCTATCATTTTTGCTCAATCTCTTATGTTTATACCGAACACAATCTTTAGTTTTTTCCCAGGTAGTACATGGCTTTACGGAGTAGTATCATTATTCAATGAACGTTCATTAAGCTATGCTTTAATCTATGGTGGTATGGTTGTATTATTTACTTACTTCTATACAGCTATTGTTTTTAACCCAAGGGAAATGGCAGAAAATATGAAAAAGCAAGGTGGTTTTATTCCAGGTATAAGACCAGGATCACAAACCGCAGAATATATAGATGGTATTATTACAAGAATTACATTACCAGGTTCGTTCTTTTTAGCACTTGTCGCCATACTTCCAACGTTTGCTATACACATACTTGGAGTATCGTCAGGTTTAGCCTCATTCATTGGCGGTACATCATTGTTAATTGTCGTGGGTGTTTGCCTCGATACATTACAACAAATCGAATCATATTTGCTCATGAGGCACTATGATGGATTTATGAAGAGCGGCAAGATTAAGGGTAGAACCGGTTCAGGTGGATTTTAAGAAATTATGAGTGGACATCCTGGGTATTATAATATGCCGGCTATCCGATCGACAGAAGAGATTGCCAAAATTGAAAAAGCGTGCAGGATAGTAGCAGAGACCTTAGGTCTTTTGGAAAAATATGTTAAGCCTGGTGTTGAGACAATTGAATTGGACAAAATCGCAGAGGATTATATACGTTCTAAAAACGCGAGCCCGGCATTCAAAGGGTACCAAGTTGATGACAAATATTTTCCCAACACACTTTGTATCTCGGTAAATGAGGAAGTAGTTCACGGAATACCAGGTAATCGTGCTTTGATAGAAGGAGATATTGTATCGTTGGATTGTGGAGCCAAATTGGATGGATATTATGGCGATAGTGCCGTAACCTATCCCGTTGGAATCATAAGTGACGAAACAAGGAAATTACTTGAAGTAACTCAACAATCATTAATGCTGGGAATTGCACAGGCAATTGACAGAAATAAAGTTTACGATATTTCAAGAGCAATTCAAACCTATTGCGAAAGTAATGGTTTTTCTTTGACAAGAGAATTAGTAGGCCACGGAATTGGTAAGAATCTCCACGAGGAGCCTCCAATACCTAATTTTGTTCCGCCCTTGCTCCACAGGAATAGATATCCAAATGTGAAGCTATATGAGGGAATGGGGCTTGCAATTGAGCCTATGGTGCATGCAGGAGGTTATCAGGTTGTTACTGGAAAGGATAAATGGACAGTAAAAACCAAAGATGGTAAACCAGCAGCACATTTCGAGCATACAGTAATTGTTCAGGATAAGTATCCTTTAATATTAACATTAAGAGATTAACGGATAAAAATGGCTAAGCAGGATTTAATACAACTTGACGGAATAATCGAAGAAACACTTCCGAATACACAGTTCATTGTGAAGTTCGAGAATGGTCACAAGATTCTGGCACATATATCCGGTAAAATGAGAATGAATTTCATAAAGATTCTCCAGGGAGATAAAGTGAAAGTTGAACTTTCGCCTTATGATCTCACAAAAGGCAGAATCGTCTATAGATACAAATAAGAAACTATAAGAAACACAATAAATTGAGAGTACTGCGATGAAAGTGCAAGCATCAGTTAAGAAAAGAAATCCGGACGATAAAATCGTCTGTAGAAAAGGTAGAATATACATTATTAACAAGAAAAATCCCAGATTCAAACAAAGACAGGGATAATCAATAAAGGAGTCAAAGAGTGGCACGTATAGCTGGAATCGATCTGCCAAAGAACAAACGTGGAGTAATTGGACTTACCTATATTTTTGGTATAGGAAGACATAGCTCAGAAAAAGTTTTAGCTGAAGCAGGAATAAGCGAAGATAAAAAAGTGAACGAGTGGAGCGATGAAGAAATCGCACGCTTACGCCAAATAATTCAGGAATTAAAGGTCGAAGGTACACTTCGTTCCGAAACTCAAATGAATATCAAGCGTTTGATCGATATCAATTGCTATCGTGGAATTCGCCACAGACGTGGACTGCCTGTCAGAGGACAGAGAACCAGAACCAATTCAAGAACCCGTAAAGGTAAGAGAAAGACGGTTGCTGGGAAAAAGAAAGCCGCTAAGAAGTAGTTGAATTTTACTTCTTGATTTCATTATTTGAATTTATTAGTAATCAATAACAAAGTATAATTAAATGGCAGCAGCTAAAAAAAGACAGAAAAGAAAAATAGTAGCCGATTCACATGGCAAAGCACATGTTATTGCTACATTTAACAACGTGATGGTAACTATTTCCGACATGTATGGCAATACTCTCTGCTGGTCGTCAGCCGGTAGAAACGGATTCCGCGGTTCAAAGAAAAATACTCCTTATGCCGCTCAGGTTTCAGCAGAAAAAGCCGCAAAAGAAGCTTATGATATGGGCCTCAGGAAAGTTGACGTTGTTGTTAAAGGTCCTGGTTCCGGTCGTGAAGCCGCGATTAGAGCGCTTACTCAAGCTGGATTAGAAATCCACAGTATCATTGATAAAACTCCTATTCCTCATAATGGTTGCAGACCTGCGAAAAGAAGAAGAGTATAAGACCATAGGTCAGGATGCTTCAAAATTGCATCCATAATTAACTAAAAGTTTTAAAATCCGAGAGATATAGATACTTATGAATACTCAGATGCAGATGCCCGATAGGGTGCAAATTGAGGAAACATCAAATCCAAACCAGGGAAGATTTATTCTTCAGCCACTGGAACAAGGTTATGGTGTTACCCTTGGTAATTCTCTTAGAAGAGTTCTTTTATCGTCTGTTCCAGGTGCTGCTATTATCGGTGTAAAAATCACCGATGTTTTGCACGAATTCCAGACAATTCCCGGTGTTTTAGAAGATGTTTCCGAGATTATTCTCAATATGAAGGAAATCAGACTTAAAACATTGGATAAAAAGCCTTTAAGATTGATGCTTCACCTAAAAGGACCTGGATCATGGACAGCCCGTGATCTACAAGCTGCTTCAGCACAAATTGAAATTCTTGACGCAGACCATCATATTGCTACTTTAGCAGATGACGCTGAGTTCGATGTAGAACTACGCATTGCTAAGGGCAAAGGGTATGTTCCATCAGAAGAACAGGTTCTTGTTGATTACCCAATTGGTATGCTTCCAATCGATGCCATTTATACTCCTATTAAAAATGTTATCTTTAATATTGAACCTTATCGCGTTGGTCAGAAGACTGATTATGAAAAGTTAATTCTTGATGTTGAAACTGATGGTTCCATCACTCCTCAGGAAGCTCTTCATTCAGCTGCAAAACTAATGCAAGATCATGTGAAGTACTTCATTAGTTTTGAAGAAACTACTGAAGAAAAATCACCTCAGGAAATTGCAGAAGATGAAGTGAAAGAAGCAGAACGCAACAGATTGCGTAAAATATTACTGACTCCTGTCGATGAACTTGAATTATCAGTTAGAGCACACAATTGCCTCAAAGCTGCTAATATTAAGAATCTAGCAGAACTCGTAATGCTTCAGGAAACAGAACTGCTCAAATTCCGTAATTTCGGACGTAAATCCTTAACCGAACTTACAGAAGTTGTTCATTTCTTCGGGCTTGATTTTGGTATGAATGTTGAAAAATTCATCAAAGATGAACCAGTTAAACCAACTGATCTGATTGATCCCTATTAATCTAATCGGTACACTGGAATGTTAAGAAGTCTTAATTGACTTCATAGAATAAATTTGAATTTAAATAAAAGTGAATGAGATAAGACAATGAGACACTTACACAAGGGAAGAAAACTTAAAAGAACCAGCAGTCATCGTAAGGCATTATTGAAGAATATGGCTAGTTCTCTTTTTGAACATAAAAGAATTTCAACAACTGTTGCAAAAGCTAAGGAATTAAGACCCTATGCTGAGTCATTGATTACCAAAGCAAAACATGCTCTTGCTAATGAAAAAGCAGGCACTCTGCCGGAAGGTCAGACTATTGACATCCACAACAGAAGAATAGTTGGTAAGCACATCGAGGTCAAAGCAATTCTTCAGGAATTGTTTGACACTATTGCACCGATGGTTGCCGATCGTCCGGGTGGGTACACAAGAATAACAAAAACAGGCTTCAGACGTGGTGACGCTGGACAAACTGCTGTTATTGAGCTTGTTGACTGGTCAGCACCACAAGATGGCGCTACATCGAAGAAAGGCAAGAAAAAAGCCGCTCCTAAGAAAAAGACAGCAACAGCAGCTAAACCAGAAGTAGAAGCAAAGCCAAAGAAAACAAAGAAAACAGCAGAAGTTATTGAAGAAGTTGCTCCAGTTGCAGTAGTCACAGAAACACCGGTAGTCGTCGAGACACCAGCTGTTGAAGCTCCTGTAGCAGAAGTTGTTGCCGAACCGGTAGTTGAAGAAACCCCAGTAGTTGAAGAGCCTGTTGCTGAAACACCAGCAGAAGAAGCTCCAGCCACTGAAGAAATAAAACCTGAAGGCGAAACTGAAAAAGCATAACAACTTATAAAATAGTTAATAAAAAAAACCTCAAATCGCAAGATTTGAGGTTTTTTTTTACTATTAACAGGATTAATCGTAATTTTAAATGATTATTTGATTCAATATTGAAAAGAGTGAAATGATAGTAAAACAAATGTTAAATCCGGAAAGCATCGTTGTCGTTGGTGCTTCTAACGATGTTCAGAAAATAGGTGGAAAGGTTCTTAAGAATATTCTCGAAAATTGCTATAATGGTAAGGTTTACGGTGTTAATCCTAAAGAGAATATTGTTCAGGGAATGGAATGTTATGCAGATGTTTCTCAGTTGCCGGATGTTGATTTGGCAATTATAGCCATTGCAGCAAAATTCACAGAAGAGGCTGTCAGAATACTTGCAAATGAAAAGAAGACGAAAGCATTTATTATCCTCTCTGCAGGATTCAGTGAAGTAGGGCCTGAGGGCAGAATTCTTGAGGAAAGACTAGCAAAAATTATTGATGACGCTGGAGGTACATTAATCGGACCTAACTGTATTGGAGTTCTTACCACAAGCTATAAGGGAGTCTTTGCCGGACCTATTCCTAAGTTTGATCCAAAGGGATGTGACTGTGTGTCTGCATCTGGTGCAACTATGGTGTTTATTGTCGAAATGGCTATGCAGTTGGGAATAACTTTTTCAAGTATATTCTCAGTTGGCAACAGCGCACAGGTAGGTGTAGAAGATGTTCTGGAATACTGGGACGAATCTTTTGATCCCAAGACTAGTTCGAAATTGAAACTAATCTATATCGAACAGATTCTAAATCCACAAAAACTATTGAAACATGCCAGATCTCTCGTAAGTAAGGGTTGTTCAATAGCGGGAATAAAGGCAGGCACAACAGAAGCCGGTGCTAGAGCTGTTTCGTCACACACGGGAGCATTAGCCGGATCTGATACAGCGACAGAAGCATTATTTAGAAAAGCCGGTATTGTTCGCTGCGGCAGCAGGGAGGAGCTCGTATATGTGATTGGAGCTATGACAAATAAGCCTTTGAAGGGTGATAGAATTGCGGTAATCACACATGCCGGAGGACCGGGTGTTATGCTCACCGATGCTTTATCAAAAGGAGGTATGAAAGTACCTAACCTGAGCGGAGCATCGGCTGATAAACTTCTGGAACAATTGTATCATGGCTCTTCTGTTGCTAATCCAATTGATTTTCTTGCAACAGGAACAGCTGAGCAACTAGGGTTAATACTCGATACGATAGAAAATGAATTTGATAACATCGATGCCTCTGTTGTTATATTTGGAACAACAGGAATGTTCGATGTAACTACGGTTTATGATACAATTAACGAAAAAATGAAATCCTGCAGAAAGCCTATTTATCCTGTAATGCCCTCCGTTATCCAGGCATCTACTGAAATGTCTCATTTCAAAGAACTAGGACAAATAGCATTCACTGATGAAGTAGCTTTAGGTAATGCATTATGTAAAATTAATTCTACAAGCAAGCCATTCATAACTGAAGATTCAGTTCAAATAAACGAAAATGTAATCCGAAATATTATAGATAATGCAAAGGATGGAAGTTATCTGAAACCTGAAGATGTCCAGAACTTGCTCGATCTAGCAGGTATATTAAGAGTGCCCGAATCAGTTGTTTCAACTAAGGAAGATGCGGTAAAAGCATCAGTTACTATGGGCTTTCCAGTCGTAATGAAAGTCGTGGGTCCAGTGCATAAATCAGATGTTGGCGGAGTAAAACTCTCAGTTCAGAATGCGTCAGAAGTAGGACAGCACTACGATGAGCTTATGAAGATAGATAATGCTGATGGGGTTCTTATCCAGAAAATGATATCCGGGCAGGAGATTTTTATCGGAGCAAAGCGCGAAGATAAGTTTGGCCACCTTATCCTCTGCGGGCTTGGTGGAATTTTTATCGAAGTGCTAAAGGATGTTTCCTATGGTTTAGCACCAATTGGACGAGATGAAGCGATGTCAATGATTAAAGGTATAAAGGCTTATGGGCTGATAGAAGGCGTCAGAGGCAGAGAAGGAGTAAATGTTGATATGTTTGCAGATGCTATTGTAAATCTTTCGTTATTATTGAAGGTGGCACCTGAAATTGCCGAAATGGATATTAATCCTTTACTTGGTACTATGAGGGCAGTTACAGCCGTTGACGCAAGGATTTTGATAAAGAAATAGATTATTAAATGAATATCCGTACAAAAGATGGCTACTGTACGGATATTCAAATAAACCTATTTGCTTTTGAGAATATCTCTGATTTCTATCAATAATTTTTCTTCGGCTGTTGGTTCAGGAACTTCAGCATGAGTTTCTTCTTGTTTCTTCTTGAGTGAATTCACTGCTTTTACCATCATAAAAATCGAAAAAGCTATAATAATAAAATCTATAACGGTCTGGATAAACTTACCATAGTTAATAGCTACAGCAGGGATCTTTTCTATGGCTGGTTTGAGGATTAAGGAAAGTGACGTGAAATCAACATTTCCTAGAAGCAGGCCAATTGGAGGCATTAAAACATCCCCAACAAATGACGAAATAATTTTGCCAAAAGCTGCACCGATGATAATACCGACAGCCATGTCCAGAACGTTACCTCTCATTGCAAAGGTTTTGAATTCGTCGATAATTTTCATAATAACTCCTAAAACAATAAAAAAATTTAAAGAAGCTTGTGTAATCCTTCAATGCCTAATGGCTCAGTCGTTGAAAATGCTTCAGCATACCTTGCTCCGATTTTAGTTCCGTAACTAATCGCTCTCGCTTCAATTTCTTCTAGAAATTCAGGACGGGACAATCTTGTTATCGGACCATCTTCTGAGGACTTTCCAGGTACATAAACCTGGGAGATATAAGCTTTGATAGAATCCATCTTTGTTTTGAATGTTTGAGTGACATTTACATAGAATATGGTAGATCCATCCGGAAAATCATAAGATTGTTGAAAGCAGAACATTTTTCGTATTCTGTGCGTTTTTTGAGTCTCGCCTTCGAATTTTGTCTCAAATTTGCGTAATCCACTGATAAACATTGCCCTGCGAATAATTTGATTTACTGCCTGATGATCGGGGTGTCGTTCAAATGGTGGGTTCATAAGAACAATTTCAGGTCGATATTTGCGTATCATTGTTACAGCTAAACGAACAGATTCATCGTTAAGTTCAAGAAATCCGTCAGGCAAACCAAGATTCTCTCTGTGAGCTATACCTAGAATTGATGCAGCTTCCATGGATTCATTGAAACGTATCTCCGGAGTGCCACGTGTACCCATTTCTCCGCGAGTGAAGTCGACAATCGAAACTCTTAAACCATCCTGAACCAGCTTAGCGATAGTACCGCCACATGAAAGCTCGACATCATCGGGATGAGCAGCCATTGCCAGCACATCTACTTTGTAATTTTTAAACATATATTTATATTATCTTCCTGTTAGCGAATGAATTTTATCAATTCTACCAGAATGTCTCCCACCATCAAATTCTGTATTTAGAAAGGCATCAGTTATCTGTTTAGCTAGCTCAATCGTAATTAGTCTTGACCCAAAATTTAAAATATTAGCATCATTGTGCTGACGGCAAAGGACAGCCATTTCGACAGTACTGCAATTAGCCGAGCGTATGCCGGTTACTTTGTTAGCTGTTATCGAAACTCCAATTCCGGTGCCGCAGATAATAATTCCTTTTTCGCAATTTCCGTCAGCGACAGCTTTAGCAGCAGCAAAAGCGTGATCGGGATAATCAGTTGAAGCTAAAGAGAAAGCACCGAAATCTACAACTTCATAGCCCATTAGCGTTAAGTAGGATGAAATCTGTTCTTTATATTCGAAACCTGCGTGATCGCTAGCTAATGATATTTTCATGGTAGAAATTGAATTTTATTTAAAAAATAATAATAATGGACGATAAACAAGTTTTATAATTTAGTAAAACAGCATAATGTTTAAATAATGAATTTAATTATTGAACATTAATATGATTTACCACGATACTTCTAATTGAAAAATTATTGCTAAAATATGTAAATTAAATAGATATTTGCGTTAAAAGTGCATCATTTTGACTTTTATTTCGTTATATTCGAAAAAGTTAAAATCAGGAGAAGAATTTGAATAAGTTAATCGTGTGCTTCATTGGCATCTTAATGCCATTCTTAGTTTATTCCCAACCATTAATGCATCCGTTTAACCTTGACTTTGAAGAAGGCGATTCCGGAAGAATGCCCAGAGGTTGGACTATGCCAACTTATGCTGTCAACCTTGAGTATTCTGCAGGATTGACTGAATTGAATTCCAAAAGTGGCAGGTACAATCTTGAGTTGTACAGGTATAAAGAGTTTAAGGAGAATATTTATGGTTCTGTCATGCAAAGTGTGGATGCCTCACAATACCGTGGTAAAACGATAAAATTCGGTGCATGGCTTAGGGCTGAAATTGATGGTCCCAAAGGTTCTGCTCATCTTTGGATGATAGAATATCTTCCGGGTGATGATGTTGGATACTATGACATGATGGATAATGACCCCGTTGTAGTGAATGTATGGAAGTACTATGAAATATCATTCTATGTTAACGAGAATGCCCAGTATCTAAATTTCGGTGCCATGCTAAGGGGCAATGGCAAGGTTTGGATTGACGGAGCCGGCATAGAAATTCTTGACAAGGCTAGAAGTTTTGCTCAACCAAAAATACTGACTTCAAGAGAGAATGAGAACCTGTCTGCATTTGCAAAACTTTACAGTTACGTAAGGTATTTCAGCCCATCAACTGAAGCTATGGGTGCTAATTGGGATGAAATAGTTATAGAGGGAGCAAGGAAAGCTGGTAACGTAGAAAATGATGAACAATTAATAAGTGCACTAAATGAAATCTTTAATGAATTATCCCCCGGGCTGAAAATATTTAAAAAGAAGCTGGCACCTGAAGAATATTATTATCCTGAAAAACCTAAGGACGCTACTGATAATGCTGCTGTTGCATGGCTTCATGTCGGTGCGCCAACGGTTAAGGAATCTAAATTTACCTATAGTAAGCCAGTGAACATCTATGTGTCACAAAGGAATGCAGAAGGTGCTGTTATTCAAACAGTTGACGAATCAAAGGTAGCGGGTAAACGTATTAAATTTTCAATTTCTGCAAAAACAAATTTGGATAAACCCGCTGGCAGAGCTGAAATAAGGCTTTTTCCTGAATTTGGAGATAAAAGAGCAGACATGCTTAACAGTGTTAATAATATGGCTTTACTTGAAATTAAAGATTCAAAATGGAAAGAATATTCACTTGAATTTAATGTTCCTATGGGCATTAGGGCGCTAAGAATCGGATTAGTCCTTGTCGGAGATGGAGATATTTGTTTTGATGATGCAAAACTTCTGGTCAAGGATGCTGATGAATGGAAAAATATCGAGTTAAGAAATTCCGGTTTTGAGGATGGGAACCAAGGGAAGCTAACAAGAGGTTGGAGATTGATTCCATTATCTGAACAGGGTGGCTATTATGCAGAAGTAACTAACATTGAAAAACATACTGGCAATATGTCGCTAAAAATTTCCTCTGATAAATTATCTAGAATAACAATGCCTAATCCAGGTGAGATTGTTCTGGGTGATTTGACTAATAGCATTAGTTTTTCTTTGCCAATTTGCCTTTATGTAGATTCAACTGGAACTCTGCCACATTCACAAATAATTAAATCAAATATACCAAAAAATTATGAAAAGCAAGTATCCGGTAATGATCGCAATGACAGAATCGGTATATTTATTCAGGCATGGTCTCTATACAGGCAATTCGGAATTTACGAACAGAGCTCACAAAAATGGGATTCAGTTTTTAATCAACTAATTTCAAAAGTATCAACAGATATTGGTGAATGGGAGTTCCTTCAGTCATTAAAATTATTGAGTGCGGCTCTGAATGATGGATTTGCAAGGGTATGGCATGGCGAAGAGAATTTTACTTATGGTTTGCCGTTCCTGATAAAGCCTTATAGTGCCGGGTTATTAGTGGGTAATGTAAGTTTAAATTATAAGGATGTTGTGCCAGGAGATCAAATTGTGGCTGTAAATGGAAAAGCCACAAGCGAATATATGAAAGAAGTCGGTAAGTATATTTCCTCTGAAAGTGAAGGGTGGAGGGTTCTTAGGTCAATAGCAGAACTTAGGTCAGGCAAGGAAAATTCATTTGTAAAAATGAAGATTCAATCAACTGACGGTTCTGAGAAAGATTTAGAAGTTCATAGAACTACATTTATAGCAGATTTGAATGAAATCAGATTACCGGCACTGTCCAAAATTAACAGTGAAGTCTTTTATATTGATTTAACCAGAGTTGACGATAAAGACTTAAAATATATGGTCGATACATTGAAATCTGTTAAAAATATTATTTTTGATTTGAGGGGAAACGTTCGTGTTTCTGAGCATGCACTCGGCCTATTCCTTAAAGAAAACATTAAATCAATAATATGGGAACTTCCTATTTATGCAAAACCTGACAAAATGGGTATGTCAAAATATCTGATAACAGGTGAAATAAAGGGGAAAGGATCATTATCAGGCATAAAACCGGTCTTTCTTCAGGATGCAAGGTCAATAGGTTATTCGGAGGCAATTCTTGCAATAGCTAAACATTACAAAATTGGAAAATTGATAGGAAGTCCCACTGCTGGTACAGTAGGCGAAGTTTCAGGATTTAGATTACAGGGAAATTACGGATTTTCCTGGAGCTCAATCATAGCAAGAGATTTCGATAACAATTATATTAGGGGTGGTGTTATACCCGACATAGTCGTAAATCCAACGTCTGAGGGTATAATCAATAACCGGGATGAAATTCTGGAGGAAGCAATGGATTTGATTGAAGGGATAAAAAAAGATTGATAAATGGAATTTAAAAAGAAGGTGTCAGATAAAGTGGAAAGAAAATTTCACACTAATATCAAAAATAGTTAAAAATACTTTACACACTTTGGGTACATTTTGAAAGAATTCAAACAAACAAAAGAAAATTATTGATTTATTATATATTTAGTAAAAAAAAAGAAAAAACTTACTGTGGAAACATTTCCACACTGTAAGGCAAAAAGCACAAAAAAATTAATAAAAATGAGTATTTATCTGAGATAAATCAAAAAAAGTTAGGAAATAAATTTTTATTTCGCAATTTCTGTCATATATTTGTAAGTTGAATAGTAACCTATTCTGCGTCCGTAGCTCAACTGGATAGAGTGTTGGATTCCGGTTCCAAAGGCTGGGGGTTCGATTCCCTTCGGGCGCACATAGTTTTAATAAAATCAAAGAGTTAGATGATGTTGAAAGAACAGAACGACCAATTAAAATCACAATCGACAACAAATACAGCTGCAAACCCTGCAGGCGAGAAAGTCAATATGGTTGCTAAGATGCAGTCATATATAGAAAATAATCGTAAAATGGTAATGGGTGTTTCAATTGCTATTATTGTTATAGTAATTGCTGTGTTTCTAGGTAAGAACTGGATTGAAAAATCCAACGCAGAAAAGAATTCAAGCGCATCCTTTGCACTTTCGAAAGTCCTGCCATACTTGATGGGCAACGATTTCGATAAAGCATTGAATGGTGACAAAAGCGTTATAGTAAATGGCAAACCTGTTCTAGGTTTGATTGAAATTGTAAAAAATTATGAAGGAACAAAACCAGGTAAAATTGCTGCATTGTATGCTGGCAATTGTTTTGTTTCTCTTGATAAATATGCAGAAGCAGGAAAATATTTCAAAATTGCAACTGAATCAGAATCAGCTGTAATCAAGGAAGGTGCCAACGCAGGATTGGGAGTTTGCAGTGAGTCAGAAGGCAAATTTGAAGAAGCTGTGCAAAATTACGAGAAAGCTATTTTAGTTGCAAAAACACCGGGAACACGAAATAAATATGAGTATTTCCAGGGTTTGTGCTACGAAAAATTAGGACAGAAAGAAAAAGCCGAAAAAGTTTACAGAGATATAATAGCCGAGAATGCTTCCGAATTTGTCGGAATGGCAAAAGGTGGACTGATAAGAATTGGCACGATTATTGAGTAGTTAGAATCTCAATATGCTCTTTTACATAAAATTGCAGTTAATTAATTTAAGCAGAAATTTAGATAAAATTTGTTGTACAAAATAACAATTTTTTTGGAGGTATTATGCGTCGATTGTTTCGTTTGACTCTTCTGGGAGTTTTACTGAGTGTGTTGGCTTTTATGGAAGCTTACGCTCAGCCCCAGGTGTTTGTTTCTGGGCGAATAGCTCAGAGTGATGTACGAGTGTTCTTAAAGGACTCAACGTACATCATTGACAGAGACTATGTTATCGCCGGTACTCTAATTATAGAGCCGGGGACAACAGTTAAATTCTATCCAAATGGTAGAATTATCGATTCCACAGGCGGTAGAATCATTGCAGACGGTTTGGCAGCAGCTAATTATAGCGCTAACCCCGGCAGCATTGATCCAATTCAGCCTCCGGGATCAACCAATAATCCAGATGGCTATACAGGCTATGCGGATTTGGATTACTTCACTCGTAGTGGTGTAGTTAATGCATCAACATCTTATGATGCCACCATTCACAGTGCAAAACGCGAGTTGATGTTCAGTGTAGTATTGAACAAAACAACAAGAAGAATTGAGAATTTAATTGAAGATCAAGTTGGAACTACTCTTGTCGCTGGCAGAGCAAAAGTTTCATTTGAGGCTGCAATGATGTTCTATGCAGCTCGTTTGCAGACAGATCCATTGAATGATGTCGCTCTTAATTTATATTCTTGGAAAAGAATCGGCGGTTCTTCAGTGAATGTAACAAACGGTAAAATTTATTTCAAAGGAACTGCTGTTAATAATATTTCCCAAGAATGGGGACATATTATTATATTGCCTGGAGCAAGATCAGCTTTCTTTAGAAATTGCCAGTTTGAAAATTTCAAAAAAGATGTTGCAGTTGACAGCAGAGATTTGTTTAATCCATCATCAATATATAGTGATGCCAATTATACAAACCTAAATAATGTGTTCCGTTCACTTACCAATGGTAGTGGTGGAGCAATTACAACATTTTCATCCAGAACATGGCTTCTTGGTGTAACTTTCAAGAATAACTTTGCACGCGTTAGAGGTGGTGCTTTGAATATTCTTCAAACACCAGATGGCTTTCCAACATCAGACATTTCAGGTCTGGGATTCTATGCTGTCGATAAAAACCCAAATCTCACTGAGAGAGATGGTTCAATTTCAACGGTTATGCAGAATCACAGAATACCAATGATTGACCAGATTGACGAATCCGGACCAGCTAAGGATGTATTGACTAGTAGCCAGCGCCGTGCTTATGATGACGCTCGTCTAGCTATATATTTAGGTAGAGTTCGTAATCTTAAATTTGAAGGAAATAAAGTTCAATTAGCCAAAGTAGAGCAAAGACAAATCGGTACACCACCAGTAACAGTTGTTATGGATGTATTAGATACTCCTGCTCCCTATCCTTTCCAATGGGGTAATCATGCTTATGGTGGTGCCGTTTATATCTCAGGTAAAGATGGTCAGCCAGGCGAAAATACTCAAATTGAAATTGGCTTTGGCGTTAACAATAAAATAAATACAAGTGCCGGAGCTCTTAATTTCTCTGAAGATTCTTTCGAGGCATTAGGAAATACTGCCAACAACTACCAGAACAACGGAAGCACATTTGGTGCTCGCGGTGGTGCTATTTATGTTGGTAAGTACACTTCATTGATGGTTTCAGGTACTTATGATGCTAATGAAACATATTCAAAATATTTACAAGATGAGTCCGCTGCTGGTACAAACAGTGGTTTCTACTCACGTGGTGGAGCTATTTTCTTGGAAAATACATACGGTAGATTAACTGTCCGCGGTGGTATTCCAAGTGATAATAATGCTCTTTACAAGACATCATTTACAAATAATAAATCAGGAGCCGGTGGAGCTATCTTCCAAGATGGAAATCCAGATCCTGTCACATCACCAATAGTTGGTGGTTCCGATCAATCACCAATAACCAGAAATTATGGTTACGGTATTAAGTTTGTCGGCAATCAGGCAATTTCCTATGGTGGTGCTATAGCAACACTTAGAAACCTTTCAATCTATGGTGCTGGTGGTGTTGATCAGACAACACAATCCGTAGCTTTCTACGGTGGTTCTTTACCAGTATTGTTTGAAAGAAATACGGCTGGTTTCAGCGGTGGTGCTGTTGATATCCGTATACCGAATCAGAATCCATTAATCCCTACATATCAGCGTACAGTTCAGTTTGCAAGAGTAGACTTCCGTAACAATGATGTAGGTTTAGGAATTGCTGATGTAAACAAACCAAATGTTCGCGGTGGTGGTGCTGTTTATTCATTAAACGGCGACATCAACGTTGTTAAAGGTGTAACATTCCTTGCAAATAAAGTGCGTAACGGTAACGGTGGTGCTATTTGTATGGTTAACCCAATGACAACAACAGAACGCTATTATGTTAACGACATCGATAGAGTAACTGTTGACTTCGCAACAGGTTTAGTAACAGATTACAAATCAGAAGATTCTGTATTTACATATAAGAAAACTGATGGTTACTTGCCTGATGCTAGAATGATGACAAGATTCATTCAAAACGAAGCATCGGCTGACGATAACATTTTAGGTACTTACAGTGGTTCCGGTACAACTCAAATTGGTTGGGGAACAATGGGAACAGGTAATATGCTTCATTCAATTACATTCCTTGATGCAAACTCAGGTTTCGCAGTAGGTATGTATGGAACTATCGTTAAATTAACGAATGGTGGAGCAAATTGGTCATATAAAAATTATCCAACTCCATATAGATTAAAGAGTGTATATTTTACAAACTATAATAATGGTGTTGTCGTTGGTGATAGAGGTCTTATCCTCAAATCAGCAGATAATGGAAATAACTGGTCAGTAGTTAAATCAGCTATCGAAAGTTATTCACTCAATGCAGTAACTTTCTCAGGTTCAATGGTTGGTTACGCAGTAGGTGGAAATGGTATGATTTTCAAAACAACTGACGGTGGTAATAATTGGTTTGTACCGAATTCAGTACAAGCTTCAACAAGCAATTTAAATAGCGTATATTTTACCGGCATTAATAATGGTATCATTGTTGGTGACAGAGGAACAATCCTTGCCACAACAAACGGTGGTACTAGCTGGGATGTTAAAAATGCAAATACATACAGTAACCTTTCAAGTGTTTACTTTGTAGATGCACAGGTTGGATTCGCAGTAGGTTCATTTGGACAAATGTTCAAAACAACAAACGGCGGTAACGCTTGGACAGGTATTTATGATGATGCATCGAAGAACTTTACACAGGTATTCTTCACATCACAAACAACAGGTTATGTTGTTGCTGATCTCGGTGTAGCACTAAAGACAACAAACGGCGGAACAAGCTGGACAGCATTAACAACTGGAACAACTTACGGACTAAAGAGCATTTTCTTCCCAACAGGAGCAGATGCTTATGCTTGCGGTGATTACGGTCAGGTAATTAAATCAAATGACGCTGGAGCCACATGGTCAGTTGTTATTCCTGCCGACTTATCCAATATTGATGTTAAAAGACATCATCCACAGGTTGGTTTAGTTGAAAATGGCGTTGCCCTTGGTGGTGCCATGTTTATTCTTGACAGTGTAACTGTTGACCGTACAAACAGAGTTGACAGAATTCACTTCAACCGTGTAAGAATTGAAAATAACAAAGCTTATACCGGTGCTGCTATATATTCAGATAACTGGAACTTACAGCTCAGATTTAACCGTTCATTGATTACAGGCAACGTTGCGTCATCAAACATCGGTGTTAATCAGAACGTAATTACTGGACCAGTATTCAAAGATAGCAATGGCGGTTTGATTGGAAATGAAGCATCAAGCGATTTAGCAAGTTCCATTCTTTATGGAGAAATCGTTGGTCCATATCCAGATTCAAGTTATACAGATAATTTTGCTAGCTATGCTGCTAACTCAATTTATAATAATACAGCAAGATTTTTAATCAGACTTCCTGACGGTCCAAATTCAAAGGGCGTTTTGGCAGGTAGATTATCAGGCTTTGGTGGAACTGACACACTCCGTACTAACTACTGGGGTAAAACAGAAGCAAATGTAAATGTAGTTATCAATAATGTATTCACAGGATCTGCAACAGAAGAAACATTCTTCGTTCAAAATCAGTTCAATCCTGGCAATGAAACATATATGAAATACATGTTCACTCCATCTAATCCTACAGAGCAAGGTCCATTTGAGTCAATGTATAAATATACTTATACATCAGTGCCTTTCATTAATGGAGCAAATGAAAACACAGTCGGTACAAACAGCATTCCTGCTAAAGTACTTATGGCTGGTGTTATTTATGACATCCATGATAAAGGACTTGACATTAAAACAGCTGACTATTCAGCTCGCAGAATGAGTCCTATTGAAGATTTCGCAGTTGGTATTCCTCCTTATATCAAAACATATAATACAGTTGGATTACCTTCTTACGGAAAATATGTAAAACGTTGGTTACGTGATCCATTCATTGCAGAAGCTAAAAATACAGACGGTACATTAAAATACCCATGGATTGCAGATATGCAGGATGAATTCAGACCAAGCAAAAATGGTAGCTATTACCATCCAGTTGGTTATCCTTTGTTCTTAGAAACATCATTTGACTTAAGTTCAAAAATTGCTGAGAAAATGAACTTTGATACATTACAGCTCAAAGAATCAATATTCTTCGTAATTAATGAAACATCTGGTGATTTTATCAGAACAAGTATGAAACAGGTTGATTTTAATGCTCCATACAGAGAAACATTCCGTACAAGAGTAGATCTCATTCCTGATTCAACAAACAGAAGACCAAATACAACAATTAGAAGAGCTGAAGAAGGTCTCTTTAATCTTGGTACAGGCAACTACTTACTTGAAAAATTAAGATGGGAACCATATCAGGAAGACAGAGCAACACTTATTGGCCGTCGTTACAGCTCTAGTGTAACAGGATTTGCCAATATGCCAAACATCTTCTCTAACAGACCAACTATGCCAGTATCAAATAATAGCAACCATACATTCTATGGTGGTGAAAAATATCAGGCACTTCCAGTAAACGTTGGCGATAGAATAAGAGTTGTTTCTAGAACAGTTCTATGGAGAGATAATGTTAATCCAGCATTCGATGGTGGTATTAGCTTTGATATCGTAGGTTCAACAGAACCACCGGTATTTACAGGTAATATTATTAAATTGAAAACAGATACGCTATATAAAGAAGTTGGTTCAGAATTACCTTGGGAAGCTGGCCAGAAAAAAACTATAGCTATTACTGAATTCCTTAATAAAATATTAGTAACAGAAGATAGAGAATATCCAGTAGATCCAGGCACATACAGCGGTTTAACCGTTGATGAAGGCCAGGGACGTGACTCAATTTTAACAGTCACAGCTATGGATACAAATAAATTCTATGATCCACGTTCATATCACAAAGCATTGGAATTCCCACAGCTTATGTATTCATGGCGTCCAGTTGTTGACAACAGTGTTAACTCACCAACAGCATGGAATTCAGGTTTATATCAGTGGTTAATGGTTGACAGTATTCCAGCAGGAGATACTCAGCACGAAAACCCAAGAGATTTAGCTAAAGGATATTTGATGTTCCGTGGTAGACCAACTAATCCTTATGTTGTACCAGGCGGTGAATGGATAGAAGTTACATCTTCAAACTATCCACCAACAGCAGCAACAGTAGATTTTCTTAAAAATCTAGGTCTTACTCAGGATCAAATCGATACTTATATTGACTTATTCAAATCTACTCTTTCACAGGGTAAATATGATGCAACTAATGCTAGATTCCTACAGCAAGATACAGTTGACTTCGGTGGAAACAGAAAAACTGACTATCAGTTTAAGATTTTTGTTGTAAACCAGCCACCAGTATTTGCAAGTTGGGTTGCAACAGACGTTGAAGCAGAAACTCAAAAAGTAACTGTTGAAAGAAGATTGAATATGAACGGCGATAAAGAAGTATGGGTTGTTTATACACCATCTGTTTATACATGTGGAATGACACCAGACGATCCTTTGACACCATTCAATGATCAGAAAATGAAAGCTAATCTTACAGATAAACTAAGATTCCAGGCTGACTTCAATACACCAGATGAACAAGAAGACTATTGGGCAAACCAATTAGGCAGAACTTGGGATTATCGTTATGGTAGAACAGCTTATGGATTCGTTAGCGTACATGTAAGACCAAATGACGAAACTGTTATAGATTCTACAAATTATGACAGCAATAACCCACCTGACGGATCAAATGATCAGGTTCTTGTTAGACAAAACAGACCTATTTGGATGGCTAATAAATATTTAACCAAATATAGTACAGACAATCAAGTTGACGCTTTTGGTGCAGATTTCCAGACAGCTGGTAAATTGAACATCCGTATTGATGGAGCAGAAGCTAGAACGCTGTTAACAGGAACACAGGGTAACGGTTACCTACACGTTGATACATTGTTCACTGTTATCTGTAATGACGGTCACGGTGGAATGGCTACTATCACTTTACCTGTATACGTAAACGTACAGCCAGTAATTTTGACAGAGTCACTTCCAGCAGCAAAAGAAGACTATGATTATAACTTCAATAACGGCCAGAATATGGTTGATTCATCGAAGATGATCAAAATTTTCGATCCTAATACAGACCAGGAACATAGATTTGAATTAGTTTATGCAGGCGATCCTAGAGATCAAATTGCAATTGATCCTTGCTATTCAGAAGCAGGCGTTTATGACCTTAAAGACAAAAAGACAACACCTGATTGGTTGAAAATTAACACAGTCAGTGGTTTACTTTATGGAATACCAGGCGTAAAAGATGCTCCTAGAACAGAAAAAGTAACAGTAATCGTATGGGATATTATCGACGGAAAAAATCAACTTTCAGCTTTAAAAGTACTTGATTTATTTGTTGATTCAACAAATCATAAACCACACATTAATGCTGCTCCAATCGTAAGATGTATTGATAAGGGATCCAGCTACTCTGATACTCTTATCGTATCTGATTATGATTTATTAAGAGGACGTAATCCAGGCGATCCAACTGAAACATTGACAATAAAAGTTGAAGACAAGAATGGTAATCCATTAACTGGATTCACAGTCGAACCATCAACTATTACTGGAACAAAAACAAATGATTCAGTTAAGGTTCTTATTAAAACAAATAACTTTGATGTCACACCCGATAATGATGGTAAAGTAACTATCGTAGTTACTGTAACTGACCAATCAGGTATGTCAAGCTCATTAATCTATAGACTAATGTACAGTAATCCTACAGACTTTATCTGCCATTTGTTAATTGAAAACACATGGCCAGGTGGAATCCCAGGAGAAACTAAAGCAGCATGGCAAGTCCTTGATTTCGGTACAGCACCAAAAGATGCTACTACTGGCGATGGATTAGACAACGAAGAAGTAGGAAGACTTGACTATCAGTTCTGTGAATATGATTTGCCACCAATTCCACCAAATGACGTATTTGATGCAAGATGGAGCATTCCATTAACAAACGGAACTCATAGAAATATATTCCCGAAAGCAAAACCAGCTGTCAACGATGTTAGAATTTTCAAAGGAAGATTCCAGGCTGGTGGCGAAGTTGGCAATACACCAATCTACTACCCAGTATCATTGAGCTGGAACAAAAACGAAATTCCTGATAAAGGATCTGTCGGAAATGTTAACTCTCAGTGGTTCATCAGAGACGCAGGGTCAAATGGAAACCTCTTCAACTATAACATGAAGACAGGTATTGGAAGTCCAGGACAATTCGCATCTGATTATAAGATCGTTACAGAAGGCGAAAGATTCAGAGTTGAAATACACAATGCAACTGTTGACGCTTTCATTATTCTACACGATTGGGCAAGTGGTATAAATGAAACACCAGCAGGATTTGAAGCCGGTATTGCAACAGTATCTCCTAATCCAGCTTCAAGCACAGCAATAATTACTATCGGAACAAGAGAAAACGGTAATCTTAAACTGGATGTTGTCGACGCTCTAGGTAATGTAGTTGCAACAATTGCAAATGCTGACTATACTTTAGGCATTTATGACATTAACTGGAATACAACCGGTTATGACGGAACACCACTAGTAAGCGGAACATATACACTACGCTTAACAGCAGGTTCATTGACATCAACAGCTAAGATGATTATCGTTAGATAAAACATTATAATTGGAGTGCAGATAAAACTGCACTCCATTAATTAAGAAATTTAATTTTAATAATTAATTGGAGATCAACATGAAACGTAACTTAATTGCTGTGAGTCTAGTGTTACTGTTTGGGCTAGCCTTGACGTTGCAGCCATTAAAAGCTCAGGTTTATGGCGACTTCGATACAATCAGAATTGTATACAACACACCATATGTGGAACTCGGTTCAGACAAAACTGTCATTCCAGTATCTGCGTTTGGACTACCTCCAAACTGGATTCAGGATCTAGATGATGGCTATGCATATCCAACGGGTATTGACATTGGGTTTCCTTTTGAATATAATGGTGAAGTTTACAACAAAGTATGGATATGTGTTAATGGATTTATGACATTTACACCACCACCATTCTATCCATCTAAAGAGCCAAAAGGCCTTTTTATTCAGAATGTATCGTATCCCAATAACGTAATCGCACCTTTTTGGGGTGACCACAGATTAAGACAAGATGCTGAAAGATTCAACGGCTATATGCCTTCTGAAATTTCTTTCAAGTCAGACGTAGTTAATGGTATTTTTACCGTACAATGGAAAAACTTAAATGTTAATGATCAGACTGTAAAATCATCAGTTGCTAATTTTCAGGCAAGAATTTATAAGTCAGTTGACCCATATTCAAGTCAGGGCAATATAGAATTTGCTTATGGCCAAATTGGTGGCAATACTTATGATCCAGGTACTTTAGTTGTTACAAAAAATGCCTCAGTTGGTATTAAAGGTGAATTCTCTGATTTCCTTAATGGTCTGGAATTCCAAAAAAGTGATAATTCTTATGACATTTTAGTTGCAAGAACTTCACAAAGAGTAACTAACGAATGGACACCATCCGGTGGAAATGAAAAAAGAATCAAATTCAACGCTTCTATACGCTACAATGTCGAACAATGGTGGGGTGACGGAGATGCTGATATGTCAAAAGGTTTTGGCAATAAGCATTATAATTTACCTCAGAATCGTTTCGTAACTGTAAACGATGCAAGAGTTGTAATGCGTTCAATTGCTACAAAAGTGCCACTTGATAGTGTTAGAAAAAGAAATGCATTCCACGCTGATGTCAACCATAACGGTAGATACTGGTGGGTTAATCCAAATACATTGCAGGATATTACTTGGAGAGACAAGCTGGAATATCAAAATCTTCCACCACTTGTTAACTCTTTAAAAAGTATTTTCTACAAAGCAAACGAATATGATGCAGCAATGATGATGCTCTATATGTCAGCTAGAATTCCTGATCTTCCATGGTTATTGGATACTATTCCCCTTTATGGAAAGATTACAGTTAATGACATTAAAGCATCTGGTCTTAAATTTGGTGCATCACAGAAAATATCCAATAATACATTTACATTTCCAGTTTATTTAAACGGATATGCAAATGGACCAATTGGTATTGCTTTTGAACTAAATTCAAATGTGACTGATGTTAAAACTACAAGCAATGATGTTATAACAGAGTATAACAACGGATCAGTAGTTCTAGCAGGTATAGGCGAATATGATGCTCAGACACCAATTGCTTATGTTACAGTAAATTCAGCTACAAATGATTTATTAGCAAATAATGTAAAATTTAACGACAGAAAAGCAGAAGATGTAACAATGCTTTTAGCTGGTGTTGAAGATCCTCAGAATCTTTCAATATCAAATACACCTAATCCATTTACAGTATCTACAGTAATAAGTGCTCAGATTACAAATCCAGGCGTTTATACAGTAAATATCTATGATGCAACAGGATGTAAAGTTAAAACATTAACATCCGGTGAGCTTAATGCCGGAATAGCTACCTTCGTATGGGATGGCTCAAACGATGCAAATCAGACTGTTCAATCAGGAATTTATATCTATAGATTGATGGGCGAAAATGTATCGTTCTCAGGTAAAGTTATTTTTAGTAAGTAATCTTATTATCGCTTTCCTCTGGCTGATGCTTATATGCATCAGCCAGAAGGCAAAGGCGGAAGATACGGTTAGAGCAAAAGTAAACAGCTATCAGATAGTCGATCCTTGCGGAGACAAAATTGACCAGGTGTTGATAGCATTAGATCTGGGAAAAATTGTTAAAACAGATTCGCTCTTTGGATGTGACTTTCAACTTAGTTATGATACTTCAAGGTTGAAGATGCATTCGGGGTTGTATATAAACACGCTTTCAGAGTTCTTTGAAGATAAGAATGTTAGTTTTTCAAAAAGCGGAAAAATAACAGGATATGTCGCAGTTGCTAGTTACTTTAGTCCGCCGGTCTATGGTACTAAACCACTTATGGCATTTCAAGGCAATTATTTGACATCGTGTAAAGATTCAATTGAAATTAAAATTGAATATCTAGAATTTACAGATGAATTTAAAAGACCTGTTATTTATCAAAGTGGGTATGTAGTCGCTGAGCCAAATGTTAAGAATGATCTTCATATTAAAGTGTATCCAAAAGTTGATACAAGCAGATTTAATATGGATACTTCTGAGATTGAGATATATTTATTGTGCGAACATAAACCAGATTCAGCTTTAAGTAGACTAGAGTTTGATTTAAAGTTGCAGAAATCAGAAAAATATATCATAAAAAGTGTTGAGCTATTGAGCCTTGATGTTTTAGATGCAGAAGATCTCTATTTTACGAATGATTCTATAATTGCAAGATTGAATGTAAAAGGAAAAGTAGATAAAATACCTTTAATAAAATTCAGAATTGCTGAAATAAATAGAGACACATCGTTAACATCATTTGAAATCAATGTTACAAAAGTAGATGAATGTGCATGCGTCACTAAGAAAATTACTGGTATAGGTTATTTGAAAACTGAAGAAGAGAAACAAGACACTACCGAGGTAGTAAATCAGTTTTTATCACAAATTCAACAAATGTCATACAATAAA
Organism: uncultured Ignavibacteria bacterium; assembly: GCA_903862655.1. GTDB lineage: Bacteria > Bacteroidota > Ignavibacteria > Kapaibacteriales > UBA2268 > CAIOZA01. The sequence continues at coordinate 59,974 of CAIOZA010000006.1, forward strand.
TTGACAGATGAATTTTTGATAAGTGCTGAAAAAGAGATTAAAAGCATTGAAATATACAGCATTCTTGGCGAAAAGTTGTATGAAAACGCAGAAAATGATAAGAGATTTATAGCAGTGCCTGCATACAAATGGTCAGCAGGATATTACATCGCTATAGTGGAATTTCTTGACAAGAAAAAAGAACAGAAAATTTTGATAAAAATTTAATTATTTATCGTTTAATTTATTAAAACGGGGGTACACATGAAGTTTAACTTATTACACAAGAAAAGCACCCGACTTATTTTCGGACTTTTGCTGGTACTCGCATTCGTACTTGTAAATTTCGGAAGTACACAGGCTGCTTACGACAAACCGGGCGTGCCAAGATTATCCTTATCAGGTAATGATAGTTGGGATGATTCCTGGTATCCTGACGGCAGAATTTGGCTACCACCTGCTGCAAATGGTCCACGTGAGTTTTTGATGCCAGTGTTTATTGATAACAGATGGCACACCTACGTAGAAACACAAGACATCTATCAGGCAAACCCAATTAAGAGCTTTAGATTTAAGGTTCTTTATAACATGGGTGCAGTCAGACCAGTTAGTGTAGAAGTATCATGGCCAATGAAAGACGAAAGACTTGGCTACAAACCACTAGCAGAAAAATTTCAAATGAGTTGGAATGATGAAAAAGATTGGACTTATGGAGATTATTTCCAGTCGGATCCATCTTACGAATTATACTCAAAAGGAAGATCTCTTACCATTAATGGTATTAGTACAGAAGCATTACCAAATACAGATCTTTATTCTGATGAATTTAAAGTTTTACTTTATATCAGATTCAGAGTTATGGCTGAAGACGGTCAATCTACAACTAATGCAAGCGGTATGCCTATCTATATTAAAAATGATACAATTATGTATAACGATTTGAATGTGCAGAAAGAAGCTCCATTCAAAGTATTAAGACCAGAATATAAAGGTAGATTAGTATCCGATGACTATCCTAATCCTGATCAATCAGTTGATTGGTTAAACCTTAAAAGCTCAGGAGCCGGATTAGCTGGTTATAATAATAAGCCACCCGAGAATCAGACAAACATCAGATGGGCTTCCGGTTGGAGATGCCGTCCAGGTACAATTTACTTAAGATTAAGTGATAACGTTCCTGCATTTGGATGGTTATTAAACCGTGGAACAGGTCTTACACCTCCAATTGAAGATGTACCTAATCTTGACGATGTTTGGAATTTAAGAGATCCTATAACTGTCGATTCAGGAGCTATCTATCCTCATTATGGAACAAGAGAATTTCAGCTGTATAATAAAGTTTCAGCTTCGAGACTCTTAGATATTACAATTGAATCTGATTCACCTTGGTTACAATTCAGAACAAAACCAGGAACTTCATCAAAGAATCCAATCGTTCAGCCTACACGTTCAGGTTACATCAATTGGATCGATAATGGAATTCTAGGAGATGCTGCAAGAGGAACCCCAAATCCAACAGTTAATTCAGTTGCAGATGGTGAAGTTCATATTGAAATTCGTTGCAATCCTGATGAATTAAACAATGATCCAAACATACCTACACCTGAAAAATGTGGTGTATATGTAGGCTATATTACTTTCAGGTCTTCAACTGCATTGGTAAATCCAGTCAGATTGAGAGTAACGTTTATATATTTCAGACCTCCAGTAGAGCTGAACACAGATTTACAGAGAGAAGCCGGTATATATCTAGACATATTCAATTCTGCTACCAAACCTGATTCTGTCAGAATGATTTTCGGTACAGGTTTTAAAGCAACAAATAGTTTTGATACACTATTTGGCGAATATGCTTATGATGATATGATGAGAAAATCATTTGATGCACGTTGGTTTCCACCTAAATCATCAGATCCAAATTTAATCTTAAAAGTTCCTTTTGGATTTGGAGATTTTTGCCCGGATGATGATGATCTGGATAATACACCAAAACGTTCAAATTCACGCGACATTCGTAGCAATAGAGACACTAATCAATCAATAATTTATTATTGCAAGATTAAAGCCGATGATGCCAACGTATATCCTTTAGTTCTAGAATGGGATACTGGAGATTTTCCTGATGGAGCTCAGTTATTCTTAAAAGATGCAGTTAACGGTTTCTATTTCCCTGATGTTGATATGCGTAAAGCCAATTCAATTGGAACAACTCGCCGCTCATTTACAATTCAGGATGCTAGAGTTAAAGAATTTATTATTGAATATACACTACCTAAAGTTATTGATTATGTAGATGAATACGGTCAACCCATTATTAAAAAAGGTTGGAATCTGTTGTCATTGCCAGTTCGCCCAGTAAACTCAAACTCTGATGTTTTCTATCCGAACGCAATCAACAAACCATATTACTTCTCACAGAATCAATATCAGGATGAAGTAAAACTTAGAGTTGGTGTTGGTTACTTTATTAAGTATTCAGACAATGTTGATGTTAAATTCGCTGGTACATATATCAAAGCTATCAGCCCTGATGGAACTCCAGCAGATTACCTTAAAGTTTATGAAGGTTGGAACACAATTGGTACAGTATCTGTACCAGTCAATATTCTAGATATAGAATTCCTACCATTTGGTCTTAGCTTGCCCTCAGCTAGTAAAATGAGGACAGCCGGTGTTTGGGGTTATAAAACAAATCTTGGATATCAGCAGGTTTCCGAATTACGTCCAGGTCTTGGCTATTGGATCAAAACAGACGCTGTTGGTTATTTAAGTTTAATCGCACCATTGTACAAACTTTCAGTTGGAACAGATGTAAATCCAAAAGAAATCGCTTATAACATGAGTGCTAAGCTAAATGTCCGTGACAATGCACAAAGTGAAACATCAGTGTATTTCGCTGGCTCAAACATGACAGAAGCAAACTTCGAATTACCACCAACACCTCCTGTTGACTTATTCGATGTTAGATTTAATCAAAATACTAACCTTACAGTTGCAAATGAATCAGTGATCAGACTTCAGGGTGTCAACTATCCAGTAGCTCTTTCAATGAATAAAGCAGATGCAGACTATAAGTTCTATGATGCAGCAACAAATGCTTATATCGGTGAAATCACTAAAGGATCAAGTAATAACGTGATTGTAACAGAAGGCTCAGGAGCAATTAAGGTTCAAAAAACTGAAATTAACTCTGATTTCTATATCACAAATTATCCTAATCCAGTAGAAACAATGACAACTGTAAAATTTGCCATCCCAACAGATGAAAATGTAGTTGTTAAAGTTTATAACACACTTGGTGCCGAAATCGGAACTTTAGTTAATGGTTACAAAGCAGCTGGTGTTTATACAGAAACACTTGACGCTACGTTGTTTACTTCCGGATCTTACATCGTTAAGATTGTGGCCGGTAATAATACAGCGGTTCAGACAGTAACTGTCGTTAAATAGTAAATTCTCACTTTGAGATTTTAAGCGAATGGGCATCATAGGGTTATTCCATGAAGCCCATTTGCTTTTTGTATTCTACTTTATATGTTGAAAAATTGCCACTAATTGAAAATATTCTACTAAAATGAAAAAAACTATAACAATAATTATATTTGCTTTAGCTTTTTGCTCAATCTCAAAAGCTTATGAAAATATCAAATCTAGAATTGAAGTTGATAGCAAACAAGGTTATCATGTTGATAATCTTAGATTCGGTATAAATTCACTGGCTACAACCAGTCTTGATAAAGATTTAGGTGAAACAGAAGCTCCGCCTATGGGACCTCCAAAAGGTGTTTACGCTGTTTTCGAAATTTTCGATTCTACTCAAATGGCAAAAATTTGGACTTTTATGGATTTGAGACCTTTTCCTATCGTACCTTATGATACTGTTTTTCATCGTTTGATTATTAAAAAGGGGGCAGGTGATTTATGTACTTTTACATGGAATCCACTTTTCCCGGAAATTTTATCTGCCGTGCTTGTCGATGCACTGACCGGTGGTAAAGTCATAAATATTAACATGAAGGATTCTGTAAATGCATTTATTAATAATGAATTTATTGAATTATTTATACTAAAAGTAGTTTATGACCCTACAACTTACATCGATGAGAATAACTTTAAAAACAATGAAGAGTTATCTGCGTATTTTAGTCAGAGCAGTGAATCGCTTACTATTGAATCAAAAGTAGGTATAGAGAGTTACGAACTTTATTCGATTTCGGGTTTAAGTTTGTTAAAAGGAAATTCTAATTTGAGTAAATTGACTCTAAATGCTATAAATATACCTAATGGAGCTTATATTTTTAAAGTTAAGGATCTTAACGGTAAGTACATATTAAGGAAAATTGTAAAAGCGTAATTTGGCTGTGTTGTAAATATATTTAAGGTAAAATATAATTAATAGCATATATCAACGTTAATAAAACTTATGATTTAACAGAATTGGAGCCGGAGCAAGTGAGTTTAGAAAATCAAGAAAATAATCAAATAAATCCAGAACAGGATAGGCCAAGAAAACCTAAGAGAAGACCCATTAGGCCTAATCCAAGAGTAGATGAACCTCAATCTGAAAAAATAATTACAACAGATAAGCCTGAAACAACTTCTCCTCAGCCCAGGATAATTCAAAAACAACAACAACCTCAGGTAAAACTACAAAAAGATGTTACTGTAGTTGTTCCTGCTGCGAATGCTGAAACTCCTGTTGTTAATAAACCGCAACACAAATTCCCTAGAAGTAATAATCCTAGAAATCAAAGAAATCAGGACGATACTTTAGTTTCCGTGGTTATTCCTTTGTTTAACGAGGAAGAATCAATTCCTGAATTATCCTTACAACTTGAAGGAGTACTGAATAAAATCGCTGGTAGAAAATGGGAAGTCATTTTCATTGATGATGGTTCAACTGATACCTCATTTCAAGTAATTAAGCAGCTAAATGAAAGAAATAGAAATTTCAAGGCTATTAGATTCAGAAGGAATTATGGTAAATCAGCAGCGTTACAGGCTGGTTTCCAGCAAGCAGAAGGAAAGATTATTATTACTATGGATGCTGACCTTCAGGACGATCCAAAAGAGATACCTAATCTTATTAATAAGCTCAAGGAAGGATATGACCTTGTTTCTGGTTGGAAGAAGAAAAGATATGATCCTTTTATAAAGAGAATCACATCCAGAATTTTTAACTTCTTCACCTCAATCTCGAGTGGCGTAAAGCTTCATGACTTTAATTGCGGATTAAAGGCTTATAGACGCGATGTAGCGAAGAGTTTGCAGGTTTACGGTGAAATGCACAGGTATTTACCTGCGTTGGCAAGCTGGGATGGATATCGCGTAGGAGAGCTAGCTGTTCAGCATCACCCAAGAAGATATGGCAAGACAAAGTACGGCATGTCCAGATTTATAAAAGGATACCTGGATTTATTGACAGTATTGTTTACAACAAGATATTTGAAAAGACCTTTACATTTCTTCGGCACCATTGGCAGTATATTTGCTCTTGGAGGCCTTGGAATCAACATATATCTATTAGTTGAGTGGATAATGGGTTTAACCTATCTGAGCAACAGACCTCTGTCGCAGTTAGGAATCGCTTTGATTATTGTTGGTGTTCAGCTTATATCTATTGGTCTTGTCGGTGAACTGATAGCAAAGAACTCAGTTGATAAATTCAAAGTAAGTATTAAAGAAAAATTAGTATAAAAAGTTAAATTAAACATGAAGAAGTTACTATTAATAATAATTTTAGTCGCAGTTTCATCGTTTCTGGCTAATGCACAGAATAGCAAATTTAGTCTTAGCGGTGGACTTTTGACTATGAAGATACTTGGTTCAAATGCAAACTCTTCGCCTATGGTACAAAGAGATCCTGCAAAGAACAATATAATTGGTGGCGGGTTCTCTCAGACTAATTCCGGATTTTCTCTTAAACTGAATTATGATCTCGATGAAGCCGGAACATATTCAATGCCTATGGGCTTTGAGTATATCCACCTTAATGCAAGAGAGAGAATTCCAATTGCAAAAAATGTTACTGCTTACCTGAGCAATGATGCTTATTTGCCTGCTGTGGTTGTTGGATTTAATTATAAGTTCTATAAATTCAAATTTACAAATGTTAGAGCATATACGGGTCTGGACATTAAAGGTACTTTTTTGCAGGTTGGTAAATTCTTTAGAGAAATTCATTACGATAAACCAATCGATTCAACTGATGTTCTGGAAATTGACACTAAGAGTGCTGCTTTCAGATTGGGTGGCAATATTAAGTTTGGATTTGTTGGCCAGATTATTGGGAACGTATATATAAATTCATTTATTAGTTTTGGTTTACTTAATCTTGCACCTAAAGATAATGCCCGCGGTGAACTGCTGACTACTGGGATACTGACAGAAGCAAATGAGACTTTTACAAGTACTATGAACTTCGGATTATTATTGGAGTATAGATTCTAGTTATGACCAATAAGATAATTTATTATCCGGACTGCAAATATTTCAGGGGCGACATTCCATGCCGTCCTCATAAGTCTGAAGGTTACCATTGCGAAACCTGTCCGGTTTATTCAAAATCTGTAAGTCGGATTTTAATAATCAAACTTGGTGCTATTGGGGATGTTATCCGCACTACACCTCTCCTTACAAAAATAAAAGCTGAAGAGCCGAATTCAGAAATTTGGTGGCTCACTTATTCTCCCGAAATTGTACCTTCATTAGTCGATAAGATTTTAGGCTTCACACTTGAAAATGTAGTTACTCTAAAATCAGTAGAGTTCACAAGGATAATTAATCTGGATAAAGACTACCATGCCTGCGCTTTGGCTAAAGAAATCAATGCTAAGCAAAAGCAGGGCTATACCATGATCAATGGAAAACCTGCACCGGCAAACGATGAGGCTGTTCCCAAATTCCTGACGGGTCTGTTTGATGACATTAATAAGATTAATGACAAGTCTTATCTGGAAGAGATTTTTGAAATATGCGGTTGGAAATTTGAAGGACAGGAATATATTCTTGAATTTGATTCTTCCAAAAAATGGGATATTCCTTCCGGTGGGAAGAAGATAATAGGACTAAACACAGGTTGCGGAGCCAGATGGATATCGAGATTATGGGATAATAAATACTGGATTGAATTAATCCGGTTGTTGATGGATAATGGATATTTCCCTGTCTTATTAGGCGGCAAACAGGAAGATGAGAATAACCGTAAACTTGAAAAAGAAACCGGTGCTTATTATGCGGGTTATTTCAGTCTTCAGGAATTTATTTCTCTGATGAATCAATGCGATTGCGTCGTTAGTGCTGTAACTATGGGAATGCACATAGCAATCGGATTAAAGAAGCCTCTTATCTTGATGAACAATATATTTAATCCCAAGGAATTTGAACTCTACGGCAGAGGGGAAATTGTTATGCCTGAGAAAGAATGTAAATGCTTTTTCAGCCCCAAATGCCAAAATGATGAGTACTTCTGTATGGATTCACTTAAATCAACAACTATATTTGATGCAATTGGAAGACAATTCACTCAATAAGGTTGTACAAAAAAATTGATTTTTAATGTTGTGATTAATCCGTTCAAATTTGAAATAACCACCAAGACATGCTTTCTGTTTAGCTCTTTTGAGCAGTAAAAACTGAATTATTAGTGTTTTTTTAGTATTTATTTTTTAAGAAAATTATGAAACCCATACTTATAGCAGGCTCACTAATTGTCAATTTTGCTCTGATTGCATATTCAATAGCAATCATCACCGAACAAAGAAAAAAAATTCTCAGCAAAAAAGTCTTTATGTTTCTGACAATTGGAGTCACATTTGATATCATTGCAACAACATGCATGATCCTAGGCTCATCAAAAGGCCCTTTCACTCTGCATGGTCTGGTGGGATACTCATCTCTTTTGGGTATGCTTATTGACTGCATATTGATTTGGAAATTGAAGAATAAAAATGGCTTTGATACTCCCGTTCCCCAAAATGTGCATTTATTTTCGAGATATGCATATATCTGGTGGATTGTTGCCTATGTAACAGGTGCTCTAATTGTTGCTTTCAGATAATATTAATTTTGAATAATACATTGTAAAGAATGATTCTTAAAGATTTATTAGAAAAAGTTGAAATCAGTCAATTAATCGGTTCTGATTCGATCGAAATTAGCGGTATCGCTTACGATTCCAGAAAGATTGAAAGCGGATACTTGTTTGCTGCTCTCAGAGGTTCACAGGCTGACGGACATAATTTTATAGGTTTAGCGATTGAGAATGGTGCTAAGGCTATACTGTGCGAGCAGGTTCCCGATGGGTACTTTGAAAATATAACCTGGATTGTAGTGAATGATTCCAGAAAAATACTGGCAAAGATTTCTCACAATTTCTTCGGCAATCCAACTTCGAAACTCAGAATGATTGGAATCACCGGAACAAACGGTAAAACAACTACAACTTACCTGATGAAATCCATTTTTGAGGAAGCTGGTGATAAGTGCGGTCTAATCGGAACAACCGGTATCATCATTGGAGATGAATTCCTTCCCGCTACTCACACAACACCCGAATCGCTAGAATTGTGTGCCTACATCGATATAATGCTTAAGAAGGGCGTTAAAACGGTTCTTATGGAGGTGTCATCGCATGCATTGGATCAGCACAGAGTTGATTACATTGACTTCGACACTGTACTCTTCACTAATCTCACCCCCGATCACCTGGATTATCACAAGGATATGGTCGAATATGCCACAGCGAAGAAAAAACTTTTCGATATGTTAAAACCCGAGGCTAAAGGTCTGTTATTCAATTTGAGTGAATTTACTGACTATTTTGTGCAGGATACTAAAGCAAAGACATATCTTCTGGGCAGATTTGACAATCCCGATTTTCTTATTGGCAATGAAAACATTGGCTTGGGCAAGACTGAGTTTAGAATGTCTCTTCCATTAGAGCTTGGAATGCCAACGATAAACATAAAAACAAAACTCTCCGGACGTTTCAATATCGATAATGCTGCTTTGGCTGCCGGTGCGGCAATTCTGAATGGAGTCGACATCAAAATTATTATTAAGGCATTATCAACTGCAGCCGGAGCTCCTGGCAGAATGCAGACCGTTAATCTTTCCAATGGAGCTTTGGCTTTAGTAGATTATGCTCATACTCCTGATGCTCTCGAGAAAGCACTCGTTGCCTGCCGTGAGGTGCTTCAGAATGCAGGATCAGATGGAAGGCTAATCACTGTATTTGGATGCGGGGGAGACCGTGACCGGACGAAAAGACCTGTTATGGGTAATATTGCTTCTAACAAGGCTGATCTTGCAATAATAACAAGTGATAATCCAAGAACTGAAGATCCAAATGATATAATTCAGGAAGTATATGCCGGAATTGATGATGCCAACAGAGCTAATGTTATGATTATTCCTGATCGCGCAGAAGCTATTGATTATGCTGTAGAGATATCAAAAATGAACGATTTGATTCTTGTTGCAGGCAAAGGGCATGAAAATTACCAGATAATCGGGAAAGAAAAATATCATTTTGATGACACGGAACAATTGATGCGATTTAGTAAAGTTTAAACCTGCATAATTCATTAGCACCTCCTTAATATTTTGTGAATCAATGAACCAGCTCTACTTGTTCCAAGAGGGATTAAGGGGGTTTCCGCATTATATTTTCACAAACTTCCCGACTCTTTCCCCAATCCTCACAAAATACATCCCCGGAACCAAGCCGGAAACATCGATTTTACACATTTCTCGTCAGCAAGCAGGGTGAAATACACTTGCATTAATTGAATCGGATTTTTGATTTTTGAATCGAAGAATAACCGCAGGTGAAACCTGTGGGGTATGAATATTTGCGTTTCTCAGTATATCTCCTGTATTCCTCTGTGCATCTCTGTGTAATTTTTAATATCGTTGGAGAACCACTGAGAAATGCAGAATTTTCCTCACCCTGCCCTCCCCAACAATTGGGGAGGGAATTAATACACCTACCACCCCGCCTTGGAAAGGCGGGGAAAAATACAAATTGCATCAATTGCACGATTTTTTGTATTTCTCTCCCGTAGGGAGAACAGGTCGGTAGAAAATAGTTTATAGTTTGCTTTGTTCCGTCCCGTACGGGACGGCAGATGGTTCTGTTTGGATACATGTTTCTACCGATCTGCTGTGTCTGACGGGATAGAATACATGGATTTCTTACTGTGTTCGAAATGATATGCTGAGTTGATGCGGAAGGACAAAGATACATGGATTCTTCAGTCGCTACGCTCCTTCTGAATGACCAATTCTATAGTATTTCACTTCATTATTCAATGTTCGGTGTTCGATATTCGACATTCAGGGAGATTCATCACTGCGTTCGGAATGAAAATATAATTGTACCTTTGATACAACACATTTTATTTTGATAAAGACTGAATTATAAAATAAATGCTGATTATCAGTAGAAAAATACTGTAAACACGTTTAATCAGCACTATTGACAATGAAATAGTAATTTTAGCTCCAATAATGGCACCCAATAGCAATCCTAATGCAACAGTTAATCCTAATGAGATGTTCAAATGTCCGGCGTTGTTGTAGGCAATAACTCCAGGCAATCCAACCGGCAGCAGCAACGCTCCGAGTGAAGTACCGATAGCGGTTTTTGTATCGAAATGCAGAAATGTAACCAGAAATGGAACAATCACAAGCCCGCCGCCAATGCCGAACATTCCAGATAATACTCCGGCTAAAATCCCAATCAATATAGTATATATAAAAACAAGCGTATGCTTGATTGAGTTTTTCAATTCATTTTCATTAACAGAAGGTAATTCCCTTTTCAAAATATATCGAAACCACAAGTCTTTTGGATTTGAAAATGTCCAAACCACATAAAGCAGAAAAAGCGAATATAGTGCCTTTAGCAATTTTGGAGAAAAATAAAGAGCTAACTCCGATCCAAACCAGACACCAATAATAAGACCACCAGCCAGTATTAACGATATTCTTATCCTTAGAAAACCATTTCTATAATACTGAATGACAGCGAAAATCCCCACAGGCAACAGCAAAGCGAGAAGTGATGTTCCATTGGCTTGAGTCAGACTATAACCTGCAAAAAACACCAATGCAGGCACAATAACAACGCCTCCACCAATACCAAACATGCCGGCTAATATACCGGCTATAACTCCAATTGCTAAGTTAATAAAGAATGTATCTTGCATAGAATGAGAAAAAAATGGCTGCTTTTTTAGAAATAATTCAATTTAATATTTATGCGACACCAAAAATTAAAGAATGTCTCACACAATAACAAAAATAGTGATAAAAATATTTAATCAGGTGTAACTTTTAGCTTAAAAAGGCTATATTTGTAATAGTATCTGCTCTTAAAATCAAATAGGAGTTTGAAATGAATTACAGATTATTAGTTTTATCGATTGTTATCTTCATTAGTACTTACTCTCTTTATTCATCTGAACCTCTAGTCAGATTCTATCTTCAGGATGGAAGTATTAAATCTTACAATTTAAGCGAAATTGACAGCTTGAATATGATTGACAAAAAGAACAACTACGTTATGCGAATTCATTATCAGGACACACTTATAGCTTACTATCCAATTGAAATCATCGGAAGTATCAAATTTGAAAAAGACAGCGCAAAACATGACATTCTCAATGTATATATCTTTTCATACCCCAAAAGCTATATATTAAGTTCTATCGATAGTGTCATTTTTTATATCGATCCATATCAGCCACTTACAATCGGCTCTCAGGTCTGGATGCTGAAGAATCTCAATGTTGATCATTATCGCAATGAGGATTCTATACCTGAAGTAAGAGATTCAGTTACTTGGGCGAATCTTACTGCAGGAGCATGGTGCTATTATAAGAATGATTCTTCCAATGGCGCTATCTATGGCAAGCTATACAACTGGTATGCAGTTAATGATCCTCGTGGCTTAGCGCCTGTGGGCTGGCGTGTCCCTAGTGATAATCAATGGACTGAATTAGATAATCATCTTGGTGGTTCTATTTTATCTGGTGGCAAGCTTAAATCCATAGGTACAAAGGAATCTAGTAATGGTTTATGGTATAGTCCTAACACAGGTGCAACTAATGAAAGTGGATTTTCTGCTCTCCCTGGCGGTTACCGCGACAACATTGGTTCATTCGGTGCTTTGGGTATCGGTGGTGGCTTGTGGACTTCTTCTGAGGTGGATTCTAGACAATCCTGGTACAGAGGATTGCACTATAATTATGCCTACTTAGGTAAGTTCGATACCATAAAGGAAAATGGTTTTTCAGTCCGTTGTGTCAAAGACTGACTCAGTAGTAAATAGAAGAAAAAAAATAGGTTCATGCTTAAATCGTTTTTATTATTATGGTTTAATTTTGGGACAAACAATGAATACATTTAGTGATATAGTAGAAGAAGCTGATAAACTAACTCTTGAAGAACAAGAAACCTTTATTGAAATTCTTCAAAAAAGAGTTTCTGAAACTAAAAGAAATAAATTAATAAAGAAAGCTTTAGAATCTAGTGAAGAATTTGGCAAAGGTCATAAGCTTACGTCAAGTATTGACGATATAATGAAAGAAATTGCATCTTGAAATATCAGCTTGTTAAAACTTCTAATTTCATTCGATCTGCAAAAAAGTATGCTCGAAATAATTCTGATTTTCTAATAGCATTAAATGAATCATTAACCCTTCTAACTAAAGATCCTTCTACTTCGAAATTAAAAACTCATAAGCTAAAAGGTGAATTGAAAGAATTTTGGTCATGTAGTGTTGATTATAATATAAGGATTCTTTTTCAATTTGTTAAAGCTATTGATAGTGTATCCGGTCAACCTGTCGAAGCCATATTATTAGTTGACATAGGTTCTCATGATGAAGTTTACTAGATAACACTTATTTTTATTATCATTGACCCTTACTTATAATTAAAAAATGCCGCTCAGAGCAATCCGAACGGCATTAAATTTTTAGATTTCAATTCTTTAAAAGAAAACATCTTTCACTTTATCAAAAAAGTCCTTGTCTTTGCCCTCGTTAACTTCCTTCTGATGGTCAGGTTGCTTGGGATTAATATTGGGACTATCTGCCAATTCTTTGAGTGTGGCTTTCTCTTTCGATGTAAGAGAAGTCGGCACGTGAACATTCACCTGAACTATCTGAGTTCCTTTGCCATAGGAGTTAAGATGCGGGATTCCTTTGTCGTTCAGTTTAATTAAAGTTCCCGGCTGTGTGCCTGCTTCAATTTTAATTGTTTCGGAGCCATATAGAGTAGGAACCTGAATCTTAATACCTAATGCTGCATCAGGATAACTAATATTCAAAGCATAATATACATCGTCGTTGTGTCTTTCGAAGTATGGATGCGGCTTCTCTTCGATAACAACAATAAGGTCTCCATATTCTCCACCTCTTCTGCCAGCATTACCCTTGTTCCTTAATGGGATGTAATTGCCGCCTTCAACGCCCGGTGGAACATTTACCTTAATAGTGTCGTCTGCCTGAGTTCTGCCCTCACCACGGCAAGTTACGCATGGTTCACTGATGATCTGACCGGATCCACCGCAGTTTGCACAAACGGAAATGTTTATAAACTGACCGAACATCGAACGAGATACTTGCCTGAGTTCACCTGCACCATCGCAAGCTGTACATTTTTTATAGCCTGATTTCTTGTTGGCACCAGTTGAAGAGCAAGTCTCACAGCCCACCCAACGCTTTATTTTGATTGTTTTTTCTACGGTAGTAGCAATTTCTTCAAGAGTGAGTTGCAGTCTTATCTTCAGATCTGAACCACGTTCAGCCATGGATCTTCTTGAGCCTGATGAATTTCTTCCGCCGCCACCGCCGCCGAAGAAACTATCGAAAATAGTGTTTCCACCACCACCGCCACCACCGCTAAAAATATCATTGAAGGCCGAGAAAATATCTTCAAAACCCGAATAGGCATGATAATCTTGTCCGGCACGCATTCCCTGATGTCCGAACTGGTCGTAACGTCTTCTTTTAGTTTCATCGTTGAGAACTTCATAAGCCTCAGCAGCTTCTTTGAACATCTCTTCGGATTCTTTATTATCAGGATTTTTGTCCGGATGATATTGCAGTGCTAGCTTTCTGTAAGCTGATTTTAATTCATCTACTGAAGCATTCTTGCTCACACCCAAAATCTCATAATAATCCCTTTTCGGCATATTTTCTCCTGATTAGTTCGGTTCACCCGATGATGTAACTACCTTAGTGTGACGAATAACTTTTTCTCTTAGAGTATAACCTTTCACAACTTCCTGCACAACATGACCTTCCTTAATTTCGGAAGGCATGCTCAGAAGAGCTTCATGGAAATGAACATCGAAAGGATGGCCAACAACATTGTCGATTGGCTTAACTCCTTCATCTTCCAAAAGCTTCAGGGCTTTCTGATGAATCATTTCAATACCGGTCAGAATGGATGTTGCGTCATGTGATTGACGGGCTGAGTCGACAGCATTTGTTAAATCGTCAATAATAGAAAGGAATTTCAATAAAAGTTTTTCGTTAGCATATTCGATAATATCATACTTTTCTTTTTGAGTTCTTTTTATCACATTCTCCAGCTCGGCAGTTTTTCGAATTGCCTGATCCTTCGCTTCATCGCGTTCTTTTTCGAGAGAGTCAATTTTGTCATTCAAAGATTGAATTTCTTCAGCAATTTCATGCTGGAGAGTCATTTCGTCTGTGTTGGTCTGTTGTTCATCTTTCGGTGTCATTTCTTCACCTCCTTCGAGTAATTCTTCTAAATTTTGAATAGCTTCATCATCCAAACCTGTAATAGGAATCGACCTGCTCCCTTCATTGCGCATATAAGCATTATAGATATCTTTCACTCTATTGCTGACTGGTCTAAGTGGCTTTTGCTTGTTTCCGGATTTGTCTTCCATTGTTAAGCTAACTCCTGTTTCAGTTTGTATTAAATAATAAAATCCAGTTTTTTTCGATCTAAGTTAAACATAGACGAAAAAAAAAACTTTTCTTGTAGTCACTCTAAAATTGAGAATGAAGAAAGAAAAGTATTATGTTAGATTAGAATAAATCGATTTGATAAAAGGGGACTGGTAATGAACTTTTCCACAATCAATTTATTGAAAATTGATTAATCAAGTTTCTTAATTGAATTCCACCAATCTTTAAGGCTACTTTCTTCAACTGACTTTTTGAAATATTCTAACAATTGATAGTTATTCATTTCTTTTGTTTCATTATAGATAAGCTCTTCTATTAGATATTTATTGTTTAAGCTACTAAATGAGCGATCATCATTCTTCATGTTCATAATTTAACTCCATTGGTGTAATTATATTAATTAAACCATATCCATTAATAGAATTAACGTAATTATACTGTTTTATTTTATCTAATCTTACAATATGCTTAAAGTTCCATGACACAATAGCATCAGCTTTTGAAACTGTTGCTGCAGCTACATGTATGGAATCGTCTTTATATTTTTCACTTACAATTTTTTCCATTAAATATTTATCTGCTAGTTCAAGTATTTCATTATTTAATTCTACTAATTCGATATTTGAAGAAGGTAAAGATTGCAATAATTCAATTAACTTTTCTGGTCCTTTTGTTAATTCTCTTATGATAACTTCCGAAATTAATAGAATTACATTTCCACTTATTATCTCATTAATAAAAAAATTTGAATATCGGTCAAACTCTTTATCGAAACAACCACCAATTACTGAAGTATCGCAATATATTCTTAATTTATTCATTTCAAAGTCCTCTCATGTGAGATAAAAACCTGTAAATTATCACTATCACTTAAAAGACTATTTTGCATTTAGTGTAAACCTGTCTATCTCTTTACCCTCGATGTTGTAAACGTAAAAGTTAAGTTCCGATCCATCAATTTCGAAATATCCGTAGTGATGTTCTTTTGCTGACTTTACTGTATATTTCTTAAGCTCTGGAGTGTACAATGGTGCTCCTCCGCCTGCCAAAGTAAGATGAGTTATACCATTTACTTCATTCCTCTGGTAAAAGTGTGAATGTCCGTTTAGAACAAGATTGACTTTGTACTTCTCAAACAAATCCTCAGATACTTTCACCATAGGCTTAAACTCATTGTGCCCACCTCCAACATAAGCTGATTTATGAAAAGCAACAATCTTCCATTTTTTTGTAGTATTCTTCAGTTCCTTTTCAAGAAAAACATATTGAGGGCTTCCCTTTTTGCACGATGTCTCTGTGCTAAGTATTATATAAATGGCATCCCCTATCTCGAATGAATAATAATCCTGTCTTCCGGAGGCTGATAATGGTGCCTGTGTGAATGCTTTTGTGTTTTTTGAGAATCTCTCATGATTGCCGACTGCATTAAAAAAACAATACGATGATGCTAAGTTCAATAGCTCAGGAACAAAAAACTCATCCTTAAAAGATTTATATTTAGAATCAAAGCATATATCACCAGTCATGATGACTATGTCGGGCTTAGTAGCCCTAACCTGTGCACTGATTTCAGAGAATACTTTAGGTTGTGACCGTCCGTCACCCATCACTGCAACCTTCAATAATCCAACAACAGGAGGAGTTTTGAATGTCTTTATGTAATTATCAACGCCATCTTGGATCACTTTGTAGTAGTATTTTGTATCGGGCTTAAGTCCATCCAGTTGAATCCTATGAACATAAGTTTCAGGAACTGCATCGGTCGATTCGTTATAGCTGGTTGAACGATTCATTTCCATGTTCTCATTTTCGCCATAGAGTACTCTCACTTGAGTCTGATTGCTACATTCTGCCATAATCATCACACTAGTCGTAGTAATTGCCTGCAGGTAAGGGAGCATCAGAACATCAGCGAACAAACAGTTGTTTGCAATCATCAATGCACAAATAAGTAAAATCCGTTTGATTAATTTTTGTTTCATCTCATTATCCGTTATTTTTTTCTATGACAATTTTATTATAAGTTTCATCCAGGATATAATCTTTATTTTTTATTGTTTTGATCCACTTACGAATGCAATCAACAAGAACAATGAATACTGAAATAAGTATTGCGGCAGTCAGCAGAATATTTATTAAACCAACAGTAAACTTCTGTCCATTCTGAAGCATAGGTACATAGATTGTAAATATATTCATGAATCCTGCATAAATTGTTACAAAACCGACGAACGTCATTGGTACAGCTGTAACCCATGCGTATCTTACTTTTCCGCGGTTGATGATAAATGTAGTACCGATCACAAGAGCAATTGTGGCTAGTAGCTGATTAGCCACACCAAACATAGGCCAGATGGTAGCCACACTACCTGTATAGATGAAATATGACCAAGTAAACACAACTATCACACTTGTTATTATTGTTCCTGGAACCCAGCTGGGTTGTCCGAATTTTGGGTAAAACTTACCAAGAACCTCCTGAAGTACAAATCTTGCTATCCTCGTTCCGGCATCAATAACTGTAAGAATAAATAATGCTTCGAACATAATCGCAAAATGATACCAATAGGACATCAGCCCCCCCATTCCCGGGATAGATGAGAATATCTGTGCCATTCCTACTGCAAGCGATACTGCTCCACCTGTTCTGCCTGCAATCTGCTCCCCTACTTCTTTGCTAAGCATCTGAAGATTTGAGGCAGTAAATCCAAGAGATTGTAGTTGTGGAACCAATGCAGTGAATTTCTCAACCGGTACATTTATCGCAAAATAGTCATAAGGCAGAAGTGATGTCGCGGCTACAAGAGCCAATATACTAACAAATCCTTCGACAAGCATTGATCCAAATCCTATGAACTTGATATGCCGTTCACGATCGAGCATTTTTGGAGATGTGCCGGAGCTGACAATGGAATGGAATCCTGAAATAGCTCCGCATGCAATTGTTATAAACAAATAAGGGAATAATGGTCCTGGTATTATCGGTCCTCCGCCTTTAGTGAAGATCGTGAAAGCAGGCATCTGAATCGTAGGAGCAACAATGATGACACCAATCCCCAAGAAGAAGACTACACCTATTTTCATAATCGAGCTAAGGTAATCTCTCGGTGATAACAGCATCCAAACTGGCAGTACTGAAGCCAGAAGCCCATAGACAGCCAGTGCGATTGTCAAAGTTTTTCTGTCAAGCAGAAATACATGATCCAAAGGTGAACCCGGAATATATTTTCCGAAAATAACAGCCAATGTTAAAAGTGTTGTTCCGATTATTGTGGCTTCTACTGTTCTTCCTGGACGGAATTTGAACATCCACCAGCCCATGAAGAAAGCTATCGGTATCGTACAGAATATCGTAAATGCTCCCCATGAACTTTCTGCAAGTGCGTTCACGACGACGATCCCTAAGCCTGCAAGAGCCACGATCATAATTATCAGTACGGCAAACGAAGTTGTATAACCGCTCAGCTTGCCGACTTCCTTCATTGCTATCTCGACAAGGGACTTTCCGTCATGCCTGATTGATGCCACAAAGATCACATAATCATGCACAGCTCCGGCGAGAACAGCACCGAGAACCATCCATGCAAAACCAGGGAAATAGCCGAACTGTGCCGCCAACACCGGTCCCACGAGCGGTCCTGCACCTGCGATAGCTGCAAAATGGTGCCCGAACAGCACCCATTTATTCATTGGATAATAATTATGCTCATCGCGGAACTTATGAGCAGGAGTATTATTCAAATCATTCAGCACAACCACTTTAGTTACGATGAAAGAATAATAATATCTATATGCCAAAGCGAAAACGGCAAGAGCTATAATCAAGAGAGGCATTGCGTTCATATTTACCTCAAACTATATTTTGACTTTAATTTACTATTTATTTAATTATTGAATCAACAAATTTATCAAAATAAATTAAATTAATTTGCATTGACTTTTAATTGATTGTAATTTTAATTTTATAATTTTTCCAATTTTAGGAAACTAATTAAATGAAATTTATTGCTCTTTGTATGGTTGCAATTTTTTCTCTAACTTTTATTTCATGTGAGAAAAATATGCCTGAAAAAAATAAACCCGCATCTCTTGCTTCAGAGCGATTGAAAGCTTTTGCCAAAGTCGAAATCACTACTGATTTAAGTGGATTAACTGACAACGAAAAGAAAGTCGTCCAACTACTTTCCGAAGCCGGCAAGATTGCCGACGAAATTTACTGGAAGCAAAATGCCGCCGATGGTATCGCAATCCGCGATTCCCTTGCTAAACTCAAAACACCCGAAGCTGAAGAAATGCTCAGACTTGTTAAAATCTGGTATGGTCCTTATGATGCCATGTATGACGAAGCAAGATTTGTCGGTAATGGTACCAAAACTAGACCCAAAATGGGCAATCTCTATCCTCAGGACATCACAAAGGAAGAATTTGAGAAGTATATACTGGCTAATCCCGATCAAAAAGCTTATCTGGAAAGTCAGTACTCAGTTATCAATCGTGAGGGAAATAAGTTGATTCCGGTTCCATATTATCAGGCTTATCCCGAAATGCTGAAAATAGCGGACCTCATCGACGAAGCCGCGAAATTTGCAGATAATCCTTCATTTAAGAATTATCTAACTCTTCGTGCCAAAGCCATCAGAACCGATGAGTACTACGAAAGCGATGTGGCATGGATGGACATTAAGAACAGCAATATCGATGTTGTTATAGGTCCTATCGAAAACTACACCGATGCTTTGTTCAACTACAAAACAGCATTTGAATGCGTTGTGATGATCCGCGATAAGGAAGCCACAAAAGAACTGGAACTGTTCGAAAATAATATTGATAATTTCGAGCATAATCTTCCTTACGACAAGAAGTACATCCGCGAAACAGCAGGTAAAGGGAACATACTCCAGGTTATGAATGTTTATTTCTTCGGTGGTGACTGCAACTCAGGAACTAAGACTATTGCAGCATCACTACCCAATGACCCGAAAGTTACTGAAACAAAGGGCAGTAAGAAATCAATGTATAAGAACATTATGGAAGCCAAGTTTGATAAAATCGTGAAACTCATTGGAGAAAAACTTCTTGCGCCGGAGCTTGTTCCATTTATTGATAAGAAATGCTTCACAAGTTTTGTCACTCTTCATGAGGTTTCGCACACACTTGGAAGAGGCTATGTTTTCGGAAACGAATCACTCCAGGTTAGAAAAGCTTTGCAGGAAAGATATTCGGCTATCGAAGAATTGAAGGCAGACATTCTCGGTATGTACAATCATAAATATCTTTTGGATAATAAACTGATTTCCACAGATGTTTTCAAAAAGACAATCGTCACTTACATTGTTGGATTATACAGATCAATCCGTTTCGGTGCAGAAGAAGCTCATGGCAAAGCTAACATCATTCAGCTGAACTATCTCTTCGAAGCAGGAGCAATCAAGTTCGACAAGAACGGCAAGCTGACTTATGACGACAATTTGTTTATGGTGAAAGTTGCCGAGCTGGCTGGCAAGGTATTGACATTGCAGGCTGAAGGCGATTACAAAGCAGCTGGAGACATGATAGCAAAATATGCAAAAATGACAGATGAGACTAAGAAACTCTTAGGATCATTGACAGATGTGCCAAGAGATATAGACAATCAGAAATAAATTTAAGAGTCATTCTGTTTATGAGATTGTGTGAAAACAACGATTTTGTCATTCTGAGGGAGCGAAGCGACTGTGAGTTCCGAAGGACTGCGTAGCGCATCCAGGATTCATATGGACTAGATTCCTCACTACGTTCGGAATGACGGCTATAAAATACTTTACTCACAGTAATACATGCAGGAATCTATTGATTTTGTTAAATTAAAGATTTATAGCTTTTTTAACGATAATGATTATAATGTATTCGTATTAATACAATTAGATTCCTGCATACGCAGGAATGACAAATGGTTAGAGCCGAATACAGATCAATTCCTGCATACGCGGGAATTGCTAAACAAAGTTTCTTATAAATAAAGAAAAAACGAGAAAGGAACCGGCATGGCTGGTATTGAAATTCAATTAACTGATAAGAGCAGAATTAACGATCCAAATTGGAATGAACTTGGGTTTGGCAGATACTTCTCTGATCACATGTTTATCACTAGATACACAAAGGGAGAATGGGACAATGGCGAGATTCTGCCCTACGGTCCTCTTCTGATTGAGCCCGGAATGTGTACCTTGCACTATGGACAAACCATTTTTGAGGGATTAAAAGCATTCCGCGATGTTCGCGGTGGAGCCAATCTCTTCCGTCCAATTATGAATGCACGCAGACTCAACAATTCTGCGGACAGACTCTGCATACCAAGATATGACGAACTGAAGCTTATCGATTCAATGATTGAATTGATAAAAATTGACAAAAACTGGATTCCAAAAGTAAAAGGACAGTCACTCTACATACGCCCGGTAGCTTTCGGTTCGGGTAATTTCTTAGGTGTTCAGGCTTCCGAATCATACATTTTGTGCGTGATGACATCGCCTGTGTCATCCTACTATCCGGAAGGTCTCAACCCCGTCAGAATAATGATTGCCGATGATTATGTACGTGCAGTCCGTGGTGGACTTGGCTCAGCAAAAACTGCCGCAAACTACGCGGCATCACTGCTAGCCGCCAAAAAAGCAAAGGAAAAGGGCTTTGCTCAGGTTCTGTGGCTCGATGGCGTATCGCGCGAATTCGTCGATGAGGTTGGTGCTATGAATATTATGTTCGTCATCGATAATGAACTGATCACACCTCCACTCACTCAGGATTCAATACTAGCCGGTGTAACTCGCGACACAGTCCTTACTCTTGCCAAAGAATGGGGAATGAAGGTATCCGAGCGTTCAATCACAATGAATGATGTAGACAATGCCAACCACGCTGGAACATTGCAGGAAGTATTCGGAACTGGTACTGCTGCCGTGATTTCACCGGTTGGGGTGCTAAATTTCAAGAATGAGGATATAGTAGTTAATGGCAACAAAATCGGACCGGTAGCACAGAAGATGTACGATTACATAACAGGTATTCAGTGCGGTGAGATTGAAGACACTCACAACTGGAATGTGCATTTCGATTTATAGAATAAATATGTTTTTAATTTTTAGATGTCCAACACCTCAAAGGTGTTGGACATCTTTTTTATTATTTCTGAATCGAAGATGCTGAATTTGAATAACCTCGAGCGAACCTGTGGGAATGAATGCATATTCTCCGGTAAGTATTGCAACCGCTTTTTGGTAGGTCAATCAGCCTTGATTGACCATGTATTTCCTAATTCAACAACAGCTGACAATCAAGGATGATTGTCCCACGATTTTTCCTACTCCCCCTCCACAATCTTAATTTCTTCTTCTGTTAGGTCGTAGAGCTGATAGACAAGTCTGTCGATTTTCTTGTAGGTGCTGCGATGAACTGCTCTATCTGCTTGCATGTGAATATTATTTGTTGTATTCATCATCTTCCCAATTCAATGGATTGAATTCTATATATTTTCTTATTTCGTATAATTCTTTGTCGTTTCTTATTATATGTTCGTAAAATGAACGTTGCCAAACGGAAGAACCAGTGGTATTATGAAATATATTTATGCGTTTTGAAGAAAATGTTTTTAATTGTCTGACAATTTCGGTCAAATCTTGTTTTGTAGGGGCGGATTCTAAACCCGCCCTTATTGAATTTTCAATAATAAGGATTAGATGCAAATGATTGGGCATAATGGAATAGTAATCTAAGTTGATATTAGAATTGTGTTTTTTGAGATTATTCAATACTTCCTTTACAATCTCACCATTACCGTTCAAATACATTTGTCCTTCTATAATCTTCCCAAGCAGGCATCTTCTGTCTTTTGCACAAATAGTTACAAAATAATAACCAGGCAGGGAATAATCATATTCCTTCAAGCGTAAAGATTTTCGTATGGGTATTGTTTTTTTCATATATTTTTATTCATGTAGTATCGGGCGGGTTTGGAACCCGCCCCTACAAAATTCAATTAATTATTCTCCCTCCACAATCATAATTTCTTCTTCAGTCAAGTCGTAGAGCTGATAGACAAGTCTGTCGATTTTCTTGTCCGTATATTCTATTCTGGCTTTTAGTTGCTCTTTCTGCTCGGGTAGTGTGGAATTTTGCAAATCTTTATTGAGCTGGAGCATTGTATCTACTAATGAAACTAATTCCTTTTTTAAATTCGGGAACAAATTATTGTAAATTATCAAATCTTTTATAGGTAGCTTAGCAAGCTGATTAGTTCTGATTTTTGAAAATGCTCCAACAGTTAAATTAAGAGCAATTAGTTTTATATAATAATTTGCAAGATTTGAATTTATTATTGCTAATAAATATTTCAAATTATCTTGAGTATTTTCCACAGATTCTTTCAGATATATTGAATATAAAGAACTTAAAAAATATCTATGTTCAAAATCAAGTGTAGCAATAATTCGATTTGATGTTTCCCGTATAGCTATTTTATTAGTTTCATAAAATGATTTATTTTTCCAATTCCTTGCTAACCATTCCCCATATTTGATAAATACATCATATTCCAGAGTACAGAATCTCTGAATCGATTTACCCCTTAATGATTTTTTCCAGTTTTCATCTTGCAACATCTCAGATTTAATGACATACTGTTTATCATCTCCTGTTTTTATACATTGTCTTATGAAACATAATTCACCAAGTTTTTTGCTTTGATTTTCCATTTTATTAATTAATAAACTAGCATTCTCATTAACAAAGATATCAATTACATTATTTTCTTTATCCAAAATATCGATTTGTGAAATTGAAAAAATTTCATTTTTATTAAGGAACTCAATAGAATTAACTTGATTTTGGATTTCGATTTGATTACTTAAATTTGTTTCATTTGTGATTATTATTATGCATGTTTTTATTGTTGGTAATGAAAAAACTGGAATCGAAAAATTAACAATTTTATTTATAGAAATATTTTGTAATAAGTATTCTCTTAATTTTCTCGAGTAAACGTTTGTTAAGATCGGACTTGGAATAATTAAACCAAGTTTGCTGTTTTGATTATTTAAAAGTGATATTGACTTTTCAATGAATAACTCAAAATTATCAAATCTTCCCTCAACAGTTTTGTACTCAGAAATAAAGTATTGTTTTAGGATTAAATCATAAACTGCACCATACGGTGGATTCCCAATAACAGCATCGAAACCACCCTGCTTGAACACTTCCGGGAATGCACTCTGCCAGTTGAATGGCTTGACTTTCTTTTCGATATTCGGTTCGAAGTCCAGTTGATTGTCATAGAAATCAATATCTATCAAGCTATTGCCACTTTTGATATTGTTGTCCAGTGTTGGCAGAATCCTCTCATGCAAAAGTGAAAGCTGATTGTTTATCGAGGCTTCTGTTTCACCTTCCATCGCTTTGAGCATCAATGAAAGCTTTGTTACTTCGACAGCGTTGGTGTCAATATCGACACCGAAAATATTATTGATTAGAATCTGTTTCTTGATTGATGTTGTTAAGTTTCCATCGGGTGTCAGCACTTTATCTTTTTTCTTCGTTTCATCATTTTGATAATACGACCTATGCCAATCCAGCAGGAACTGATAAGCACCGAGCAGGAATGAACCTGAACCGCACGCAGGATCGCAGATTTTGATTTTGCTTACATCTTCGGGAGTTTTATCCTCAACGAGCTTGCCGACAGTGTTCTTAACAATATAATCCACGATATACTGAGGAGTATAGTAAACACCGCCTGCTTTGCGGACTTCAGGCTTTTCTTCGATTTTGATGCGATGTCCGGGAGTTATGCGGATAACTTTGCCCAGATACTGTTCGTAGGAATGACCGAGAATTTCAACAGGAATCACGGAGAACTCATAAGGACTTTTGGGATAGTACATCTCTTCGATGATTGTTTTCAAAGTCTTATCGTCGATGCTCAGACTATCTGTGATTGTATCCTTCTTGTAATCGAAAAGACCGGAATTGTACTTCTGGTCAGCAGAGTGAAACAGCACTTTAAGATTATCATAAACATTCGAACCGAGTGATTTCTGAAGCTGTCCCTCAAGCTCTACACCTCTATCTTCGCAGATACGAAGAAATATTATTCTGTCAATAATCTTCTGAAGCGAGTAATTGAGTTCATCCTCACCGATTGAATTATTACGGTTAACAATATTGCGAGCAAGAATATCTCTCCAGCTATCGAGCGATTTTAAGAACTCAGCATCTACACCGGTTGTGCCTTTCTTGCCTTTGTTCGAACTGATATATTTATCGAAACTGCCCTTTAGTACTTGCTCTTTTGAGAATGTATCCCAAAGGAAATCAATTTCGGATAGATAATCTTTAAAATTTAGATATTTGATTCTTGAAACCGACGCCCTGTCTGTTGGTGCAGGTTTAACTGTGCAATCATAAATAGATAATTCTTCGAAGTCTGTAATGATGGAAATCGGCATCTTCGCACTCCAGCCATATCTACGAAGCTGGTACGCAGGATCAATAGCATCCTTGATGTCCACACTGGGCTTCTTGGCTTCCACAAAGAATTTACGCTGACCGTAAACAGTGAAGCAATAGTCTGGTGCTTTGGTGCTAAGTCCTACTTTCAACCTATCTTCATGAATAACTTCGCGATAACTTTCAGCAAGTCCGGCACGATTGTTAATATCCCATCCCAGAGCCTCAAAGAATGGATTTATGAAATCATTCCTCGTCTGAGTCTCATTGTAAATCCCAGCCTTATATTCTTTGATGTGATAATCGAATCGTTCGATTAACTGACCAATAACATCGATAGACTGTTGTTTAGATTGCATAATTAATTTTAGAATTCATTTGGTATAACAAAGTTATTAGTATTATTTTTTCTTTTGTTTTTAATCGTTCATCTCCACGATTCGTTATCGGAAAATATCTTTTTTATATATTTTGCCTGAATGAGTTCAAATCCGTCTGAGGGATGGAGTTTGGGTGTGTGTTTGAAGGATTCGCCAACAACATAAAGAGGAATTTTGTTATATGCAATTTTTGCAAGTTTCTGCGACGGTGCTCCATTCAGAGCATTGCCTGCATCATCGTAGCCATCGCAACCAACAAGTACAAAGTCGGGTTTTTGGGGAAGCTTGTCAATTTGCTCTAACGGAATTTTGACAGGCTCAATTCCATTCCTGTGCAGGACAGAAGCCAGCAAATCCGCGTAATCTCTGCCTCTCCAAATAGATTCGACAGAATAAATATCAAGAGGGATACCGAATTCTTGAGCTTTCAAAAGCACACCGATTACATTGTTGCTGTAGCTGCATGTTACTATTGTTTTCTTTTTCTTCGATTTGCCGAACAGCTCGTCGAAGCAATTTCCAACAGAATCGAGAGTACAATTTAGGAAACGCTCTCTGACTTTATCACAGAAATATTTTTTTACCTTGCCGACCGATTTGAAATAATCATGCATTGCATAGTCAACAACAGTATCAATAGCGGACATCGAGGGTTTTGTCTGTTTTAATTTTTTGGCAATATCATTGGGGAAAGTCATATCTGTGCCGGCATTTAGGTCAATAGCAGCGGTGACAATGTCCAGCGCATGCAAGGCTATAGCAGAGCTACCGTTGATATAATCATTTCGTAGTTCTTCAATCTGATCGTATAATGCCTGAAATAAATACATAAAATAAAAATTCTACTTTATTCAGATATTGATTAACAATTAAAATTAAGAAAAAAAAATCAATAATTTTCAAATACTCTCAATTTTATTAAAAAAAGTGCGTTTTTCACTAAAAAATCAGTATCATTTGGTATTTCTTTTTGTTTAGAAAGTGTTTAATTTTGATAAAATTATAAAATTTCATTTATGATAGGATTTGAAACATGAAGTTTATATCACAATTAGACATCCCAAACCGGAAGGAACTGGAAAAGATGATGAAAACCTCTGATACTTATAGAAACAGGATCAGAGCACATGCTATTCTTTTAAGTTACAAGAAATATTCAATTGATGCAATGGCAGACATTTTCGAGGTTCATCGCGACACAATCAGCCGTTGGATCGATTGCTGGCACGAGCAGGGCGTATCTGGGCTGAAAGATGCCCCAAAGCCTGGTCGTCCCAAAGTAAAAAACAATGTGGAACAAGATATATCGAATAATTTTGTATCCAGAAGGAACGAATACAAATTAGTTGCAAGGTCATAACTTATTTCATCTGTTTTGATTCAGATAAGATTGTGAAAGTTATAAATCCCCGAGTTGAGGCTTGATTATGATTTCCTCCACCATCAGGTTGCCAAGGTAGCTGAGCTCAAGTGTGTTTTTTATTGCCAATGCCATGTCGATAGGCTTCATCATTCTGAAACCGTTGATTGCAATGTCTTCATCGCTCCATATTCCGCTTATTGTTGCTCCAGGCAGCATATCAATGATTTTTATCCCATATTTTCTTACTTCCTCTCTCAGTATCCGATCCATTGTTAATAGCCCGGCTTTACTGGCAGAATAAACCGAAGAATTAAGGAAAGTAGAATTCACAGCCACAGAGAGTATGTTCATAATCACACCTGATTTCCTTTCAATCATGTCCGGTAAAATAGCTTTCTCAGTAAGGAATGGTCCTTTCAGATTGACATCAATAATCTTAGTAAAATCCTCATAATCAGTATCGAGGAACGGCTTGAAAATCCCAACTCCGGCATTATTAATCAAAATGTCGGGTACACCATAGTAATCTTTAATGCTCTTGTATGCCTTAACAATATCATTTTTATTTGAAACATCGCATTTGATGGGAATGATTTCCTGCAATTTAGAAAGTGCTTTAAATTTATTTTTTAAATCTTCAGCATTGCTCGAAGAAGCGAACACAACTGCACCGGATGATGCCAGTAATTCTGCCGTTGCCAGACCAATTCCTCTGCTTGCTCCGGTTATCCATATTTTTTTTTCCGATAAAATAGATAAAGACATAACTCTCCATTAAAAATGATTACAAATATGGGAAAAAGTTTGATAAATTATTGATAATTTTGTCTTTTAAAACGTTTCAATTTCGATAATGAATTTCGACATCAATAACGACGGCGATAGCTTAGAAAAAATTATCAATCAATTATTTTCTCTTCATCGTTTTGGAATTGAACCTGGTCTGGAAAGAATTGAATTTCTACTGAACCACACTGGAAATCCCGAAAATTCTTTCAAATCAATTCATGTGGCAGGCACCAACGGCAAAGGATCAGTCTCTTCGGTAATCGCATCCATACTTACAGAAGCAGGGTACAAGACAGGACTTTATACATCGCCTCATCTCGTAAAATTCAGTGAAAGAATTAGAATCGACGGTAAGCCCATCAATGATTATGAACTTGCAGAGCTAGCAATTAAATACATGAAAATCGGTGAAGAGAATAATGCCACATTCTTCGAAATAACAACAGCCATTGCTTTCGATTATTTTGCTTCGAATAAAGTTGATTTTGCAGTAATCGAAACTGGGATGGGTGGAAGGTATGATGCAACGAACGTTATTACACCGGTAGTTTCTGCTGTTACTCAAATAGATCTCGATCATCAGGACTATCTGGGCAATTCTCTTGAAATAATAGCTTACGAAAAGGCAGGTATTATAAAGAAGGAAAGACCAGTAATAATTCTTGAACAAAGACCTGAATTGAAAAAGATTTTCGGCGATTATGCTGATTCACTTAATTCTGCTGTCGTGTTCATCGATGATAATTATAAATGTAATATTTTATCCAGAAACGCTGATTTATCTTCAAATCTCAGTGTTGTCACACCTGATTTTCACTTCGAAAATTTAAAATTAACCCTACCGGGTGATCATCAAACAGGCAATCTTCTTACGGCTCTGACTTGCATAGCTTCACTTCGGAAGTCAAGCCATATCTCGGATGAACATTTAATCGCCGGGATTGAAAATGTAATCAGCAACACGAAAATAACGGGCAGAATTCAAAAGATTTCTGTCGACCCGTTGATTGTACTCGATACTGCTCACAATCCTTCCGGAATAGAAGCACTGGTCAGAACTTTAGATCAGCACTCAATCAAGGATTTCACCTTCATCTTCGCAGCGATGAAGGATAAAAATGTTCTTTCGATGATAGATACAATCATCTCTTCAAATCAATGTAAAGAGTTGATTTTCTCAACTCCTGAAATAGAAAGAGCGGCAAATGAGGATTTCTTCATCGATTTTATCGAAAAGAACAAAAATTTATCCAACACTGAACTAAAATATATTCCTAAAATTAAGGATGCATTCACCTATGCATCCACTCAAAACCGACCCATAATTATTGCCGGGTCATTCTATCTTGCAGGAGAATTTTTATCATATTTCAATCAATTTTATCAGGATTAAATCTATGTTAACACCGGACACGCACAAAATCAAACGGGCTTTAATTTCAGTTTCAGACAAGGAAGGCATCGTCGAATTTTCGAAGGAACTCGAGAGTCTTGGTATCGAAATATTTTCTACAGGCGGTACTCAGAAGGCTTTGGCGGCGGCAGGGGTAGCCGTCAAAAGTATTTCCGAACTCACAGATTTCCCCGAAATCATGGACGGAAGAGTCAAAACACTCCATCCGAAGATTCACGCAGGACTTCTGGCAGTTCTGGACAACGAGACACATCTGGCTCAAATGAAAGAGCACGATCTTGAATCAATCGATCTTCTGATCGTAAATCTCTATCCGTTCGAGCAGGCTCTGGAAAAGAATCTGCATCATGACGAAATGATAGAGAACATTGACATCGGAGGTCCAGGAATGCTCCGCGCTGCGGCTAAGAACTATCTCTGGACAGCACCAATCGTCAATCCGGAAAGATATACAGCAATTTTAGCTTATCTGAAGGAAACAGGCTCAATCCCTGAAGATTACAGACTGAAACTTGCAGCCGATGTATTCACACATACTGCATACTATGATTCATTAATTTCTGGCTATATCCGCAATAAAACTGATGATCCGAGACCTGACAAATTTGCTCAGCCAATGAAACTAACTCAGCATCTGCGTTATGGTGAAAATCCACAGCAGTATGCCGGGCTTTACGGAGATTTCAATAAGATATTCAAGCAATTGCATGGCAAGGAGTTATCGTACAACAATATTCTAGATATCGATGCTGCATCAAAGTTGATACTCGAATTCGACGAAACTGCACTCGCCATTATCAAGCACACAAATCCTTGTGGCGTTGCAACAGCCGACACACTTGTAGAAGCTTACCACAAAGCCTTTGCGACCGACACAGTGTCTCCATTCGGCGGAATCATTGCAGTAAACAGAACTGTCGATAAAGCTACTGCAGAAGCTGTACATTCACTCTTCACAGAACTTATCATTGCTCCTGAGTTTACCGAAGAAGCTTTGGAAATCCTTACAAAAAAGAAGGATAGAAGACTTATCCTCGCCAATTACGACTTACTTAGGGAATCGCTTACGTACGATATTAAATCAGTTGCAGGTGGATTCCTTCTCCAACAGTCAGACACAAAGCTGATTGACGAGAATTCGCTCAAAGTAGTTACTCAGAAGAATCCCTCACCTGCAGAATACAAAGCACTGATGTTCGCGTGGAAAGTATGCAAGCATGTTAAATCAAATGCAATTGTTTATACATCGGACGATCGCACACTCGCTATAGGAGCAGGTCAGATGAGCAGAGTCGACTCGGCCCGCATCGCTGTCGAAAAAGCAAAAATGATGAATCTCGATCTCAAAGGTTCTGTCGTGGCTTCCGATGCATTCTTCCCGTTTTCCGACGGAGTTCTGCAGGCAGTCGAAGCAGGTGCCACAGCCGTAATTCAACCTGGTGGCTCAGTTCGCGATGAAGAAGTAATCAAAGCAGCGGACGAAAACAATATTTCTATGATGTTTACAGGAATGCGCCATTTCAGGCATTAAAATCAAGGTAAAAAATTTTTACAGATCAATGGGGATTATTCACAAGTCCCCATTTTTTTTTATAAGGGTATTCTAAAGACATTTCCAATTTCCCCACTCATGACTTGCTTATGTATCTATAATTTGGTAAGTTGGTTTTTTGCATTTAGAGAAATCTAGATATGAGCTTCTTCAGATTATTTTTAATTTTTGCTGTAGTTATTATTGCCTTTACATCGTGTGAATATTCACCAACTGGTTCTAATTTTCATAACATAGATTCTAGTTTTACTCCTCCAATAGTTAATATTCAGCTCCCTGAACCAGGGCAAACAATAATGATACAGGATAATATCGGTTATAATTTAATATATGCTCTTAATGGTGATGTATCTAAATTGTACAAAGTACTTTTCTATATTGATACGAGCTTAATTTTCGAATCTCGCTCTTCTATGTATTTAATCAGTATGTTAAAAAGAACCGATAAGCTTCTAGAAGAACATGTCCTTAGAATGATTGTTATCAATCATTCCGGAACAGGGAGTTTGGCAGATAAGTTAGGAATGGAAGGAACATATACCGAAAGAACCTGGAAATTACAGATTTACAATCCGAATCTATTTATTCCAGACTCTGCATCTTACACAATTGAAGATGGAATCTTGAAACTAAATTGGAAAAAGTATCCATTCGATAATTTCATTCGAGCCGAAATATCGAAAATCTTTTATGAAGATAATGTTAGCAAGAATCATAATTTAGTGCCGGTTACAGACAAAGAGACAAATTGGTGTTATGATCGCAGCTATGTTGGCGAGCAAGCCTCATATCAAATAAAACTATTATATAGTGTCGGAAGCGATATTTTAACTTTCAGTTTTCCCGAAGTCTCCGTGCCAAAGGACTTACCGGTATTCACATTTAAAAAAGTTGATAATTCATCGATCGAAGTTTTCTGGACTAAGAACAAATTTTATAACAGCATAGCAAGTCTTACGTTTTCAAACACAAAATTATTTCCCAATTTCAGTGTCGATAGTAAATACCAATCAACTATCATCAAAGATCTTCCTCTAGGATCGACTGAGAATATTAATGTTGCGCTTGTACCAAATGATTCCTATAATTTTTCTTGGGTCTCGGTCAGCGTTCCTGTTTTTACTGGCGACCCTTCGTTTAAGTACTTAGAATTCGAAGCACGAAATGGAGATAATATTTACTATTTACAAAATTCAACAGGTTATACTTATAGTTTCAAACTCTACAAATACTCATTATCTGCCGATAAAATTCTTGACTCTGTGAGCTTGAGTACGCAAACTTCCAGAGATAACCGTGTAGCCATTTCTCCATCGGGCAAGAATATAGTGTATCGAACGGGTAATGATTTAGCTTGTTGTTTAAATGGTGACATTTCACATCCCAAGATAATAACGGATTTACAACTAACAGGAAAATCGTCGAACTATGGCTTCGATTGCCAGGCAATATCAGACAATGGGATTCTAGTTGCAGGATTGTCAGGAGTTTATGTATATGATTTAATAAACGATAAATTGGTTTGTACTATGCCGGCGAATTCGCCTTCAGAGCTAAATATTTCAGCAAACGGGGACTATATAGCACTTACAAACTCAGGTACAATAACATCAAAGATTTATAAAATCGAGAATGGCTCTGCGAAAATGATTATTGATGGTTTCGTTGGTTATAATTTTCAATTTGACAATAACATCAACAGTAAGGTCTATTACTATGACGTAGATAACAAATCGATGAAATATTTGGATTGTTCAAGTAATGTAAATACTTACATGTTAAGTTCATTTTTGATTTATTTGGATCTGGAATCAGGCAGAGCCATCAGAAATATTGATTCCAAAAACAATGAAATTCTTGATATAAATAATGGGTTACAGTCCATTTATAAATATAAATCCAACAATGGATCAGGATATATTAAAGGTGATTACATTTATTTTTCGTCAGGTTTGAAATGCAAACTCAGATAAAAATTATTACACTTCTTTTTGTCCTAATAAGTTCAAATCTTTATTCTCAAACGAATTATCCATTTGACATGGAACCTGGTTTTGGGTTTGAGCTTCAAATCGGGTACCCAACATTAAATCTTGATCCGCTCAAAGAAACCAGGGACAATGGATTAACCTCATTTGAATTCCCTGCTAAAGTAACTGATGATTATCCTCACCTTCCTTATTTCCAGGGAGAATTGCTATATTGCAGTAAGCTTTTCGATTTAGGACTAGCCTTCTCATTTTTGACAACCGGCACAAGAGTTCATTATTCTGATTACTCAGGTGAGTATAAATTCGACAATGTTATTTCAAATTACGAATACGGGTTAATCATTAAAACAAAGGACGTCAACAGGGATTCTCCCTATGGAGTTCAATCGTATGTAGAAGTAGGTTATTCTAGTTTAAGGATGAAATCCACTGAATATATTCTCATCGGGAATCAAAAGCAATCAAATGACGATTTGTTCACTAATACACTGTTATTTTGTGAGTTAGGATTAAAGGGTAATTACTATTTCGATAATTTTATTGCCTCAATAGGCATTTCTTATTTTCTGGAATTTGAAAATGAACTGTCAATTGGTTTTGATGGCTTCAGAGCTCATATAGGAATTGGTTATAGATTACCTTTTTCGAAGAAATAAAAGGGTTTGTTCTGTAAATTCTCTATGATTTTTTTATACAAATAATTCACCACGAACCCAAACAGAATCAACATGGTTCACACCGAAATGATAGAACAGATCTATATAGGATGTTGTGTCGGTCAATATCAGGTCAGCATCTTTGCCAACTTCAATGCTTCCGGCTTCACTAGAATAACCCAATGAGTGAGCCGCATTTAGAGTTGCAGCATTAAGAGCTTCTTCTGCAGTCATCCTCATGTTAATTACAGAGAGTGAAAGGATATTCTGCATATTTTCCGTGAAGCAAGAACCAGGATTGCAATCTGTAGCCAGAGCAACTATAGCACCTCTATCTATAATCTTGCGTGCCTGAGCATAAGGCATTCTGATGAAATATGCTGTTCCCGGCAGGAGGGTAGCTACCGTACCCGAATCGCGAAGTTTATCAATGTTTTTATCGGATATAAATAGCAGATGGTCGGCTGATATTGCTCCGATATCTGCGGCTAATCCAGCTGCATCGACATCAGCAAGCTCATCGGCATGCATTCTTATCTTCAACCCCAAATCCATGGCAGATCTAAAAATTCTCTCTGCCTGCTGAATTGAATAGTAACCTTTATCAACGAATGCGTCACAATATTCGGCAAGCCCTTCCTCAGCAACAATCGGGAGCATTTCCTTACAAAGAATTTCCACATATTTATCGTGGTTATCCTTATATTCAAGCGGGAAATCATGGGCACCCAGAAACGTTGTTCTAATCTTTATCGGGAGTACCTCTTTCATTTTCTTGATAGCTCTCAGCATCTTCAGCTCTGTTTCGAGATCAAGCCCATAGCCACTTTTAATCTCAAGAGAAGTTGTTCCATACTTTATCGCAGATTTTGCAAGACGCAATCCATTGTCGAAAAGCTCTTCGATTGTCGCATTTCTTGTTGCCCTAACCGTTGCCTGAATCCCACCACCTGATTCGGCAATCTCCTGATAAGTCGCGCCTCTCAATCTTCTGCCGAATTCGTCGGAACGATTGCCTGCAAACACAATATGAGTATGTGAATCAATAAAACCCGGAAGAACGGTTTTTCCTTCAGCATCAATGATTTTATCAGGAATTATTGACTTATCGTCGAGTTTTTTCTTGGCATCAGAAGAAGTTCCTATCCATTCAATTTTTTCACTGAAAAGGATTGCTCCGTCTTTAATTTCAGCTACATCCGATATAGCCATTCCGGTTTTATATTTTTCACCTTTTTGTGAAATTGTTACAAGTGAGCCAATATTAAATAATAAAGTCTGCATTTTGATTTCCATTCAAAGAAATTTAAGATTACAATTTACAAAAAATGATTTAAAGAAAATATACCACTTGGGATATAATCAAAAAGGAGCTTCAAAAAAAGCCCCTTTTCTTTAAATTAGCATATTGAAATCAGAATTAAATAAGGATAGCCTTGTAACCATAGTTGATGATTCCGGCATCGCCTTCTTCCATAACCTTTCTGAATATCAGCTCAACTCTTGAGCCGATTTTCAATTCATCTTCTTTGCAATCAACAACTTGAGTTGTGAGTCTTGCTCCTTCATCGGTTTCGACGATTGCAATTGCAAATGGTGTCTGCTTTGCGTAGGCATCAGATGCAATATGAATAATTGTGTAGGAAAGGATTGTTCCTGTTCCATTTAAAGTAATCTTTTCGAATTCTCTGTCCCCTGTTTCAGGGCAGATGTATCTAGTTGGTAAATACACTTTTCCGCTTTTGAATTTTGTTGCTTCAAGTCTGTAGCGGTGAGGTATTTCGCGTGAATATCTTGGACTAATAGCCATTATTGTGCCTCCAGAATGTGTACAACAGAACTTCCACCGGAACCACCCATATTTTGGGTCATACCATATTTTGCATTTTCAACCTGACGTTTGCCGGCTGTGCCACGCAACTGCTCAACTGCTTCGATTACCTGGGCAACGCCTGTTGCGCCGACCGGATGACCTTTAGCTTTGAGTCCTCCACTCGAGTTGATGACAATTTTACCGCCATAGGTTGCTTCACCGTTAGCGATTGCTTTTCCACCCTTACCGTAATCGAAGAAACCAAGTTCTTCGGCAACGATAATTTCAGCGATAGAGAAACAGTCGTGAACTTCTGCAAATGATATATCCGAAGGTTTCAAACCTGCCATTTTGTAAGCACGTTCACCTGCAAGGCGAACAGCATCCAAACGTGTTAGATCCTTGTGGTCATGCAATGCGATAGGGCCTGTTGCGGCACCGATAGCTTTGATTTTGACAGGATTCTTAACGAATTGCTTTGCCATCTCCATTGGACAAAGAATAACGGCTGCAGCTCCATCGGTTATTGGTGAACAATCCATAAGTCTCAGTGGATCAGCAACCATCGATGAAGTTAGCACAGTTTTCATATCCATTTCGAATGGATACTGGGCATTAGGATTATGTACAGAATGTTTATGATTCTTGATTGGGACCTGAGCCAGTTCTTCACGTGTTAAGCCATACTGGTGCATGTAAGCACGAGCCATCATAGCATATAAACCCGGGAAAGTAACTCCTGTGTATGCTTCGTATTCCTGATCAGATGCGGTTGCCAAAACGAAAGTTCCGTCTTCGATATCCCACATTTTTTCAACACCACCAGCCATGACGATATCGCTCATACCTGAAGCGACTTCCATGAAAGCTGAACGAATAGCAACACTGCCGGATGCACATGCCGATTCAACTCTTGCGGCTGGAATTCCGCGCTGACCCATATAATCTGTCATTACAGATGCAATGTGCTCCTGATATGTATAGAGTCCGCTGGACATACAACCGACATATAAGGAATCGATTTTATCGACATTAGCATCTGCCATTGCTTTAAGAGCAGCTTCGGCAAACATGTCACGGATGCCTTGATCCCAAAGCTCACCGAATCTTGTCATCCCGACGCCGATTATTGCAACTTCTCGCATAAATATTACTCCATTTATTTATTGATTTACTTTTTAATATAATATTATTTAAACTTACATCAGATGAATTAATCAATCAAGATTATTCACCAAATCTAATCTTTTTACGATATGCTACATATTGACCGTAATCGAGATAAATTTTCTTTCCGTTGAGCATGTCTCTTGTTTTGGGAGCCAGATCCTGAACTTCTGCAATTTTATCCTGAGCTTCAAAAATGAAACCATCACTGCCAGCACCCGAACCAAATGAAACCATGAATATCTTCTCGCCGGGCTTGACAATGTCAAGTATAGCTGTTAATCCTGTTGGAGAAGAACCCGAATAGGTGTTACCCATAAGATTGACAACCCAACCCTGATCCATCTGCTCTTGAGTGAATCCGAGAGTTTTACCAGCTTTAAGAGGGAATTTGCCGTTTGGCATGTGGAATACAGCATGAGCGAAATCGCTTGGCTTCATTCCTGATTTTTCGAGAAGAATACTTCCGCAACCGAGTAAGTGCTTGAAGTAAGCAGGCTCACCTGTGAAACGTCCGCCATGTCTTGGATAATGCTGATACTCGCGACGCCAGAAATCTGCTGTATCGCTTGTATATGAATGCGTGTAGAGAACATCTGCCAATACATTTGTTTTACCAAAAATAAAAGCAGCTCCACCAGCTGATGCACTGTATTCGAGAGCATCGCCCGGAGCACCCTGAGATGTATCGGCTCCGATACCGAGAGCATATTCCATGTTGTCTGCTTTGACGTGGCTATATGCAACATACATTGCTTCTGAACCAGCTTTGCAGGCAAATTCAAAGTCAGCAACGTGAACATCAGGTCCAATACCCATAGCGTCCACGAGAACTGTTCCTGAAGGTTTTACGGCATAAGGATGCGATTCTGACCCAATATAAACAGCTCCAATTTTCTGAGGATCAATACCTGCACGCTTTAGAGCATTCTTAGCGGCAGCTATCGCTATTGTTATTGTATCTTCATCCCGGCCTGGCACTGTTTTTTCTTTCATAAGCAAACCGCGTTCGATTGCGACAATATCATCGCCCCATTGACTGGCAATTGTGCCTGCCTTGATGCGGTAAGCTGGTACGTATGCACCATATCCGACAATTCCTACCATATTAACTCCAAATGATTAATGAACTGAAATTTAAAAATACCTATGAAAAATACTGATTTTTAGATGCTAAATATAAGACAAATTCAGTGTAACTCTTAAATAAATGTGCTATTTTTTGTCATTCCTGCACATGCAGGAAGCTTGTATTAAAGTCATATACAAAATAATAACTTTTTAACAGTCTCTTTTCATGATCTTGATTGAGATAAGATTACAAATTTACCAATTTTTCTTTGTTTTTCAATATTTTCTTTAGTTCAAAAACAATGCACAGTTAGGAATTCAAAATATTGGTTTTATCTTCATTATAAGTTTAATGTTTTATGCTTCCCTTTAACAACTTATGATGCTTTCAGCAATTTCTCTATATCCTCTGACATTCCTTCAGGGCTTGCCATTGATCCGTAGCGGTCGAATGGTATGCCGTTCTTATCTATCAGGAATTTCGTAAAATTCCACTTAATCGCTTTTGTACCAAGAATTCCCGTTACTTTCTCTGTTAAGTATTTATACAAAGGATGGGCATTGTCTCCATTGACGTCGATCTTGTCGAACATTGGAAAGGTGACACCGAAATTAATTGAGCAGAATTCCTTGATTTCCTTGTTTGTGCCAGGTTCCTGAGAATTGAATTGATTGCAGGGGAATCCGAGTATAACAAGACCTTTGTCCTTATACTTTTCATAGAGAGCTTCCAGACCTTTGTACTGCGGAGTAAATCCGCATTTGCTGGCAACATTGACAATCAGCAAAACCTTGCCCTTATACTCGTTTAGGCTCATATCATTTCCGTCAATTGTTTTGACATTAAAGTCATACACAGATTTTTCTGCTTTTTTTGTCTCTTGAGAGAACAATGTTGCGCCGAATATCAGTGAACTAAAAATTAGCAAAGCCAAGCCTCCCCGAAATATATATGAATTTATACATAATTTCATAATAACGCCTTATATAGATATATTGTAATAACAATAATTGAGGAAATAAAGACGATGGAGGATGAGGTTAATTGAATTCGAATATTTACAAAAAAAGTGCTTCCTGTCTAGGAAACACTTTTTTCAAAATGGATTTAAACTATTAATGGTTATAGTTATTTCAGCAGATTAATTGTGTCCACCTTTTTTACAGCATTTTGGCAGTTTGTCATAGGCTGTTTTGCTTGCTGGTTTGTCGTCAGCATCATAACCCAATTTTGTAATTGCTGTTTTAATTTCATCAGGTGTAAGCTTAGCAGGATTGTAGTTCACAGTTACAAATTTGGTTGCAACGTCCAGATCTGACTTGGTTATTCCTTCAACTTTACCGAGCCCCTTTTCAATTCTACCTTTGCACATGTCGCAGACGGCTGATGTCTTGATTTTGACTTCGCTGGTCTTATCTTCAGCCTTGGTGACATTGTAAAAAAGTGCAATAGCAATAAGACTTAGAACAAGTGATTTTATCATATTTTTCATTATAATATCCTTTATTTCTTAAAAATTTAAACTTATATATTGACGAATAAATGATGTTCCCTATTTTGTCTGCAAATTTCTTTTAAAATATTGACAAATGATGTCTTTCCATAAAGATTGATAAAAAACAGAGGTGTAAATATCCGTTCCTGTAAAGTATCAATAGGGAAGAGAACCGTAGAACAGTATTTGTAACGTGAAAGAGTAACTTCGTTATTCCTCTTTAATGCCGAATTCAACTTTTTAAGGATGTTTTCTGTCAGCAGTTCCGATTTAACCTCAGCTGCTTTAACTGTAGAGGTTAGAGTCGGATCTGAATGCAAGACGAGGTTTGCAATTTCTCCGAAAGAAGATTGAATAATTGATTTTTGGGTTTCGATTTTCTGCAGAAGTGCATCATCTTTTTGGGCATTGAGTAAATCGTATTCTATATAGCTGAACGGAGTAAGAAAGAATTCAGGCTCCAGACTGCTTTGTTCAAGTATTCGTGCACTTTTGCGGTCGATAATAGTTGCAGAATGTCTGGGCAAATATGCTGCCATAGAAACATCGAAATATTCGAACAGTTCTTTAATTTGAGAAATATACCCTATTTCGCTGGGACCTCCGATATATGCTGCATTAGGAAGCGCATAATCCTGAAAGACAGGTCTGAGGAGAACATTAGGTGAGAAATTCTCTGGTTGTTCCTCTGCTGATTTTATCAACAATTCACAAGAGACTGAATCAGAGCCTATCTTAAAAGAAGAAATCTCATCATCGGGTATAATTTTCTTTCTAACATTATCAGAATGATAAAAAAGATTAACTGGTGAATGTTTCGCCTGAATGTGATAACCATTTGAGGTGAGAACCTCATTTGCTTCATGAATTATCTTGTCTGCTGTCCCTTTGGCAGAAATTTCTTTTAGAATAAGTGGCTTGCAAACACCTGATTTCATAATTTCAGATGCTTTGATAAATAGTATCCCGGAATCTCCTGCGATGCTATTGATCAATCCAAGAAAGGCATCAGTCCAGTGAATCTCCGGCTTGTAATGTTGAATCAGTAAATCGCTGATTTCAGATGTAAATTCTGTTTGGTTGAGGCTAGCAATAAAATTAGCAATATTTTCTAAAATCGTATCATCAAATACTTTTTCAGAAACCATTGTTTTTTCAGTTGTGGCGGACTTATCTATACAGGAAAATCGCTGCACAATATTTGATTTATCGGGACAATATATGTGGGAGGCTTCATGGCTATCGTGGTCGTTATCCTCTAGCCAGAAAACTGGGATAAAATTCAGACCGCGATGCTGTTGATTTAATTCTTCCGCAAGGCTTACAGTCGAGAATAACTTTAGTAGTGTGTAAAGTGGTCCACCCAGATATCCAACCTGCTGCCCTGTCGTTACTGTTAGAGAATTTGTGAGTTTTAACTTTTCAATGTTTTCAGTCTGAATTTCAGATAAATTAAGAGACGACATAGATTTGACAAGAATCTCATTCAATTGATTTCTCAAGTTATAATCAATTGATTTCTTATTAAGAAAAGCTGAATCTGAAAATAATCCTTCATTATTGGAGAATCTGCTTAGAATAAACTGTTTTCCTGTAATAAAATCCAGGAAAAGTTTAGAAAATCCCTTAATCTTGTCATAATTATAAGTTTTCAAATTTTTCATAATTTTGATCTTCTTAATATTTGAAAATTTTTAAACTCTTTATTTAAAACAAAATTTATACTGACGTAATCAGCAAATAAAGGATTTGTTGTAAAATATTTCCAGCTTGTTTGATCGTGCCCGTTTGCAATTGGTGTGGGATCATTTTTCTGAATAATCAGCCAGTCTGCATTTTTTAGCTCATCAAAAGCTTCTCTTCTCCATAATGGGATTTCGATTTTATTGATGTAAAAACAGGATAGAAGGAACTTTCCCGAGGCTCGTTCTCCAATGTAATAGTTAATTATGCTGGAGGCAATGCTCACAACCATTGCTCTATCTTTGGGATTGGAATTATTGAGGAAATATGAGGCAACATCCTTGTGTTCTTTCCGTAAAACAGCCTGTGATTCTTCCCGGTTGTAGAACAAATCATACTTAACTCTGTCGGTTACATAGTAATACGAAGGAGGAAGCAGATTGAACCAACGCGGCAAAGGACTAAAGCAAAGAAAGAAAATAATGGTTGATATTATAATACTCTTGTTGGTTGGACTTTCGCCCCAAGATCTTTTGAATAGAACGATGACATAATTTAGACCAATCGCTCCGAAAATTGCGTAAACGGTGAACAGACGCTCGAAGTGGTATAAGAAAAATTTTCTTTCTACTATTACTGATATGCTGAGAAGTATGAGCAGAACGAATGATGATGTTAGTAATGCTTTCTCGGTGTCTTTACTGTTTTTGTGTCTTCTCAGCGCCCATAGCAGTCCGAGAAGAATAGAACAAGTCAGAGATAACGAAAGTTTGTCTCCGAATACTTCTGCTATCGTTTTGAGAGAATCGCGGAGAACATTGCCAAAAATAGTTGATTGAGAATAGATGCTGAGATATTGATATACATTGCTAAATCCATCTTGAACGGCAACGGACAAAATGAATGGCAAATATGTGAGAATAATCGCCGCAAAGAATCCCAAGAAATAATGAAAAGTTCTTTTTAAAAGGATTTTAGCTTCCTTTTCACCTGATAGAATATCAAATAAAATCTGATACAGAATAATTATTCCCATTGTAAATTTCAATCCTGTTACCAATCCAGCGAGAAATCCGGCAATAGCCAAAACCGAAAAATTCACTCCCTTTTTCGAGGATAGTCCGATTATTCCTATTGTCAGAATGGGCACATAGCTTTCGACCTGCATAGTCTGATTATGTCCCATCGCAGTATAGCTTATCGCATATAAAATTGCACCAAGATAAGCTGTAAGCGATGATTTTGAGAATTTCCCAATCAGTTTGTAAATGAGTGTAGCCGTTAGGGTCTGAATAATAAAATCAAATAATCGGATTCCTATTTCAGAATTGCCGAAGATAGAATAGATAAAAGCAAAAATATAATAAATAAATGGAGGCTTAATGTCAATGAAATCCACATAAGGCAAACCACCATGAGTAATTATTTTGCCGGCCTGAATGAATATCGCTGTATCGGTGGCTATAGGGAAAAATAGAATGGGAGCCAGTAATAGCATCAAAGTGAGACAAACAAACAGATTCTTATATTTTTCGATTATATTTATCATCCGATTTATTCAGAAGTTTGAAAATAATAATATGCAAATATATTAAATGTAAACACATATTCAGAATTGAAAATAAAAAAAAGGGTTGCCTGTGATGATAAGCAACCCTTATTGTTTGTGTCATTTTCTCAAATGAAAATGTCAGAAAATATAATTAACGGATAACATTCAAAGTTTTTGTGACTGTCTGTCCGTCGACTGTGACTCTCAAGTAATATGATCCATTTATTAAATCACTCGTTTTAATGTTAACACCATTGACGCCAGCTCCAACATTTTCATTAAGAACTGTTTTAACTTTTTGACCAAGGTTGTTGAACATCTGAATATTTACCTGTGAAGCATTTGCAAGGTTGAAACTAATTTCAGCCTGATCTGCTGAAGGGTTAGGATAAATGTCATTTACGGAAAAAGCAACATTCTGTTCCTGCTTGATGTCAGTTGAGAGTGATACCATTGCCATATAAGTTCCCTGCCTATAATCTCTTAACATCTGCTGAACTGTAGTAGGATACCCATTTCTTGGATTGTTAGGATCTGTATAGGCAGTTTTTAATGTACGCTGCGAAATCAAAGGAATTTTATTTAAACTTGGCACGATCAGAGGAATATTAGTTACCTTATCATACATAGCATCTTTTGTTACATTAATAGTTTGGCTCCATTCCATATCTGTAACGCGTTTGTATGCCATAAATACGTCAGTAACATCCATAGATTTGATTGTTACAGGAACATTTGCAGCAGTAACGTCACCTGTCGAAGGATTTATTGATGTTGTAACTACAGTAATGTTTGGATTAACAGCAACAGAGTCTCCTGTGTAATCAACCCATTTTGCAATTATATACTGACCATCTGCTGTTTTGGATAACTGTAATTCATTACCCAATCTGCTTGATTCGAGTGAATCTTTCCAGTTTGCAGTTGAGTTAGTAATGTCTGCATTTCTAATTACTCTAAGATCAAACCCTGAGAAATCGCTAATCTGGCGCATTTGCCATGTGCTATTCAACTTGAAACAATCAACGATTTGAAGCTTATTCGTTCCATCATCATTTTTCAATACCATTCTGACTGCAAAATGATATTCATCTTCGCCTGTTACTACAAAGCCTTCTGGTTCATAAGAAATGATCCATGAATTTGCAGGATTGCATCCCATAACGGTAACATAATTCGTGAATAACGAGTAAGGCATTTTGTCGAATTCTACCCAGGTAGCTCCACCGTCAGTTGATTTTGAAACTGCAGGAACTCGGTGATCAGGATCATCGGCGAACATATTTTTAACACCGGCATAAGCATTACCCTTTTTGTCAACGTCTATGTACATACCATCCTGGTAGGATGAGTTTAGGGCTGTTGAAGGACGGAAATTTTCAATTGACCATTGTGGTGGAACGTTCTGGCTAGTCCAATTTTCATTCTTCATGTCGAATGATGAACAACCATAATAACCATATTGGTAACCCTGCTCATTGGCTAGTGTTCCAACATTATAAAAAGCTTCTAAGTTCGCAATTGGAGCGGCTGCAGCTCTTGTCATCAGCCATTTTTGATTATTTACTGGACCCAATGCAGGAAACGGTGTAATGTTTGATGTTGTATTGACGATCATGAACATATTGCCAGCCCATGTGTAACCGTTATTTACATCAGCTAAAGTACTTGTCATCATATAATGGAAATTTTTGGGATCAGTTGACTTAGTCGGATTAGTTACAGAAATTGATGGCCAAACCGGGTA
This sequence comes from uncultured Ignavibacteria bacterium, assembly GCA_903862655.1. Taxonomy (GTDB): domain Bacteria; phylum Bacteroidota; class Ignavibacteria; order Kapaibacteriales; family UBA2268; genus CAIOZA01. The sequence continues at coordinate 104,057 of CAIOZA010000006.1, forward strand.
AAAATTTGGTTCATTATATAAATCAATTGGTTTCCAGCTTTTGCCTTCATCCATTGAGTATTTTATATAATAATAACCTACTACTTGAGTTCCGACTAAATATGCTTCATTTCCTCCGATAATCAGCGCATTTGAGTTAGGCTCATAAACAAAAGGAGTAACGTCTCCATACATTGAATATGACGCATCCTGTGCTGTATCTGCATAAGCAGCAGCCTGCTGATCGTCAGGTGAAATTTTGGAAGTACCAATATCATATAATGTAGGTTTGAATTTAGGTAATGCCGGACGGGCGGCATTTTGATTAAGACAGGATTTTTGCCAGTCAATATGCTGAGCAAAAGCACCTATTGAAAAGATTGCAAGAACAATCATAGCGGCGAAGATTTTTTTCATAAACACTCCAAATTTTAAAATTAACAATACAAATTAATAATTTATTTATCTCACTATTTACTAAGACACCTTGAACTGCAAAAAAGTTACAATTTAAATTAAAATAAGGTTCTTACAAGAAATTTAAATTAGTAAAAATCAAATAACTATCAAAATCTTATTTGATTTGAATAACTAATCAAGAATGTGAGTTGTGCGAAATACTCACATTGTGTCATTATCTTTAATGAGTTTGCCAGGAAACTTCTATTTTATCTGAATCAGTTTATAGTTCATAATGCCCTTTTCAGTTTTAACCCGTATGAAATATATTCCTTCTGCAAATTCTAATATATTTATTATCCTTTGCTCTTTTGACTGTAAAATCATATTCCCCATTATATCAAATATTTCGTACTCGATTGCATTCTCAGGCAATGTAATTGTTCCGTTAATATTTGCAATTACTTGATCTGGAGCAGATTCACGCACATCAGCCGGAATCGGGAAATGATAGGCTCCTATGTCAAATGTACCCTGGGAAATGTAGTTAACAGAATCATGCGGATGAAGATACTCTCCTGTCGGTGCTGTATCGAATCCGTCAACCACAGGTGGCTGAATTCCTGCTCCGATAGCAGATGAACCGGCTGTAATGTGGTAGTTAAACTTTGAGATATCCTGAAACTTTAGTAAATCAGGTTCTTCAGTGAATAGATTATTCTTTGATATCCACTTTGCTATTGTTTGAGCATAAGTTATTGCTGTTGTACCACAAAAGATATTATTCACGAAACGGACATCGGTTGCTCCATCGCGGACATTCACAAAGCCGCACTTTGTTCTGCCGGAAACAAGAGTATTATTGATAAAATATAGTTTTGCCTCCGGATTATTGAAACCTTCGGTTCCAAATGTTACTGAGGTGTAATTGTCGGATGCCTGGCTCTCGTAGAAGACATTTCCGATTACAAAACTCTTTCCGCCGTTCGGCATATCCAGAAGATAACTGGAGTTTCCATCAGAACTGTCGGTAAGGAAGTTATACATTATATAATTATTAAGTGCACGAGTCTTGAGTGTATGACCGGACTTAGCATGATGCGAATAATTGAAACGGAAAGTGAGGCTGCGAACATGATTTATATAGAGATTATGTGAAAAGCCGTCCCCAAAGCCCATGTATGCGAATTCACAGAACTCAATAAGGATATCGCTGTTAGCATTGTCTCCGGCGAGAATTCCATCTTCATTATCGTGGAAATAGCAGTGACGAACAGTGAGGTGAGTACCTTCCATCCTTATTCCTGCACCATTCTTATCAGGAACTCTAGCATCGGAGAACTCGATATTCTCGATCGTAGTGTTTTGTCCCTGAACGATCCATATAGCTTTATCCTGCGGGATTTTGGATCCTGCAATCAGATGTGCCTTACCACCGACTCCGCGGATGAGAAGATCATTCTTGGTCCAAATAGCACCATCGCCAATGTAGTCCCCGGCTGTAATTTCAACAGTATCTCCGTTGCTGACCTTAGATGCAGCTTCGCTCGGAACCATATACTTTTCGGCAGGACCTACTCTCAGCACAGATGCATAAGCAGGTAAAACCGCCAGAATAAGTAATAAAGCTATTTTTCTCATATCAATCCTGCCCAATTATCGATGAAAGGTTCTGAAAGCTTCTAGTGCATCGGGGAATGGCGATAAAGCTCTCTCAAGCACACCGTGAGTAACGGATATAGCAAGACCGTAATTAGTTATCGGCACGCCGGCTTGCTTGCATTTGAATATCCTGACAAGCTTTTCGTTGCGTGTGAGCATACAGCTTCCGCAATGAATCACAAGATTGTAATCAGTGAGATTCGCAGGGAAGTCGCGTCCCTGAGTAACGTCTATATCTATATCGAATCCTATATATTTTTTGAGCCAACCGGGCATCTTTATTCTGCCGATATCGTCTTTAAGCGGATGATGTGAGCATGCTTCGGCAATAAGGATTTTATCTCCCGGTTTCAGACTATTGATGGCAGCGGCACCACGGACTTCTTCAACCAAATCACCTTTGAAACGGGAAAAGAGTATAGAGAAGGTTGTTGTCTTGACATCAGCAGGAGTCTGAGCCATCATTTTGTCCACTACCTGAGAATCGCAGATAACGAGATCGGGCTTTCTGCTCAGCATTTGTAATGACTTGGAATATTCGCTTTCCTTAGTAACGACCGAAACGGAATCATTATCAAGAATATCACGCAGAGCCTGAACCTGAGGCAGAATAATTCTTCCCCGCGGAGCTTCGGAATCAATCGGTATAATAAGAACCACTAAACCACCCGATGGAATCAGATCGCCAAGCAGTGGCATGGGCTTCATGAAGTCATCTGGAGCAGATGCTATAATTGCATTTTTGAGATCGGTGATATAAGTATCTCTGTTTTCGGGAATGACGGAAGACAAAGTCACGATATACTTAGCATTGAACTTCATCTTTTCGATGAACTCCGGCGTCGGCTCTTCAATGTCAGTTTTGTTGATGACAATTACCAACGGGATTTTCCTGTCGTGAGCTTCTTTGATGATCTGATCTTCGAACTCAGTCCAAATATTTGGTTCTGTGATTAGAACAATAACATCGGCACGGTCGAGTATCTTCATAGTTCTTGCGATACGTGCTTCTGAAAGAACGGAGGTATCATTGATACCGGCTGTATCGAGAATATTCACAGGTCCCAGAGGCAGAAGTTCAATAGATTTTTCGACGACGTCGGTGGTTGTTCCGGGTATTGGTGAAGTCATTGCTACATCCTGTCCGGCAATCATATTCAGAACAGAGGATTTGCCGACATTAGTTCTTCCGAACAGAGCCAGCTGTAACCGCATAGATTTAGGAGTCTTTTCCATTACTCAGATTCCTTCGCGAACAAACGCAGATGCACGACATTCGATATGGTAATCAAAAGCCACACAATTCCGAGAGTAAAGAGAATTTTTGCTATGAACAGGAGTACGGAAGTTAAGTTTGAACCTAAATGCGAGGGTTCAGCTCCGAATAAAAGGATAAGACCTTCTTTTACGATCATGTAAACAGATGCCGAAAAAAGCGAAAAGAGTGCAATACGCAAAGCACCTCTGATGTCAAACAGCTGAAGAGTACCTGAATATGTATTATATGCAAGTAGAGTCAGGATGATAACTATGCTGATAAGAATTGGAATATTCATTTTTATTTCTTTCCATAAAGGTAGGTTCTAAAAATTCAATTTTTGTTGTCATACCTGCGTATGAGGCTGTGTGAAAATGAAAACTCCGTCATTCTGAGGGAGCGTAGCGACCGTGAGAATCCATTCTGTTTTTCAGGAAAATTCAAATACATGGATTCTTCACTTCGTGCTGAATGACATCTAAATCTGACTTTTCACCCTGTGTCTTATACAGGTATCTATAAACCCGCATCAATACAAGATTCCTATTGCACAGGAATAACAAAAAATGTATTTGTAGAACTCCTTTTAAGTTATAGTATTAAACATATCGATTCAAAATTAACTAAATCGGAGTTTAAATTCACTTTAAATATTTATCAATCTGCTTTGTCTATACCTTTTTAAAATTTTTTATTCTGAAATAATGAAAAGTCGCTACTTATTTCCATTGCTAGTTTCATCATTAATGCTTTTCTTTGCTCTAAACTCTTGTACTGTTGTTAAATGGACAGCAGGAGCCAATATTGACTCCCTCCAGTTTGCCAAGTCGAGAGAAGCCAAAATGCTGGACAATCGCTACAAATCAACATCTAAGCTTCTGTCACGGCTGAAATCCGGTGAACCGACCGAAAATGCAGATATTTCCTTCTATCTTTCACCTGATCTGATGAAACGGATACTCTCGCAGTATAACGGGAGTACAGGCTGGCTTGACGGAGTAACGAGTTATAAGATTCTATCACTCGATCTGAAGCTGAACTATGGCAGTGCGAATGTGGCTCTCAATCTTGATGCGCATAATGAAAAATACAATGTCAATGTCAAACTCACAATGGATTGTCTGCTCTATCTTGAAACCGCGAACAATCAGCTTTTCATCAGGATAGAGCCATACAACATCTCTCCTGCGGTTAATGCCGGTGGTCTGCTTGGTTCAACTGAGGAGATAATTGCCAATCTGATCAAAATCAACATGGCTGATATCGGTAAACAGATGCCGCCACTGCAAGTTCCGGTTGACTTCACGAATAATATAATTCTCCCGGCAAATAATATTTTGGTCAAAGATAAGCTGAACATGAGTATTCAGAATCCAAAGACAGTTATCAACTTCAAACTTAAACTGAAGGAAGTGATAATCTTCACTAATGCCGTCTTCGTCGCAATGAACTTCGACAATATGGAGGTGGCGAAATGAGAAGAATACTCTTAACACTGTTAATTGCTGTCATTCCTATGCTTTACGGATGTTCATCCTATAAGATGGCATCGCTGGAAGATTCACAAAAGTCAATAGACATCAACAGATGGAAGAACGACAGTTTAGAGGCAATACTCAAGCCAATGCTCAAGATTCCCGAAGGTAATGACCTGATAATGAAAATGGAACTCGGAGCTATCAACAAGATTCTCAATAAATACGCTTACAACAGAACCGACGATATTCTCCTCTTCTTCCGCAAAAGCAAGGACTTTATGAAGGAAGATAAGAGTACACTGGGAATAAAATACACGAACTTTATTGACATTGATACAGGATTTGTGAGCCTCAACCTCAAATCATTGCAGATGAACAAACTGCATCAGAACAAGGTTGATGGCATGATTGAGCTTGAGGGTAAAGGATTTATTTCGGTTTCCGGTAAATATACAGGAATCCCTGCATCGGCTTCACCGGAAGTGGAACTTTACCTGAATGAAGCTATTTCCATGGAACTATTGCCGACAGATACGGGATACGTTCTATTGAAGCCTGTTCCCAAGGACATAATTCTCAAGATAAAATTCAGCATCAATCTTCTTGGATGGAAAATTCCATATTATCAGGAAATTCCATTGAAATTCGCAGAGATGATGAAGCCTGTGGCTTTTCCACTGGCTGTCAATACTGATGTTACATTCCCGCTTCCGGCGCAGAAGTTCGGCAACGATAAAGTGGAAATGGTGCCCTACCAGATGATCTTCCATAAAACTAAAGTATCCGGTGTCAATACGAAAATCGAATACAGAACAGATATTGATTTGAAGAGGAAATGATTTTATCAGATTTTTCCTGATAATTATTTACAAACAAACTACAATTAGTTGATCAAGCGGATTACTAATTCTGTAACAAATCCTTAGTTGATCTTGAAAAACAAAAGAGGGGATGCAATTCGTTGCAACCCCTCTTTATTAAACTATGTATTACTGTCTTCTAGCTGTTCATTGCCATTAGGAAGTCACGGTTGGAGCGTGTTCCCTTCATTCTATGAAGCATAAATTCAATTGCTTCGACTGCATTCATCTCGCTGAGCACCTTACGGAGAATCCAGATTCTGTTTAGTTCTTCCTGGTCGAGCAGTAACTCTTCGCGGCGTGTACCGGAGCGGTTAACATCGATAGCAGGAAATACTCTGCGGTCAGAAATTTTTCTGTCGAGAACGAGTTCCATGTTACCTGTTCCCTTGAATTCTTCGAAAATAACTTCATCCATTCTGCTTCCTGTGTCAATCAATGCGGTTGCAAGTATTGTCAGCGATCCACCTTCTTCGATATTTCTTGCGGCACCGAAGAATCTCTTTGGTTTGTGTAAAGCATTCGCATCGACACCACCGGAAAGAATCTTTCCAGAGTGAGGTACAACTGTGTTGTGTGCTCTGGCAAGGCGAGTGATCGAATCCAAAAGAATCACAACGTCCATCTTGGCTTCTACAAGTCTGCGTGCTTTATCGAGAACCATATCGGCAACCTGGACGTGACGATCAGGTGGCTCATCAAATGTTGAAGCAATTACTTCAGCTTTGACGGATCTTTCCATGTCTGTAACTTCTTCCGGACGTTCATCTATAAGAAGAACGATCAGCTTGATTTCAGGATGATTTCTTGTGATACTGTTGGCAATTTGCTGAAGAAGAACTGTTTTACCCGATTTTGGAGGTGAAACAATCAGACCGCGCTGTCCTTTGCCCAATGGGCTAAGAAGATTAACTATTCTCATTGAGTATTCACTAGGCCCGGATTCGAGATTAATCTTTTTAGTAGGATAAAGAGGAGTAAGATTGTCGAATAAAGTACGATCACGGATTAGATCAGGATCGAGATAGTTCACAGTTTCGACTTTAAGAAGAGCATAGAATCTCTCAGCTTCCTTAGGTGGTCTCACCTGTCCTCGAATAGTATCGCCGGTTCTCAGAGCAAATTTTTTGATCTGTGAAGGTGAAACGTAGATATCATCGGGAGAAGGTAGATAATTATAATCCACAGAACGCAAAAAGCCATAACTATCGGGAAGCACTTCGAGCACTCCTCCGCTTGTTATCAAACCGTCATTCTGCTGTTCCTTAGGTGCAATGCTAGCCTGAGCTTCAACAATTTTGAGTATAAGTTCCTGTTTTCTCAGATCAGCAAAATTTGTGATACCAAGGGCTTTTGCCATCGAGGTTAATTCAGCAATTCGCTTGCCTTTGAGATCCGCAATGTCAATCGTTGCGGGATTTGAGGTTTCCTGATTGTTCATAATTTCAATCGACAAATTTAAAACAAATTATTTTTTTAGATATGTTCCTAATTTAAGCTTTATTGAGTTTGTGCTTTACGATGTTCTTGACAAAATCAAAACTAATATATAAATCGGCAGAGACACAGTTATATTAACGTAAATAACATTCTTAAGTTTCAATAATAGTTCACACACATTGGTTATTTTTTAGAATTTGTACAGTTATTCCCATGATAAGATATTCGACTTGCGTAAGTGTTACTTTGATTCTTTCGCAAAATGGTGTGTACTAACATAACAAAATTAATCAAAAAAACGAATAATGCAAGAGTTTTTATTGACTTAACAGTAAATTTCTTTTAGAATTATTGAATTTAAGACATTTTCTGTATAATATAATTTCGTATTTTAGCAGTGCAAACTTAAGGAATTCTTTGTGGATTATTCTAAAATATATCATTTTAATAAGGGCAATGCTCAGACACCTGATTATCCTGATCAAACCGAGCCTGTGAAAAAGCCATCAACAGAAAAGAGGATTCTCAGCAAATGGAATGCTCTGATAGTGCTGATCGTTACTGCAGTCCTTATGATACTTTACGTCAGCAATGTCATCGAAGTGAAATCCCTGCTCAAAGAGACAAGCTATCTCAAGAAACAGGCAGAGATGATCGAAGACAAAAACCTTCTGTTATCAACTAAGATTAACGAGCTGGAATCCCCAGAACGAATAACTAAAATTGCCCGCGATAAATTCGGCATGATTAAGGCTGAACAAACACCAATAAATATCAGCAGAAAATAGTCGTTAGGAATCTGCTTGCCTAACAACTGCAAATACAATTTATTCCCCTCACTCCTGTAACTTTTTCCACTTATTATTTGTTTTAGTGTTATATTTGTATAACTATATTCAATTATGAAGTTCACACTATGAAAACATTCATATTCATCGCTCTAATTTTATTTTCATCTCCCAAATTATTTGCTGAATCTGATACGATATGGAATTTTCATTCTACTTATTTAATGCCTTATTTTAATCCTGGATTTACGCTTGATGGCTCTAGATTTATATGGAATAGATCAGATTATTTTAGATGTATTTCGTCTTCTGATGGAACAGTTATACAGGATAGCATTGTCCCTAAGGGATTACATAATAATACTATCCTACTCTCTTCAGATAGTTTAAATTATATGTTTTTCGATGACGGAATATTAAAAATATACTCGCTGGACAGCTTTAAACTGGTAAGGCAGTCTGATACTATCTATCTCGGTGATTTTGATATTAGCGGATGGTCTCCATTTG
>CAIOZA010000007.1 GCA_903862655.1 uncultured Ignavibacteria bacterium
AAATATAAACCATTTCTAAGGAAATGTTTTCAATCTTTAGTAGATTGCAAATGGTTTTCCGCTCCAATCGTTGCATTGGGCAAGAAGAGGGAAATTCTTCATTTGTTTGGTCATTCCTCATTCCTCATTGGTCATTGATCATTGAAAAACAGCTACGTAGTAGCTTACTGTTTGTAGAAATAAATAAAACAACACTAATCAAAGCTCCTTAGGAGCGACCTGAAAAAATGATATCTCCGATGCAATTTGATTTTCTCTGTGGTTCTCTCAACTATATTCAAAAAATTACACAGAGGTTCACAGAGGAATACAAGAGTTGCACAGAGCAATGCAAAACTCCGTGGCTCTCTGTGTAATTGTATTTTTAAGATTAAAATTTGAAAAACGAAAAAACTCAACGCAATTGATGCAAAAGTGCAATCACAAAAATTAGTTATTTGAAAAATAAGTAGGTTAGAGGAATCTTACATAGCTCTTTATTCATTAATATAGTGCAAATAGTGCAAATTACCGATGCAAATAATGCAATCTTTTTGAAAGTTGGACTCAAAGTTTGGAATAAAGGTTTATAGACGTAAAAGCACAAAAAAAAGAGTCAGGAAAATTATCCTAACTCTTTTATTCTTTGCTCCTGAGCACGGACTTGAACCGCGGACCCTCTGATTAACAGTCAGATGCTCTAACCAGCTGAGCTACTCAGGAATTTTAGAGTTACAAAATTAGTTATTTTTTTCAATATTTCAAAAATTATTTTTAATAAACTAAATAATAAATATTTTTGACCGAATTTTGACAATTTCCTTGTCCCCTATTTCATTCACTTAACAATTCATTCATTATTTTTCAATTTTTGTTAAAAATTTTAAGTAAAATTTTGTAAATTACATTGCAGCATAAAGCGTTATTCGCTTTCAAAATTAACAAATACAAAATTTTATTTATGGTAAAAAAGCTCATAAGATTAGTTTTATTATCTTTACTGTTGTCGTTGCCGCTATATCCACAGATAGTTACGCCGTTATTTAACTATAACACCAATGAGATATCACAAGCTAAATTTTTCTATGATAAAGATTTATTCAGTAAATCACGACAATTACTCGAACACGCTATTAAAAACTATTCTGATCCAATAGGAATTGACAAAGCCGTCATGATGCAGGCAATTATTGATGCATCCTACGGAAATTTTACTCTGAGTGACAAAGCACTTGAGAAATTAATTATTGATGATAAGTACAGTCCTTACAGGGCTGATGCGGCTATGCTGAGAGCCTATCTTGCATTCGATCAGAAAGATTTTAAAAATTCTGAAAAGTTATTTTCCCTCGCTAAAACAATAGCTGATGATGAATTCAGACTTAAAGGCGAAGATAAATTCAGTGAGCTATCCAATAATGCTCTGTACTGGCGTGCTGTTTCACTTACTCAAAGTGGGCATTACCAGGATGCACAGCCACTATTTGAGGAATGCTTTTCCAAATATCCAAATGGAAAATATGCTGACGATGCTTTATTTGCTTTGGGTATGTCTGCAGAAGTTAATCGTCAGTATGAAATTGCAATAAATTATTTCAGAACATTGCAAAAGAAATATCCATATTCTAACTCGGTCATAGCTTCGAGAATTAGAGAAGTAAATGATAATCTTATTCTTCGTGATGCCATATCTGCATTGATTACAATCGAAAGTACGAATAATATTATCAAACATATATACGCTAAGGATTCTACTGGCTTAAAATATGAATCTCAGAGTTATTTTGATTTTGCTCAAGAAGAAGTACTCTACCTTCGTGGGGAAGCCTACAATCTGGCGGCAAATTACGAACAATCCGAATCGTTCCTACATGGCTTTCTCGAAACTTTTACAAATTCAACTCTAACTAACTATGTGAGACTTGGCTATGCATGGTCACTGCTGAATCAAAATAGAAATGAAGAAGCCGTTAAAGTATATGAAACTGTTATCGGATCAAAAGATCAAACTGAATCGAGAGTTATTGCATTAGCAGAATTATACAAAGCAATTGCTATCAAAAGAAATGGCGATGTAGAAACTGCGCAAAAGGATCTTGCAAATTTAACTTCTCTTTCTGATTTTCCATATTTGGCTCAGGCATTGCTTGAGCTAGGACAAATCTACTATGAGAAAAGTGAATACGAAAAAGCTGTAAAAGCCTTAGACAGAGCTGAAAGAGAAGCCACTGAAGCACTTGTGCAGGTTAGGATTCAACTTCTTCTGGGTGCTTCTAATCTCGAACTGAAACGTTGGGACAAAGCTATAAAGCCATACAAGACAGCTGAACAGATCGCACTGAAGAGTTCTCATATCTTCATGCCTCAAAAGGATGTTTATATCAGCGAAGCAAGGCTTAAACTTGGCATTACATTCGTAAAAAATTCAAGGAATTCCGAAGCCATTCCTCCACTTCTAGCTTATTTATCTGAAAATAAAAATGGCAGAAGAAATGATGAAGCATTGTTCTGGATATCAGAAGCTTATTACAGGATAGATTTACTCAATAATGCAATTGAAAAGTACTCGTCATTGCTTGAGCTTTATCCTTCAAGCACCTACAAAGAAGATGCACTTTACGGACTGGGTTGGTCTTATTTTAGGCTGAAGAATTTCAATAAATCATCCGAAACATTCGAGACAATGATAAGGGAATTTCCTGATACTAAGTACGCCATGGAAGTTCTTACAAGACAGGCGGATGGATACTATGTTACCAGGAACTTCCGCAAGGCAGTTGATACATACAGAAAAGCAGCTCTGCACTCGCCAAACACAGAAGAAGGTCAATATAGTGCCTATCAACTTGCTCACGCTCTATATCAAATGGGGAGCTATGAAGAAGCAATCTCCGCGATGCTGTCTTTTGTCCGTTCCTATCCTAAATCTGCTTATGCCCCTAACTCATTGTATTTAACCGGCTGGATACGTTTCCAGCAGAAGAAATATCTCGAAGCAATCGATGATTTCAGATTCCTGTTGCAGGCTTATCCGCAGAGTGTACTCGTGCCAAGGGCCCACTTCGCAATAGCAGATGGCTACTATAACATCGAGAATTATGAACAGGCTCTGAAAGAATATAATCTTATCGTTGACGAATACTCGAATAGTTCATTAGCTCCTGATGCCGTCAAAGGTATGCAATACTGCTACAATGCGCTTGGCAAACCAGATGAAGCATTTAAAATAGCAGATAAATATATTGCATCTAACCCAACATCCCCTTTTGCTGCTGAGTTTGTATTTAAAAAAGGAGAGATGTTCTTCAATGGTAAGAATTTCAATGATGCTATCAATGAATATGATAATTTTATAAAGAAATATCCTGATAATGATAAGAATGCTGAAGCCATGTACTGGATGGGCAAGAGTTATATCAGCCTGAACGATCTTCCGAATGCAGAAAAAACATTCAGAAGTGTTATAAATAAATACGGTAAAAGTGACTTTGCACCACTAAGTATGCTGGAGCTAGGTCTAATAAAAAAGCAAACTGCTGATATTAGTGCAGCAGATTCCATCTTAGTTCTTATTTCTAAGAATTATCCCGACAATCCAATTTCAGCTCAGGCAGGTTATGAAAGAGCTTCCATAAAATTCTCGATGGGAGACACACTTGGGGCTGTAGAGATTTTCAGAAGTGTTTACAAGCAATACCCGAATCAGGAATATGGGGAACAGAGCTCTTACAGAATAGCGATGTTTTTCCGAATTAAAGGCTGGTTGGATTCTGCAGTTGTAGAATTTCAGAAATTGATTCATTCAAATCTTAATCCTGCTTTATCAGCTGAGTCACAGTACAGAATTGGTGAAATCAAAATGAGACAAGAGAAGCTGGAAGATGCGGTAACAGCGTTCATTTCAGTTAAAGAAAATTTTGCAGGCATTGAGGACTGGTTTACTCTGGCATTACTAAATATGGGTGAGTGTTATGAAAGGCTTCAACAAAATGAGAAAGCAATAGAAACATATCAGGCAATATCAACACTGAGACCTGATGACGATTTCGGCAAAACAGCAAAAAGAAGACTGAAACAATTAGAAAAATAAACGTGCAATAAAGACTAAATTTATTAAAATGAAATTGAATTATCTATATCGATTAATACTATTTACGATAACTCTGTCTGGTCAGATTTTCGGACAGACATCGTCACCGACACCTGCTCCGGAAGAATCCCAGGCTAAGCCACTTGAATTGCCCAATTACGTTATCGAAGGTAAGGGGCAAATCAATGTACAATCCGGAATAAAACAATTTTCGGATAAGATCAATAAGTTGACACAATCTGAGCTTGATTCTATTAATTCACTACAGAAAGAGCAAACAATACTACTGCCACCGAAGGAACTACCTTTAAAAATTATGAGTATTTTTAAAAGTGATGGTTTTATTAGAGCTGGCATTGGAACTTATCTGACTCCTAATGCAGAATTTGGTTATGACTTCGGAATTGACAGATATAATCTTTTTGCAAATGCAGGAATCGATGCTTCACAAGGTCACATTGACAACTCCGGATACTTTAGAACTTTTGCCAAAATTAACTCAGAATATATCGCTCCCGATAAGTTTTTTATATTTGGAGGCAGCAAAACTACCACAAAGTTTGATCTGGGATACGATAAATTTAAGCTATATGCAATTTCTTCGGCTCCCGAAAGAACATCATTCAATTTTGATCTTAATATCAACAGCACTGGATCTTATGATGGCTTTGATTTTTCCACCGGTGGCGGTTACCGTATATTGTCACTAGGGGGAAACAGCGCTAAGACAGACAACAACATCAAAGTATATTTAGACTTAAAAAACAACTGGAAGGATTTTCTTATTGGTGGGAGATTAAATCTTGATTTCCATTCTCTAAACGGCATCGGAATGAATTTTATGGAATTCCTTTTGAACGGAAAATATTTTAAGGATAACCTTTCATTCTTCGGAGAAGGTGGTTTCCAATTTGCCAGTGGAAGTGCTAATGCAACCTTAGCCAATTTCCTGTTTGATATCAGAGCTGAACTCAAGCAAGATAATTACTTCAGCTATAAAGCCTCTATTAAAAATTACATGAGTCAGAATAATTATATTAGTGCATACTCCGCCAATCCTTATCTGTCCGATTCATTATTCTTTGACTTCGGTCGCAATCTTGATTTGAAAGTAAATGCTTACTATCGGCCTGATGAATACTATAACTTTAGTGCAGGTCTTTTGTATTCTTTCGGAACAAGAACACCCTATTATTCAAATGCAGATACTTCTACTTTTGTGATTATGTATGCCAATACTAATAGAATGGCATTATTCAGCGAAGGTGAAATACATTTGTCAAAATCTGATTTGTTAATCTATAACTTTCAGTACAGTCTCTGGTCATTATCGGGATACACCCTACCCTATGATATCCCTCTCAAATTAAATATTAGCTATAACCGCATTTGGTATGAAACTTTATCTTCTAGTATATCATTAACTTATGTTTCACCAAGATATGCCGATGATAAAAATATTACAGAGCTAGAAAGCTTTGTAGATTTATCGTTGTTCATTGAATATAAGCTTAATAGCAAGTTTGATGTGTTTATCAAAATGAATAATCTTTTAAATCAAAATATCTATATTTGGAATAATTATAAAGAAAGAGATATATTTCTGTCTGCAGGAATTCTTTTAAAGTTCTAAAAATTAGTTAATTTTGCAATAGCTAACATTGGGATCTAAAAATAATGGCAATAATGGATGATAGTATTTTAAAGCCGGAAGAAGTATATGGCAATTTCGAGCCATCTCCCGATGAATCGCAGGAATCATTTCTGCTCAATGAAGCAGATACATATCCTGGTGAGTTGCCTTATGTTCCAACTGACGACGAACCGGTTATTACCGATGAACATGTTGAGATTGCTACTGAAAACATTCCACTTGAAGAAGAACCCACAACTGATGATGACGCGGGTGAAACTTGGGATTTGTTCGAAGATGAATCAGGTATCCCTTCTCAGGAGGATGTTTTAAAAGAAGCAGAAGAAATTGAATCACAGGATATAGCTAGGTTTAACGAATTGGTTAAAGCCGAAGAGGATGAGAACATTCCACCTCCAATTCATAATGAAATTGGATCTGAGGAACTAGATCCTTCTTCAAGAGTATCATACGAATTAGAGTCTAATGACACCAAAATTGATGACGATTTTGTCCCTCAAATTTCAGGAGACGAAGTTTTAGAGCTTGATAACGACCTAAAGACAATACTGGAAGGCGATCTGAATGATGCAAAAAATCGAAAACCATTAAAAAAGAAAGTTTCCGAACCGGAGTTTGATGAACAGAAAAATCAAGAAGGATTAGCAACGTTTCGTTCAGTTGATGATCTCGGTGCTTCCGATATGATTGATATATCTGCAATTGCAGCAGAACACCCATCAACATTTTTAATTCAGGAAGATGATGTTACTCAAATGAATGCATCCTTCTCTCAAAATGTAGCTGAAGAGACAATTACTCAAGAACAACCAATTACAATATTGGAAACTGAAGCTGATCTCAAAAAAGTACTTAAGAAGGAAAAGGAAATAAAGAAACCTAAAAAGGAAAAAGCTGCAAAAAAACCATTTCCAGTAATACCTTTTTTAATATATGCTGGAGCAATTCTAATACCGCTGCTGTTAATGGCTGGAACATATTTGTATTTCAATTCAATGAAATTGGCAAAACTGAATAATACTATCTTTAAAATAAATAAAGCTCAAACAGCATTGCCATCAAAAGTAATCGCAAAAGATACTTTAGTTGTTAAAAAAGAAATTAGGAAAGATACAATTGCCGAAATCATTAAACCTGAACTACTTAAGGTTGAAGAAAAATCCGTTCCTAAAAAGGCGATAGTTAAAAATCCAATCCAGTCGGTAACTAAAAATACAGCTGAAAGTCCCATAATTTCTGTCAAAAAATCAACTAATCCAAAAGTTGAAAAAACGCACGTTCAACCGACTATGGCACCAAAGAATGAGATTTATCAGATTGAACTCTATTCTACACCATCAATAGAAGATGCTGAGATTTGGATGAATAAGCTTAAAAAGAGAAGTATAAGCGCAACCCTTCAAATTCAAAAAATTAGAGGGATATCAGTTTATAAAATAAGGTGCGGTTACTTCAAATCAAGGCAGGAAGCTCAGGAATCTGCAATTAAATTAGGATTTTCACGTTCTTGGATAGACAGGATTAAATAAATATAGTTTTTTAACTTAAATAGTTGGGGAGCATTTCTGGGGGGGAAAGCCATGTATGTTCCATACAGAGAAGATAATCAGGTAAATATAAAGTTCAGAATTCCTTGGGATAAACAGACAGCCAGAGGTTTTGGTATAGCTTTAGCTATAACCATAATTCTATTATTGCTCATCACTGTCACAAAATACACTACTCCATATAACAAGTATAGTGACCAGAATCTTATACCACTTGAAATGATTAATTTTGGTCCCGGCGACGGAACTGGAGCGAGCAAAGGAAATTTATCAAAAGAGGGTGCCGCGCATAAAGGATCTAGAACATTGTCTGATCTTGAAGATGCTAGCGTTGCCGCACAATTCAGTAAAAGCCCAAAATCACCTGTTAGCGATCCTGAAAATTATTCCAAACACACAGCTATAGCAGATGCTTCCTCCGGAGAAAAATCCACCAAGAATCCACTCGATGGAAATGCAGGTAAAAATGTTGGAGCATTGACTGGGCAACCTGAGGGTACAGGAACAGGTAAAATAGGTTTTGGACCAGGTGCAGGCGAAGGTTTAGGAGATATCGAATGGGGTGGTGGTGGAAACAGAACTGTCCTTTTCAAGAAGTTGCCCAAATATCCTCCGGGAATAAACACTCAAGCCCAGATCAGAATCAAATTCACTGTGTCTTCTGAGGGACAGGTAATTACAATGTACCCACTTCAAAAAGGCGATCCGATTCTTGAACGTGCAGCTATGGAAGCATTGAGATTATGGAAATTTAACAGACTAAGAGATAACAGAGAGATGTTCGGGGTTATTACATTTACTTTCAGGTTGAGTTAATGAATGTCGATGGAATAATTCACTTTTTTATCAATCTACCAACCTATGGGAAAGTAATAATTATAGTATTACTCGTACTAATATTCTTTTCAATAATAAAGAAATTTCTAAAATTCGCAATCTTATTAGCTGTCCTCGTGGTTCTTGTACTTCTTATTCTGCGTTTGTTATTAAATTAATAAAAAGACTCACAGATAATTATTCTCATCAGAGTTTTTTTCCTATTTTTGTTATTGATTAATTATTGGATTTTGGACATCTGTCTTAATTTTTTGGAGAATAAATGGCTTATAACATTGGTGTAATTGGAACCGGATACGTCGGAGTAGTTACAGGTACTTGTTTTGCGGCAACCGGTAATAATGTTTATTGTATTGATATTTTAGAAGAAAAGGTAAATTTACTCAAGCAGGGTAAATCTCCTATATATGAACCAGGGTTGGAAGTGTTACTGCAAAGAAATTTAAAAGAAGAAAGACTGCATTTCTCAACTGATCTCGAAGAGGCAGTTAAAAATTGCCAGATAATTTTTCTTTGCTTGCCAACTCCCCCTAGTGAGGATGGATCTGCAGATTTACATCATGTTCTGGATGCCACTGAGCAAATCTGCCACATAATAAAGAAGTATGATTTGCGTGAACGAAAAATTCTCATAAATAAGAGCACAGTTCCTGTCGGTACGGCTGACAAAACTAGAGCCATACTTGACAAGTTCATTCCTGATTATTTAATTGATGTCGCAAGTAATCCTGAATTCTTGCGCGAGGGTTTTGCTATTGAGGATTCACTCAAACCTGAAAGAGTAGTTATTGGTACCGAAAGTGAATACGCAGAGGAAGTACTGAAGGATCTTTATCAACCATTTTTGAGAAGTGGTAATCCAATTTATATCATGGACATCAAAAGTGCTGAAATCACAAAATATGCTGCCAATGCTTTCCTTGCGACAAAGATCTCTTTTATGAATGACTTATCGGCTTACTGTGAAGTCGTTGGAGCAGATATTGAAAAAGTAAGACTAGGAATAGGATCAGATACAAGAATTGGTAAGAGATTCTTATTTGCCGGTGTTGGGTATGGAGGGTCTTGTTTCCCGAAAGATGTGAGAGCACTTATTCATTCAACTGAACAGGCTGGGACACCATTGGATATAGTTTCGGCAGCTCAGTCGGTTAATTTAAAACAAACTACTCGGTTTATTGCAAAAATTAAAAAGAGATTTGATGATCAAATCCAAGGGAAGAAATTTGCAATCTGGGGACTTGCCTTTAAACCAGATACAGATGATACACGAGAGGCACCGGCTTTCATTATTATTGAAAATCTTCTTGCTGAAGGTGCGGCTGTTTCTGCTTATGATCCGGAAGCAATGAATAATACCAGAATAATGTTTGGTGATAAAATTGAGTATTGCGACAATCCTTATGATTGTCTAAAAGAAGCAGATGCGCTTATTATTGCAACTGAATGGACGGTTTTCAGAAACCCTGATTTCCAGAAGATGCAAAGCATGATGAATGAAGTGATTATTTTTGATGGTAGGAATTTATACTCCTCTGCAGAAATGGAAAAAATGAAATTTGAATATCACTGCATTGGTAGAAAAGGTATAAATACTAAGTAATAATGAGATTTGACAAACAGGATATCCATTTCTTTCTCTGGAAACGGAAATCCTGTTTATTTACAAATAAGCCTGCAATTCAATATCTCGCCTGTTTTTGAAAGATATATATTCTGAACTAAGCCACTGCCCTCAACTCTAACAGAAATATTCTTGCTTTGAAGAATTGTTAGTGCGTTTTTAATATTTAATCCACCTATTTCATTCAGCAAAGATTCCTGTGTTATTGATAATGGTTTGGCAGAACTAAGTAAAAGTACTTCTGATCCGGCTCTAACTAATGAACCATGCTTTGGCTGTTGATTACCAACAATTTCAACTTTTGCTGTATTATTGCATTTTATTCCTAAGTTAGTTAAAAGTTTTACAGCCAGTGCAGCAGACATACCTTTAAGATTAGGTATGGTAATAAATCTATTGGTATCGATAGTATTATCGATCTTGTGTTTTTCATTCAGAAAATCATGGTTGACAGTAATCCAACTTTTTGATATGTTTCTGAAAATTGGTGCAGCCGTCGAGCCACCATAGATATTGCCCTGAGGTTTATCTAGCACTATCATCATAACAAATTTGGGATTATCTGCCGGAAGTATCCCGGCAAAAGATGCAGTATAATTTGCTTTAGAATATGATCCCGAGGAAACTTGCTGAGCTGTGCCAGTTTTCCCTGCAATTCTTAGTCCTTCAATTTTTGCAGCTATTCCTGTTCCACGGTCAACAACTCCGACAAGTAGATTGATCAATGCTTTGGATGTACCCTCCGATAGAACTCTACGTATTTTAATCGGTTTCGTGGTTGAAATAATATCCTTATTGGAATTATAAATATTACTGATGACATAAGGCTTCATCATTTCGCCAAAATTGGCAATAACTGCGTATGCATTTACCATCTGAAGCGGTGTAACCATAATACCATAGCCAAATCCCATAAATCTCTTACTAACAGCATCAAACTGACTTGCAGGTTTAATTTTCCCACTCTCTTCACCATGTAGTTCAAGATTATACTCCAATCCAAAACCAAAATCACGAATATATTTATAAAATTTATTACTTGGAATATTATTCGCAACGCTTGAAAAAACAATATTGCTTGACTTTTCAATAGCTTCAGAAAATCTTACTTTCCCGAGTGGATGATCATCCTTTATTTCATAATCTGGAAATTTCAATACACCATTGCAGCCATCAACCCATTCATCAGGAGTGATTACATTTTCCTCAAGAGCAGCAGCTGCTGTTATAAGTTTAAACGTCGAGCCTGGTTCGTAAACATCGCTTATTGCTCTGTTTTTCATCGCTCCGGGTAGAATTTCCATTATATTATTCGGATCGAAAGTAGGAAAGGATGCCATTGCAAGAATTTCGCCAGTTGCTGGATCCAAAATTACTAATGATCCAGCTTCTGATCCTGATTTTTCAACTCCAAGCTTAAGCTCATGTTCAGCAATTCTCTGCAATTCTATGTCAATAGTTAGCTTAACGGACTTGCCATTCATTGCTTCAGAAGTAGTGGTTGATATTGTGGGGACTAATCTTCCTGCAGCATTTCTGAGCATAATTGTGGATCCACTATGTCCCTTCAGCAATGAATCAAGCGAAAGCTCTAGCCCTGTTAATCCATTATTGTCAATATCGGTACAGCCGATTACCTGCGAAGCTAGAGAACCATAAAGATACACTCTTTTGGGCTCATAGATTTTGATAAACCCTTTACTCCTTATGCTATCCAAACCTTGAGCTTCATAAGGCAGAATGCCTCGAGCAAGCCAAACAAATGAGCCTTTGGAGTTGTAAACCTTGGATAATAGTTTTTCATTGTCCTGACCGGTAATAATTGAAATTCTATCACAGATTCTCTCAATTTCAGAACTGTCCTTTAGAATAGAAGGATCGATAGCGAATGAAATACTCTTGATTGTTGATGCCAGCAATTTACCATTTCTGTCTAATATATCGCCTCTCTCGGGTCTTAAATTAACTCTGGATTCGTGTTGTGAACGGGCAATGCTTTTATATTTGTTTGTGTCTACAATCTGAAGAACCACTAAACGGGCAATGAGAGCAAGGAATCCAACAAATAAGACAGAAAATACAAAAATTATCCTCCAGAAATATTCGCGGGATAGAACCTGACCATCATTATTATTATTTGTATTTTTCGTTTTGCTGCTCACAGGTAAGTTTTTAACTCAGAATCAAAATTAACAAAAAATCTATTAGATAGCAAACTATGAGTTCAATTTGGGTAGAATAAAAGTTTTTTGATAATTTACATAGTTATTATTTGAGATTTTGCAAATTGAGAACTTTTTCTATATCCGATAAACTAATAATGTTGTTTGTTGCTATTAACCTTATAGCAGTGGGCACTGTTGGGTATTTTTCGTTCTTCAATTCAGAAGCCGCCCTCAACAAAAGAATAGATCAGCAGTTAACGACTATCAAAACTGTCAAAAAACGTCAGATTGAAAAATACTTCGATGACAGAAAAAATGAGATCCAATTATTAATCTCTCTGATTAATAAGGATAATTCAATAAATGTTACCAAATCTAATGACAGCTTGAAACTTGCATCTATCCTAGCAAAATCTGATCATTATGTTCGGATATTTTCATTATCAAATTTGTCCGGTTCAAGTAATAATCTGGATAGTAGATTATTACTTGAACTAAAAAATAACAATGTGTCATTTGATCAATCTGTTGCAGCAACCAAACTTATTGAAGTATCATATCCAGAATCCAAGGAATATCATCTCTTTCTAATTCAAAAAATCAGATCGGATTTTGGCATTCCGAATCATATAGTTTTCGAGCTAAATAAGGATAATATCAATCGTATCATGGTGGAAAACAGCTCTAACGATGGTTTTGGTGAATCCGGTGAATCATATTTGATTGGCAATGATAAATTCATGAGAACTGATTCAAGGTTTATTAAAAATGCGGCAATGAATGTAAAGGTAGACACGAAGGGATCGCATAGCGCATTAAATTCCGAATCTGGTTTTGATTCCTATCGGGATTATAGGGAAATGATTGTCCTTGGCTCTTATGGGAAGATTAATGTTGATTCTTTAAATTGGTTCATTCTTGTTGAAATTGATAAACTGGAAGCTGTAAAAGATATTTTCCTCATGAGGAATAAGATGTTCTTATTAGTGATTCTTACTTCTTTTGGAGTCATTATTGTGACTCTCATCATTGCCAGAAAGATTTCATCTCCGGTTAAGAATCTTACTAAAGCAGCAGTAAATCTAATGAATGGAACTTTTGAAAAAATTGATTTTAATTCAAAGGATGAGATCGGTGATCTTGTAACGACTTTCAATGCAATGGGAGAAAAAATAATTACACAGGAAGAAGAATTAAAAAAAGCTAATAAAAAGACTGTCAAAGCATCATTTGACGCTACCGACAAAGAAAGAAAAAGACTTGCTCTTGAGTTACATGATGACATCGGACAACGATTGATTGCAACAAAACTTATTCTCGAAAACATTGAATCAGAACAATCAGAGCTCTTGGCGAATCAGCTAGAACTAGCCAAGCAATCGATTGATCTCACAATACAAGAAATACGCAATCTTACTAATAATCTTCTCCCGTCTGTGATTAATGAGTTTGGGCTTGCAACTGCAATCAAAACTCTATGTGATGACATTATTAAAATATCAGGAATAAATATTGATCTGACTTCAAATCTAAAGAATGAAGATATAAATACTAATATCAAAGTCTATTTGTTTCGTCTTGTTCAGGAGGCTGTATCAAATATTCTTCAGCACTCCGAAGCTGACAGGATTTTAATTAATCTGGAATTAAAAGATCATATCCTTCAACTCGAGGTTAAAGATAATGGTAAAGGTTTTGATGAATCCATGATTACTATGGGCAATGGTTTAATCAACATGAGAGAAAGAGTAAGTCTGATAGACGGTGAAATTAAAATCAAAACTAATGTGGGCAAGGGAACTGAAATCTTTGTAACTATCCCTGTTAAGGATAATAATTGATGGAAAAAATTAAATTGATACTTGTTGATGATCATACGTTAGTTCGTGATGGTCTAAAGCTTTTGGTGCAGAATGATAAAAGAATATTGGTAATTGGAGAAGCTTCATGTTATAACGAATTGATTCAGCTGTTATCAATTGAATTACCTGAAATTATTCTGATGGACATATCTCTTCCGGATATTTCGGGCATAGAAATAACAAAAATTATTACATTGGAATATCCTTCAATTAATGTTATTGTTTTATCTATGTACATTAATGAAGAGTATATTCTGGAAAGTATCAAAGCTGGTGCCAAGGGATATCTAGCCAAGAATACGACAAAAGTAGAACTGCTTAAGGCTGTTTACAGTGTATTCGATCATGGAGAGTACTTTGGAGAACAAATAACTAAGATTATTCTTAAGAGTTATCTGACTCAGATCAAAAATCCTCCGAATGATAATGATGATATATCAAAGAAACTTACCAGAAGAGAGGAAGAAATATTGAATCTCCTATTGAATGGTGCATCCAATAAAGATATAGCTAACAAACTTTTCATCAGTATCAGAACTGTTGAATCTCACAAGAATCATTTGATGAACAAGCTGGATGTAAAATCAAATATTGATCTTCTTAAATATGCTGTAAAAAATAAGATAATCGAAATATAAGTTGAGTTATTTTCAAGCTAAACTAAAAATCTACGTGATCCACTTAGATAAATTACGTAATACCCCATGATGCTTTCCGCAACACTCTGATTTGCTATTAAACCTGATAATGCAATATTGCATAAATCCATTTATGCAATGGATAGAAGTTATTATTCACAATTTCTGTAGGGAAAAAAATGCCGCATTTTGACACAGGTAATACTGGCTTTATGCTATTAGCAACCAGTTTAGTTATGCTTATGACTCCAGGTTTAGCCTTCTTCTATGGCGGTCTTGTTGGGAGAAAAAACGTTCTCACAATTATGATTCAGAGCTTTGTATCAATGGGATTGACAACAGTGATATGGTATGCAGTTGGATATTCACTTTGCTTTAGTGGAGGAGAAGGTGGAGTTATCGGTAATCTTGACAAAGCTTTTCTTTGGGGAATAACAATCAATGATGCCTCGCCGGTCAATCCATCGATTCCTCTTATTGTATTCATTGCTTATCAGATGATGTTTGCCATTATAACGCCAGCACTTATCACCGGTGCTTTCACTAACCGGGTTAAATTCGGTGCATATTTGATATTTATTACTGTTTGGTTGCTTTTTGTGTACTTTCCGTTTGTACACATGGTTTGGGGAAATGGATTGATGGCCAAATGGGGAATATTTGATTTTGCAGGAGGCATAGTTGTTCATTGTACAGCAGGCTTTGCGGCATTGGCAGCTGTATTTTATGTCGGAAAAAGAAAAGTCCAGGATAGAGGACCTCACAGCATTCCTCTTGTAGCACTTGGAACAGGACTTTTATGGTTCGGATGGTATGGATTCAATGCTGGTAGTGAGTTTGCTGTCGATCCGGTTACAGCGAATGCATTCCTGAACACGGACGTTGCAGCTTCATTCGCAGGTATGACTTGGCTGTTTCTCGCATGGATTCTGGAAAAGAAACCAAAATTTGTCGGACTTCTTACCGGAGCTGTTGCAGGCTTAGCTACAATTACTCCGGCTGCAGGGTATGTCACTGTTACCAGTGCTGTAATGATTGGTATTATTGCTGGTATTGTCTGCTATTTTGCAGTATCTCTCAAAAATAAATTGGGATGGGACGATGCACTCGATGTTTGGGGTGTACATGGTGTCGGTGGTTTATTAGGTACAATATTACTTGGAGTCTTCGCAACAGTAGCGGCCAGATATAATCCAACAGTTTCATGGCCTATTGGTTTGTTGGAAGGAAACACCGGTTTCTTTTTCAAACAAACTATTGCAGGTTTATCAACAGCGGCTTATGGATTTGTTTTTACTTATGTATCGCTATGGCTAATTAATAAAATTACTCCTGTTAAGGTAACAGAAACTGAAGAAATTGCAGGATTGGACGATTCATTACATGGAGAAACAGCATATATTGAATTTTAAATTTATTAAGGAGTATTATGTATAAGACAATTTGCCTTTTAATGATTCTTGCAATCAGCACATCATTAAGTATATACGCTCAAAATGACGTAGCAAAAATCAATGTCAGCGGTTATATGGACTGCTATATTGCATCAGATAATGATAAATCTATCGATGAAGTTACTAGAATGAGGAAATTAAGTTTTGCAAACGGTAAAAAGAATCAGTTTGGATTAAATACGACACAAATAAATATCGATGGATCATGGTCTGATTATAGAGGTACTATCTCGCTTCAATTTGGTGATTTAGCTAAAACGGCTTATCAAGCACAGAGTTCTCCTACTGCATCAATTCAGCAAGCCTATGCGGGAGTTAGAGTCATAGATAATATCTGGATAGATGCGGGGTATTTTCTAACCCACATGGGTAGTGAACTACTTTTGCCAAAAGATAATTGGTTGACTTCGCATTCGATTGTTACTTATTTTGAACCTTTCTATCAGGCCGGTGTTAGGGCATCATATGAAACTGATAAGTTCACAGGTCAAGTTTATATTCTAAATGGAAATGGCATTTCAGATGACAACAATGTCAACAAGACTTATGGTCTATTTTTAAGTTACAAACCTATGAGTAATTTAATGTTATCACTAGCAAATGTTATGGGGAATGAGGAATCAGGTGGTCTTGAAAATTACAAAATTCATATGATGAACTGTTTTGTTGTATCATATTCAATAACAGATGCTTTTGCATTAAAAGGACAGTTTGATATTGCTACCAAAGATGTAACAACTAGTAGTGAAATTGATTCAACAAACTATTCCAATACAATTGCCGGAAAATTTTCAGGCTGGTCAATTACAGCTCATTATCAGGCAAATGAAAAATTTAGCGGAACAGTACGTTATGCAGCAGCGAATAACAGCGATGGTGTATACGCTCCAATCTTAAAAGGAAATGGCATAACTGCAGGAGTTGAGTATAAACCTTCCGGAAATTCTTATATCAGGCTTGAAGGAACATATCTTACGTTAGATGAAACATATAAAATGTTCCTCGGATCTGATAACAAACCGGCTAACTCAAGAATGGAAGTAGCATTGAATTTTGGAGTTATTCTAAAATAGTAATTTTTATTTGTTTCAAATTATAAAGAGGCAGTCTTGATAAGGCTGTCTCTTTTGCTTCGAAAGAGGAAAAGTGTATTTTGTTTAAATTATGTTAATATTTAAACTCAAAACACACAAATATTATTATTAAATTACAAACTTATAGTTTACAAATCTGGAGAATGTTATATGTTAAGCGCATTGTTACCCAAAGAGTTTAAATTCTTTGATTTCTTCGAGAGCCATATGGTTATTACCAAAGAAATTTGTGCAGAATTAAAGAACCTCACTCTACATCCCGAAAAATTGGAAGAATCAGCAAAGAAAATATCCAAACTTGAGCATGATGCTGATGATATCATACACATCTGTACTGAAGCATTGCACAAGACATTTATTACCCCTATCGAAAGAACTGATATTTTTGCATTGATCAAACAGATGGATGATATTGCAGATAACATCAAGACTGCGGTAAGTCGCATGAAACTTTACGAGATCAACGACATGCGCGAAGAAGCTGTTCAGATGGCAGATATCCTTATAATTGCGACCAATGAACTTGAAATAGCTATCAAAGGTTTAAGGAATATGAAAAAGCCTGATATTATTAAAGAAAAATGTAATGCCATTCACAAGCTTGAACACGATGCGGATGATATTCTTAGAAATTCAATTTCAAGATTATTCAAAGAGAACGATACTATCCTGATTATCAAATGGAAAGAAGTATTTGAACGCCTCGAAAAGGCAGTGGACAGATGCGAAGGACTAGCGAATGTTATAGAAGGTATTTTGATCGATAACGCATAATTACTATCTTTTCTAATGAGAAACAACAGGTGATAAATGGATTCAATAATGATAGTTGTGGTGATTACAGTAGCAGTAGCATTAATATTTGATATAATTAACGGATTTCATGATGCCGCCAATTCCATAGCAACAATTGTCTCAACTAGAGTGCTTTCTCCAAAGATGGCAGTTTTATGGGCAGCTTTTTTTAATTTTGCTGCCATGTTTGTTTTTGCCCCAAAGGTAGCAGATACAATTTCTAAAATAGTTAAAATTAATCCTGCTGATCCGGTGTTTGTTTATGTTGTAATGGCTGGGTTATTGGGTGCTATTGTCTGGGATTTAATTACCTGGTGGTGGGGGTTACCAACAAGTTCCTCTCACGCTTTGATAGGTGGGTTTGCAGGCGCAGGTATTGCTTATGCTGGTTTAGATGTGATAAGATGGCATAAACTTTCTGAAGCAATGTTGTTCATACCTCTTGCTCCGCTTTTGGGTTTTGCTTTGGCTTTTGGGTTTATGATTGCTGTCTATTGGATCGTTCGTAAGTGGATTCCCATGAAGGTTGATTCAGTTTTCAGAAAGGGTCAATTATTCTCAGCAGCTTTATATTCACTTGGGCATGGTGGAAATGATGCCCAAAAGACAATGGGTATTATTGTAGCAATTCTGATAGCCGCAGGTTTAGCACCAACAACTATGAAGCTCTCATTTCTTCATTGGGATACTCTTTGGATTATATTGGCTTGTCATCTTGCAATGGGTATCGGTACTGCTCTTGGTGGTTGGAAAATTGTTAAAACAATGGGTATGAAGCTTACAAAACTGAGACCGATCCACGGTTTTTGTGCAGAAACTGCCGGTGCAGTAACTCTGTTTATGGCGACGAATATGGGTATTCCTGTTTCCACAACACATACAATAGCCGGTGCTATTGTAGGTGTTGGAAGTACATCCAATCTTTCTGGAATTAAATGGCAAGTAGCCGCAAGAATTGTTATGGCATGGATTGTAACTATTCCAATGTCTGCTTTAGTTGGTGCAGTATGCTTTTATATCTTTAAACTCTTTTTATAATGAGTAAAATATTATAATTTTGATTCTATATTTAAAAGCCGATAAATAGTATTTTTTGAGATTTGCGTAATATCGCCTGGAGCCATATCTTTCAAATCAATATCTCCAATTGAAATTCTAATGAGCCGCAAGACTGGGAAACCAACTTTTGCGGCCATTTTTCTAGCCTGTCTGTTTTTACCTTCTGTTAACCTTAGTTTAATCCAACTAGTCGGGATATTCTCTCTGATTCGAATTGGGATCGACCTCGGAGCAACTAGGGGATCAGTTTGCAATTTTTCAACATCAGAAGGTAAGGTTTGATAGATTTCACCATTAATATTGATTTCAACCCCTTGTTCAAGCAATTCAATGGATGAATCTGTTATGCTCCCTTCAAGCTGCAATAGGTAAGTCCGCTTATGACCTTGAGAAGGATCTAAAATCATTGTCTTTAATTCGTTATCATTTGTCAGAATCAGCAGACCTTCGCTATCGTAATCCAGTCTTCCAACAGGATAGACATCATCCTTAAGTTTTAGCAAATCTCCTAGTGTAGTTTTGCCATCTACTGAAGAGAATTGTGTCATTACATTGAATGGTTTGAAATAAATATAATATAAATTGGATCTTGCCATATCGGATTCATGTGTAAAATGAAAAAGTCCGGGAAAGTAGTTACATCAACCGACCCGGACTTTCGAAATAAAAAGATAATTACTTTTTAAGTAATTCTACTGCTTCTTTCATAGTTTCTGTAACGTGATCGACTGAATTCTGTAGTAATGCTTTTTCTTCAGCATTTAAATTCAGTTCGAGCACTTTTTCTACGCCATTTTTACCAAGAATTACAGGAACGCCGAGAACGACGCCATTATAACCATACTCACCATTGAGCATGACTGAGCATGGTAGAATTCTTTTTTGATCGTTTACTATTGATTCAACCATCTGTACAGCTGCGGCTGCTGGTGCATAATATGCACTACCTGTTTTAAGATATTTTACTATTTCACCACCACCGCCTGCTGCTCTTGCAACTATAGCATCTAGCTTCTCTTTTGACATAAGATCGGAAACAGGAATACCGGCAACTGTTGTGAATCTTGTCAAAGGTACCATAGTATCGCCATGTCCACCAAGTATCAAAGCTTGAATGTCCTGCATTGATACGCCTAGCTCCATTGAAATGAATGAACGGTATCTTGCTGTATCAAGAATGCCTGCCATACCGAATACTTTCTCCCTTGGTAATCCTGTTACCTGCTGAGCTACATAAGTCATAACGTCGAGAGGATTGGAAACTACGAGATAATAAGCATTTGGTGAATATTTGAAAGCCTGTTCAATACACGATGAAACTATACTTGCATTTGCAATCAACAAATCATCGCGAGTCATACCTGGTTTTCTTGCTAAGCCGGCAGTTTGGATAACTATATCTGAATCTTTTGTGAGTTCATAATTGGTTGTTCCGTAGATCCTTGTATCAGATTCTAAAATTGGCATTGATTCATACATATCCAAAGCTTTCCCTTCGGGAATACCTTCGATAACATCAACCAAAAAAACTTCATTTGCTAATTCCTTGTTTGCAAGAAGCTGAGCAACAGTTGCGCCTACATTACCGGCTCCAATAACTGTAATTTTCATATTGACACCTAAATTTAAAAATAAAAAATTATTTACTTACAATTCATTTTCTATTCGGATAAACGCTTTCAGTCAGTAATTTTATGTGGTTTACATATTCAAGCCTGGATACTTTTTTGAGTGTTTCTGAGCTGCCTTTAGCCTTGATTGTCAAACCGTCTGCTTCGAGAACATTTAATTCATATTTTTCAAATTTTAATTTAATCTCATTATTGTAAATCGTTGCTAATGTAATCTGGACAATTAATATCTGATTCATACCAGCCTTGTCAGAATGAGAAATTGCTTCCTTCAAAGAAGAATCAAACTTATCTTCTGAGCTTTTCTTGCAATCGCAAGTACAAGAAACGATAATCGACACAAGAACAAGAAATAACAAAGTTGAAAATGACGTTCTCACAATAATCCGAAAGATAAAATTAAAAAAAAGAATTTAAAAAAATAGGGCTCCTCAAAAGGAGCCCTTGAAAAGCATATAATTAAGCACCAACTAATTTCTTGTATTCTGAAATTGGTAAAGATTTTGGTCTTGTTATAGGATAACCCATAGCGCGTGAAACTACGGCCTGAGCACATACACCAAGAGCTCTTGAAATGCTGAAAAGTACAGTATAATAACTGAATTCTTCTAATCCATAGTGATACAGAAGTGCTCCGGAGCCAGCATCAACATTTGGCCAAGGATCTTTGATCTTCTGAACTTTACTCAATACTTTAGGAACAACGTCAAATACTCTTGCGACTGTCTGGAATACTGGATCTTCGGCCATATATTCTTTGCCAAAAGCTAGGAATGCATCAAATCTTGGATCTGTAATTCTAAGAACAGCGTGGCCATAACCTGGTACAACTTTACCTGATGCAAGTGTATCCTCAGCAAATTTTTCTAATTGTTCCTCTGTAGGAGCACCATTGAATAATTTCATTGTCTGGAGAACCCAGTCAAGGCATTCCTGATTTGCAAGACCATGAAGAGGACCTGCAAGTCCATTCAAACCTCCAGAGAGTGAATAATAAAGATCGGATAATGCTGAATTAATTGTTGCAGCGGCATAAGCTGAAACGTTTCCACCTTCGTGATCACTATGAAGATTGAGATATAATCTCATTAATTTAGTGAATTCTTCGTTTTTATCAGGTAGACCAAGCATGTGAACATAGTTCTTTGACCAGTCTGCATTTTTGTTGGTTTCAATACGTGGACCTTTGCCGAAGCGTTTTCTGTAAACCCATGCTCCGATTGCCGGTAACTTTGCTACTATCTGGATCATATCGTCATAAGTTGCTGACCAATATTCATCTTTCTTCATGCCTTCGCTGTATCTTTTAGCAAAAACCGATTCTTTTTGCATAACAAGAACTGCAGTATTAAACATAGCCATTGGATGAGAATCAGCAGGCATAGCATCGAGTACGTCCCATACATATTGTGGAACATCTTCAGCTGCTTTGATTTCATCTTGTAAATCTTTTAATTCCTCGGCTGAAGGAAGCACTCCGGTTAACAATAAGAACAGAATTTCTTCTGGCCATTTATCTGTAATATTTTTTAACTCTATTCCGCGAATGATAAGACCTTTATCAGGTGGAACTTCTGATGTGTCGCAAACTAATCCTTTAACACCGCGCATTCCGCCATAAGCCTGAGCTAGAGTTACTTCTGAAACTTTTTTGTCGCCATAAGCCTTGACAAATTCAGCAATTTCAGCCTTTTGTTTTGGGAAAATTTCTGCTAATTTCTCTTTGAGCATTGACATAATAATAACCTTTCTGTTGGTTTTATTTGATGTGAATAATAGAACATAAATTGTATAACAATAAAATTAGATTTTATTACATTATATAATAAGACTTTATAACTTAAAAAAAATTCTCTTATTTAGCAAATAGTTTATTAAAAAAAAACAAAAAAGCTAAATAAATCATCAGATTTAAATTTTTAGTTAATTATTCAGTAAAGAAATTTTTTATTCTCTGATTAATATGATAAATTTAAGTTTATTTTTTTACAAATAATAAAGAGTAGAATATGAGAATATTTACTCCCTCCAAAGCATCCGGATGGCTGATATTAACTTTATTTCTTTTATTGAGAATACCTTGTCAATCACAGATCAGTCAATGGCTGACCGACATTTCGCCATCAATTAATCTTGATTCCGCATTTGGAGCTAGGATCTCAATTGTTGATATTAATAATGATAATTTCCCTGATTTACTTTGGGGTACAGGCAATGCGGGTAAAAATCAGTTCCATTTATATCTTAATACACCTAATCCTGACATTTCAAGCTCAATAAAGAGAATTTATAAGGATATTACTGAAGAAAGTGGTATAAACGTTAACAGAGATCCAAATAAAAAGGGTAGAGTAGTTGATGTTGCGGCTATGGCTGATGTAAACAATGATGGCTATGTTGATCTGGTGACTTCAATTTATTATCACAGATTAGAATATTATAAGGATTCACTTGACCCAGGTGACAGATCAGAAGTACTCCTCAATGATGGAACTGGACATTTTACTTTAGTGCAAAACAGTGGATTAAACACCATAAATGTTATTAATTCATATCCAGCAGGCTTAATTAATGCAACTGGCATGTGCTTTTTGGATTATGATTATGATGGTAAGATAGATATATATATACCAACCTGGTATGGTGACAGAGCCAATGGTATAGGCATGCCTGATGTTTTGTTAAAAGGAAATGGGGATGGTACTTTTACTCAGGTAAAGTTGCCAATAATTGAACAAAATTTTTATCCGATGTATGGTGCTAACGTCACTGATTGGGATAATGATGGCTGGCAGGATGTTCTGACTTCTCCGTATTGCAACTCAAGAGGCAATTTATTCAGAAATATGCATGACGGAACTTTTCAGGATTATGCTGTTCAAGCAAATTATAACGCACAGGATAAGACAGGAGATAATGGTCAGGCTCTCTGCCAATGGGAAGCACAGCCCGGTGATTATGATAATGACGGAAACATGGATATACTTCAGGTTCTAGTTCATGGTGGATTAGATCAGGGTGAAGGAAGAACTCATGTTTCACATAATAACGGACCGGACAGCGGTTTCAAATTCACTCCAATGCTTGATATGCTCAAAAGAGATGAACCCACAAATTCTCATTTAGGCGATCAGGGAGGTCAATGGATCGACATAGATTCTGATGGTAACTTAGATGTCGCTATTGGGCAAATGGCTTATCCACAGGCAAATACTCAGGGTCAGGAGCGATTGTATATACTACAAAGAAATGGAGATATCTTTAAAGATATCTCAAAAGATTTAGGAATTTTCAATACCATTAAGGAAGCACATTCTATGGAGCCACTCGATTTCGATCTGGATGGTGACCAGGACTTATTGGTTAGCCATCAGAAGCGGGATACAACATACCGAGATACAGTAATTGATGGAAAAACACAGAAAATCGCTATTCCTAATGCATATATGAGAATAAGGCTACTTCATAATAATCGTCAATCATCATTAGAAAATAGGGAGAATAAATGGCTTTCTGTTAAACTAGATCCTCCAGCCGGATGTAACAGAAGTTCTATTGGTTCAAGAATTATCGTTTATTCAGGAACTAAAAAGTATATGCAGGAAGTTCAGGCTGGGCTTGGGCATTTCGCAGGCCAGCAGCAATTTATACGTTTTTTCGGTTTGGGTAAAATAGATAAAATTGATTCGGTTACAGTAAGATGGCCCCGAAAGGATTTGAAAGTTACAACTTTAAAGCAAGTACCTTTCAATACAATAATATATGTTGATACTACCGGAATCAAGGGTTTAATAAGTCCTACAACCTCGAAGAAAGCAGTGATTGCAATGTACCCACAGGAGCTGAAATTCGACACTGTTCGTGTTGGTACTTCAAAAGAAATGAAATTCAAAATTTATAATTATGGAGATACAACTTTAAATGTATCGTCAATTGGGAGTGGTTCTGCCTTTACGATAACAAGTCCTTCATTGCCCATAAATGTTGAACCTGGTGAGAATAACTCAAAAGAGATTACAATGAAATTCACACCTTTAGTAAGAAAGGATTATTCGTCGCCTTGTTCCATTTTATCTAATGCTTACAATTATCCTGTTCTTTTTCAACCGATAGCTAAGACTACAGCATTCGGTTTTATTGAACAACCTATGATAAGTGTGACAAAAAGTATTGATTTTGACACAGTGTATTCGGACACATCAAAGGTATTGGATGCTGAGATAGAGAATACAGGTGAATTGCCATTGCATATTACAACAATCATTATGGCTATTTTTAATGGACAGTTTACATTTGCACCAAATATTGGACCGACGACCATTCAAGCTGGACAAAAGCTTATTATCCCAATAAAATTTGAATCGGCATTTGAAGGTAAGTTTGTAAATAGCATTTCTATCATCAGTGATGGTTACAATGAACAAACATCCAATATTGATTTAATTGGATACTCTGAAATCCGCAAACCAAGAATAGCAATGACACCAACAATGATTCTTTTCGGAAATGTTGATATTGGGAAGAATAGTGAAAAGTCAATACAATTACGGAATGATGGAACAGGAACTTTGATAATTGACAGGTTAACTTTTGAGAATGCATTTGAAAATATATATACTTTCAAGGATTTTAGTCTGCCATTCAGTATTCCGGCTAAAGGTTCCGCCAAAATAAATATTGAGTTCAAACCGATTACTATTATGTCTTACAAAACAAATGTTTTCGTCCACTCCAATTCTTTTACTGATTCAACATTTAAATTAACATTTACTGGTAGTGGACGCGAACCAAATTCTGTTAATGATGATGATTTCACAAATGGTTATCTCATAGGCATAGCTCCAAACCCTGCAAGTGATAATGTTGTGATAATGATGAAGAATCAAAGTGGCAGATATTCAATTCAAATTATTGATCTATTAGGAAATACACTATTGAAATTAGTTGATGGACAATTACCAGACGGAGAAAATAGATATATTTTTGAATCAGCAAAATATGGGAACGGTATTTACTTCTTATCGGTTCAAAATAGTTACGGAAGAAAGATTTATCCAATTGTAATTACGAAATAGAAATTTAATGAGAAGTCTTCTAATAGTTGCTTTAATAGTTATAAAATTACTAACAGCTTGCACATCAGTAAAGAAGGAAGTTCAGGCGAATCAACTGCCTCCTTTCAAGCCGAATTTTTATGCTATTGATTGGAGGGATTCATTGCAAATTATAGTGAATTACAATGATATTGGAGCAAACAAAAACAAACTGGAATTTATAAATTCCATTAAAAGCATAACTGTAAATTTGAAAAATGTTAATAAAAAAATCATCAAGAGTTTTATACTTCCCAAAATGATAATGAAGCAAACAACAGTAAATTCAAAGATAACTACAACTCTCTTAGCTCAAGGGTTTTATATTCCTAATCAAAGAGTAAATATTGATCCAGCTACAGTTGAATTGCAAATATTTATGGATAGTACAGTTTATACTTTACTTCGTCCTTTTAAAGAATTAGTTAGTAACTTTAATTTCGACAATAGGAATGCAATGAATTTGTTGCCAATGGTTGAAAAGCTTGATTCTGTTAACTATTTTATCGGAATGATAGCTCTCAGAAAATCAATGCCTGGCAAAGAATACCTGTCCTCTTCAGAGGATTTTAGGGCTGAGCTTTTCGGTCCGAAGGGCAATCTAATCTGGAATACTAACTACAAGCAAAATTATATGCAGGCGAAACAGCCTGTGAAGCCTCTTAACATTGGTGATTATTATTTGTATTCTACTATATGGAATGGAAAAAATAATAACGATGTGAAGATATCAGATGGAGAGTTTTCATTGAAACTGACCATTCCGGCTCAACCAAAACCGTATTTTGTAACATTAAATCTGAAAACGGAATAATAAATGAAAGACTATAGTAATTGGATGTTTTTGGCTATTGAACAGGCTAAGCACGGCATTGGCAAGGTAAGCCCCAATCCACTCGTAGGTGCTGTTATTTTAAAAAATGATGAATTAGTAGCTAGCGGCTATCATAGAAAATATGGGGATAAGCATGCTGAAATTTGTGCTATAGAATCTGCTATTGAATCCGGGGTTGACCTCGAAGGATGCACCATGGTAGTCAATCTTGAGCCGTGTTCGCATGAAGGCAAACAGCCACCTTGTGCTCCGGCTTTGATTGAAGCAAAGTTTTCTAAAGTTGTAATCGGGATGGAAGATCCCAATCCTATGGTGGCTGGCCAAGGTATTCAGCTGTTGAACGATGCCGGTTTAGATACAGTCTGCGGAGTACTCGAATACGACTGTCAGTGGCTCAACCGCTTTTTCTCAAAGCATATAACTGAGGGAATTCCTTATATTGTCATCAAACATGCTCAAACTATTAATGGAGAAATTGCCGATTTTAATGGCAAATCTCAATGGATTAGTTCTGAAGAAAGTCTTAAAAATGTACATAAATTAAGAGCAGAAATCGATGCTGTGGGTATTGGAAAAGGCACAGCATTAATTGACAATCCAACATTGACTGTAAGACTTGTTGAAGGTAGAAATCCTTACCGCATACTGTTTGACACAAATCTAACAACACCACTTGACTTTAACTTATTTAAAGATGATGAAAGATTGCGTACAATTGTTCTCTGCGGTGGTCAGGGAATGAATGCCAGAAAATTAGAAATATTAAAGACTGCTGGTATCATTATTGAAGATTGCCCATTGAATGATGAATATAGAATTGATATAAAAGAAGCTCTGAAGCTAATATACAAAAAACACAATATTGGATCAATTCTAATCGAAGGCGGGAATAATCTGCTTAACACCTTTCTTAAAGAAAAAATTGCTGACGAGTACCACACTTTCATAGCTCCATTACTTCTAGCTGAAGGCATCAATGCTTATCAGGGAGAATACGTGACGAAATCGCTGAATGATGCATTGAAACTAAAGTTCAGAAGTGTAACTAAGTCAGGAGATGATATTTATATCATTTCATTAAAACAATAAGATACCAAGTGCTTTTAGCTATTCTCCGGTCATTTTCTTCCTGAGCTCTTCAGGATCAATTTTCTGTTTCTGTTGGTAAATTGACAGAAAAGCTCCCTTAACTTTTTTTAGAACCAAATCCTTATCTGATTTCTTAGTCAATGCACAAGAGAGCATTAAAACTCTATCACCGATTCGTGTTGAAGCAAACATCTGACTTACAATTTTTTCGGATGTAGTGTCGTTAGAAGCACCTGGAACATCGAATTTCCAAGAGTTACACAACCGTCCAGTAGTATCAGTCCACATTAAGTAGTCGATATTAAATTTTCCTTTGAATTGAGCACGGATATTCTTCATTTCTGAGATTTGATGGAGAACAAGAGCCATTGAGTCATTTATGGCTAACTTAGAATTCTTTGAAAATGCAGATATTGGAACAGGTGTTATCTGTATAAGCAAATCATCAAAGACAAAAACCATATCGTTCGCATCAATTTCTTTAAAATATTCACAAGTGATATCGAAGTAGAAGTTACTGCCAGTAACATTATACAGAATCCTGACACCATTCGTAGATTTGATGAAATCAAACTCACCATCATTAGATTCCTGAGCAATAAGCTCAAGACAGAATAGCACTAAAACTAGAGAAAGAATGATTATTGTTTTTTTCATAAGATTAAGAATAAAATTTATTAACATACTCAAAAATTAGATTTAGAACTTTGTCTACATGCTTCTGCTCGACGTTTGTCTGTGCTATTACTAATCTGATTGTAAAATTTCCATTTAGCTTTGTGTGAGTCAGGTATACTGATCCAGTTGTATTCAAAAAAATCAATAATTCAGTGTTGATTTGATTTAGTGCCTCATTACTCAAATCTATTGAAGGGACAAATCTGAAACAAATGACATTGAAGAGTCTGGGTGCTAGAATCTCAAATTTCCCGCTCTCTACAAGCATATTCTCAGCATATTCCGCAAGTTTGATGTGTTCACGAAGTTTTGATTGCAAACCATTGACGCCAAAGGATCTAATAACAAACCAGAGTTTTAGAGCACGAAATCTTCGTCCGAGCTGGATTCCCCAATCACGGTAATTATTAGCAACATTATCGTGTTGAGTTTTAAGATATTCTGGCATAATTTCGAAAGTTCGTATCAACGCACCCTTATCTTTGACAAAATATGCACTACAGTCAAAATTAGTGAATAGCCATTTATGTGGATTCATAACGAATGAATCAGCATATTCGATACCTTTAGCCAGATTTCTGTATTCCGGTAGAATAAGTGCATTACCTGCAAAAGCTGCATCAATGTGGAGCCAAATATTATATTTCTTACTGATTAAACCTAATTGTTCGATAGGATCTACAGCAGTAGATCCAGTAGTCCCAAAGGCAGCGACTATACAAAGAGGTATGAATCCATTGTGAATATCACTTAGAATAGCATTTTTGAGTTCTTCAGGAATGATAGCAAAATTCTTATCAACTGGTATCTTTATCAAATTATTCTTACCAATCCCAGCAATTTTAACAGCTTTCTCTATAGAGGAGTGAGCCTCTGTAGAGCAATAAACTCTGAATTTTTTATCATCAAATCCTGATTGGTTAATTCCCCAGTCAGTGTACTTTTCTCGTGCTGTAAGCAATGAAACCAATGTCGATGTTGAGGCAGTATCCTGAATTACACCAGTAAAATCTGACGGAAGTCCGAGCATATCTCTCATCCAACTCATCACTCTTTCTTCAAGCTCAGCTGCCGCTGGTGAAGTCTGCCAGATCATACATTGTGCACCTAAAGTTGCCGTCAGCATTTCAGCCAATATCGAAGGAACGCTGTTATTCGCCGGGAAGTATGCGTGGAATGAAGGATTCTGCCAGTGAGTCATTCCGGGAATAATTATATTCTTAAAATCATTCATAATTGAATCCATTGACTCAGACTTATCGGGTGGCGAATCAGGCAGCTGTTTCAGGATATCTCCATGATTAACCTGAGATACGACAGGATACTGCTCAATATTACCAAGGTAATCAGCCATCCAGTCGATAAATTCGTGCCCATACTTTCTTAAGTCATCAGAGTTCATTTGTCGGATCCCAAGATGTTCTAAAATTTTCATTCAGATTGTTGAGGACTGTGATATCTTCCTCAGTTATCCTGAAGTCGAAAATATCAGCATTTTCAATTATTCTAGACTCGGTAGTAGATTTAGGAAGAACTATAGTGTTCACCTGGATAGCCCATTTGATCAATATCTGAGCAGGAGTTTTGCCATATTTATCAGCATATTTGAGTAGTGTTGGATCATTCAGTTTTTTTCCTCTTGTGAGTGGTGTATAAGCTTCTATAAAAATCTCACTTTCCATACAGAAATCCAATAATTCCTTTTGATAAAGGAATGGACTGAACTCAACCTGATTGATTGCCGGAATAATATTAGCATAGTTAAATAGCTCTTTTAGGTGGTTGATTGTATAGTTACTGACGCCAATTGATCGGGCACGTTTTTCTTCATAGATTCTCTCGAGAGCTTTCCAGCTTTCCTTGCGCAAATTTTGTACGGGCCAGTGAATCAAATATAAATCGACATAGTCTGTACCTAATTTGTCTAAGCTGACATCAAATGCCTTCAATGCCTTATCGTAGCCCTGATCAGAATTCCAGAGTTTTGTCGTTATGAAAATATCTTTCCTGTCAACATCTGTGTTTTGAATTGCATGGGATATATCTGCTTCATTTTTGTAGAAAGCCGCTGTATCGATATGTCGATAGCCATGATTCAATGCAAATTCAACAGCTTTTTTTGTTTCATCTCCTGGGTTAGCTAAATATGTCCCAAGCCCCAAAACCGGAATATCAATCCCATTATTTAATTTTACTGAGATATTTTCAAACATTTTTTATCCTTTAGATTTTATTTAGTAACTTTATTGTTGTTCAAAACGTCTTATTCAAAACGGAAAATACAAAATAGAATTGTTTATTACTTAAATTTAATGGGATTATATGGGACAGTTTTACAAATTAGCAGCTGGTTTAACTTTATTTCTTTTGATTATATCAGGTTTGAATTCTCAGGAATTACCATCAGTCATAAGCCTTGATGGATGGAAACATCCCGAGACTAAGATGAACTGCGGGCGTATGGAATCCTTAAAAAACCAAATTGACAAACCATTGGCAAATGAAACCTATTACAGACCTTATGATGTTCTGAAATATGACATTGATTTTGATTGGTACAACATGATGAATCGACCTTCTACAATTGATTCAAATGGATTTGGGGTAGCCGTTTCTCAGGATGTAGTCTGGACAGGCATAAATACAATTACTTTAAGAATTGATACAGCCCAGACAGGGTCAATAGAGTTCGATGCGGCAGCACTCAAAATCAATTCTGTAAAAGTTAATAGTCAGACTTCAACATTTACTACAAATAGTAACATCTTGAAGGTTCAGTTAAATAGCTCTGCGAAATTAAATGATACACTCGTCGTTGAGATTCATTTTGAGCATAACCGTTTTATTAATTCTCAAACCTACAAAGGATTCTTTTTGTATCCAAAGCGACAGTATTTTGGGGTTATACCTGTACCTCCTTATGACTCAGCTTTTGTAGAAGAAAGATTAGCTTACACTATGAGTGAGCCTGAAGAAGCCCGTTACTGGATGCCCTGCAATGATTCACCGCATGACAAAGCATTTGTTACTGCCAGAGTTAAAGTTCCGGCAGGATTCAGTGTGGCATCTAACGGATTGTTGCAAAATATTGATAAAAATAGTGCAGATTGGACTTATTTGTGGAAATCAACATACCAAATGCCGACATATCTTATTCACATAGCCTCATCTAAATTCAAGGAATATTCAGACTTTTATCCCAGAGTTACTAATCCTTTGGACACAGTTGAAATCAAGTATTTTATATGGCAGAAAGACTATGATGCTACAGCACAAGATCAGAGCCAATATAACGCCAAATGGACATTTGAAAAGAATGTGGAACTAATGAAGGCATATTCTACCAGATATATGGAATATCCTTTTGAGAAATATGGTTTGGATGCGCTTTTCCCATTTTATTATGGCGGGATGGAACATCAGACAATAACATCAATCAATCGAGTATGGTTAAGAAATCATGAAATTGGCGGACTGGCTCATGAATTGTCACATCAATGGCTTGGTGATTTGGTAACCTGCTCAAGCTGGAAGGATATTTGGATGAATGAGGGCGGCGCAACTTGGAGTGAGGCAATCTGGCAGGAATGGCAATGGGGAAAGGATACATATTTTTATGACATGGTGGATAAACGGAATTATTACTTGGAGCGCGGCGGATCAACACTTCCACCGATCTATGGGTTACCCATAAATACAATTTTTGCCGGTAATGCCGTGCTGGTTTATCAGAAAGCAAGCTGGGTTTACCACATGCTCAGAACAATGCTTGGTGATGAACAATACTTCAAAAGCCTGAGAGCATATATGACAAAATTTAGTTATAAATCAGCAAATAAGGATGAATTCAGACAGGTCTTCGAGGACGAAATCAAGAATCCAGCTGTTGCTTTCAAGACATACTTCGATCAGTGGTTATTGAAACCGGGGCATCCTGTTTTTGATATGTCAGTTTCTACATCAAATATCGGGGTGAATGCTTATAAAGCGAGTCTAACTTTGAAGCAAACGCAACCTTCTGATAATATTTCGGATGTTTTCCAGGTACCGGTCAGAGTTTTATTCAAGGGTTCTGATAATCAGATAAAGATTGATACGTTGCTTCAAACAACGAGAGAGCAGAATTTCACAAGTGATTTGACATTCTATCCCGAACAAGTAGAAATCGATACTACACATATACTATGTGAAGTTAGATCGCTTACAACCTCTGTACAGGAATCGAAGATTGTGAGTTCTACGGAAATATCGGTTTATCCCAATCCTGTGATAACAGGAAATATAGCCGGTATTGAGTTAGGGATTCAATCATTTGACACTGAATACATTGGTGTTTACAACAATCTTGGTGAAAAAGTTATGGATGTTTTCGCCGGTTCTTTGGAACCAGGAATGTATAAATTTACTTTTAGTACAGAAGCCTTATCGTCTGGTGTTTACTACATCAGATCCAATAATTCGAGATCACATCAAATGGCTAAGATTGTTATTGTGGATTAATTTTTCAGCTAAATCGAAGAA
Source organism: uncultured Ignavibacteria bacterium (assembly GCA_903862655.1). Taxonomy (GTDB): domain Bacteria; phylum Bacteroidota; class Ignavibacteria; order Kapaibacteriales; family UBA2268; genus CAIOZA01. Next base: position 32,646 of record CAIOZA010000007.1, read on the forward strand.
TATTCATTCAAAGGGGCTTTTGGCCCCTTTTTTATTGAACAATATTCGAATATACTCGCCCAATAAATGTGTGAATATCAATGTGTTTTGATTTTCGATTGCATTGATTGCATTAATTGCATCTTTTTTTTTATTTTTCTATTTGTCTTCAAAAAGAATACAATTACACAGAGAGCCACAGAGTTTTGAATTTCTCTGTGTAACTCTTGTTTTCCTCTGTGCAACTCTGTGTCATTGTTATAAATC
>CAIOZA010000008.1 GCA_903862655.1 uncultured Ignavibacteria bacterium
TATAAAATAATTAAAAGTTATTAATAATAGACTCAAAAGTAAGGATAATATTTTTAAAAAAAAAATTAATCAAGGATTAAAAAAATTCATGAGTTTACGAGATCTGTTGCAATTTCACAATCTATGTTTTCAACTTTATTATAATTCTTTTTTCTGTATTTACGATCTCACCTACAATAAAGGTCTGTATAAATTATCAAAAAACCATAATCAATTGTCGGCCTCAAGAACCCCAAATTCTTAATCTATGTTGTTTCATAAGATTTTATTTGCTTTGCTTATAGTATTCCCAGCACATCTTGGCTATATCGGCTATGATTCTTGCGTTTGCGTCGTCATCTTCTTTGGAGTTTGTTACAAAGACTGCTATCGCGAAGTGCCAGCCATTGGGCAGGGTAACTATTCCTATGTCGTTGCAGGCGGCGGTTATTCCTTTTCTGTCAGCACCCGATGAACCGGTTTTGTGTGCAACTATTGCACTGTCGGGCAGCTGTCCTTTGATTCTGTCCGGTCCGGTCGTAGTGTTGATCATTGCCTGAAGTAGAAAATCAAAACTTGACTTAGAAAGTATGTTCTTAAGATAATACTTTTCAAGAAGCTTAACCGTTGTCTTGGGAGTTGTCCAGTTCGTAAACTGTGCTTTATCGGATTTGTGCATTTCGGCTTCTGTCGCTTGGATTGATACATCCTTAAATCCAAGATCCTGAATATAATCGTGCACAACTTTCGGTCCGCCAATCAGCTTGAACAGAATATCGCATCCGTTATTGTCGCTCTGAGAAATTGTATAGTTAAGGATTTCTGCTAAAGTAAGTTCCACTTTACCCTTGGGATATTTATCTCGTAACGGACTCCAAGTCTTGGGTTTAAGATCCTTCTTCGAAATCTTTATTTTCAGATCGAGCGTGAATTTACCTTTATCAACCTGATCCAGCAGAGCCAGAGCAAGATGGAACTTATATACACTCTGCATCGGATAGTGCTTCTCATTGCCGATTGTAAGAGATTCACCAGTCTCGAGAGACATTGCGGAAACACCTACTTCAGCCTTCCTGGTAAGAAGATACTTCTCAATTTCCGATTTAAGGGAATCAGTTTGAGCATAAGCAATGATGCTGGAAAATATAAATGTTACTATGATTAAAGATCTGAAAAACAGCATATTATTTCCTTAAATTTTTATATTAATTAGATTATCAATCTTCATCTATAAGATAAAGTTTATTGTCTTCCACCAAATAATGCATAGGAGCAATTACTATTTTCGGATATCGGAGTCTCAGTCGTTTTGTCTCACTAAGGATAAAGTCCGTTTCGTTGCCAATTTCGAACATAGGAGCAAAATGCAGAAAGTGATCTTCAGCCTGATCTCTGTCCCATCCAGTCGCTTCAACCATTCCATTTATAAACTGTTCCTTGCGGGCAATCAGATTCACCATACCGCAATTGCTGTGCCCTATCAGAGCGATATGGCGCACACCTCCAACTGAGATAGCATAAGAAACCTTGAACTCGCTGTATCTGAGATTGGCACCACCGGTGCGGATTATAAATGCAAAGTTATCCGGCACATGAAGATGTTTGCGATTGTCCATGCACATACCAATGAGCAGTTTAGCAGATTTATAACTTTCCAGCGGTTTGTTAAGATTATGAAACTCCAGCAATTGACCTATAGGATTATCGCGGTATTCCGGAAGAATATCTTCTTTCGATAGAATTGATATTAATTTGCTCATTCAATACCTAAATATTTGGTTTAACAAACAGGATTTATTTAAAACAAATAAGCAGTTGTTTTAGTGTTTCATCTGTGTTTTCGAATAAATTGATTGGAGTTTTTTCATCTCAAAAAATCAACTCCGACAAAGGAATTAAATCCTTAGGTGAGATGTGAATGAGCTAGAAAATTATCGGGTGCTTCATAGGGTTCAGCAAGGCAATGCAAATTCAACAGGTTAGCTCTGCAGATTCTCTGCAGCTGAAATGTCGTCTATAATATATAGCAAAGGCGGTAATTTTTAATAACCGCCTTTACTCAAATTAGATTTTAAATTTTCTAGAGAATGAATTTACTAAGGTCGTTGTTCTTGACGATATCGTCAAGTCTTGCTTTGACAGTAATGTCATCTATTGTTATTACATTGCTTTCAATATTGTCGGGAGCATTGAAGAGATGCTCCTCTAGCAGTGTTGTGAGTATCGTGTGCAAACGTCTGGCACCAATGTTAGTTATCTCCTGATTGACAAAAGCGGCAGTTCTGGCAATCTCCTCGATTGCGCTCTGCTCGAATGTCAATGTGATTCCCTCTGACTGCATCAAAGCTGTGTATTGCTTGATAAGAGCATTTTCGGGGAATGTAAGAATTTTTATGAAATCTTCTTCTGTTAAGCTTTTGAGCTCAACGCGAATGGGGAAACGTCCCTGTAGCTCCGGAATCAGGTCTGAAGGCTTTGAAACATGGAATGCTCCAGAAGCTATGAACAGGATATGGTCTGTCTTAACCGGACCGTAGCGAGTGTTGACGTTTGTTCCTTCGACGATTGGCAGAAGGTCACGCTGAACACCTTCGCGTGATACTTCCGGTCCTGAGCCTGAGGCTCCGCCACGCGATGCAATTTTGTCGATTTCGTCAACGAAGACGATTCCTGTGTTTTCTGTTCTGGCTACAGCTTCTTTGACGACGGCTTCCATATCAATGAGTTTTTCAGCTTCTTCTTTTTCCATGAAAATTCTCGCATCGGAGATTTTCATTTTACGTTTTTTATGCTTTTTGGGCATGATATTGCCGAAAATGTCCTGAAGATTCATTCCCATTTCGTCCATTCCAATTGGACCAAGAATCTGCATAGATGGAACTGAGTCAACCTGCACATCGAGTTCGATTGTCTTATCGTCGAGTTTGCCATCTCTCAGCATTTTGCGGAATTTTTCGCGTGTTCTGGAATTCTCTTCAAGTTCAGTGTCGGTTGCTGTATCGAAAGATGGACCTTTGACTACTGGTGGAATAAGAATATCAATGATTCTGTTCTCAGCGGCAATTTTAGCTTCCTCGAGTTTTGATTCTGTCTGTTCGTCGCGCACCATATTGACTGAACGTTCAATCAGATCGCGGATCATGGATTCTACATCACGACCGACGTAACCAACCTCTGTGAACTTTGTTGCTTCTACCTTGACGAAAGGAGCACCGGTCAGCTTAGCCAAACGTCGTGCAATTTCGGTCTTGCCAACACCTGTTGGACCTATCAGGATGATATTATTAGGCATAATCTCATCGCGTAGATCAGACAGCACCTGCTGACGGCGCCATCTGTTCCTGAGGGCAATTGCAACAGCCTTCTTGGCTGCGTCCTGACCAATTATATACTTATCTAATTCCGTAACTATCTGTCTGGGAGTCATTGGATCCAAAGCAGATTTTTGAGTTTTCGCAAAAGTTATAACAGCATCTTTTTGTTCGGGTGTCAATTCGATTTCTTTCTCTTCCATTTACTTTCTCGGTTTATAATTCTTCTATTGTGATTGATTGATTTGTAAAGATGCAGATTTCACTTGCAATTCTGAGAGATTCTTCCACAATTTCCTTAGCTGAAAGCTGAGTATGCTTGAGCAGAGCTTTTCCTGATGAAAGTGCATATAAACCGCCGGAACCAATAGCAATGATGTCGTCATCCGGTTCTATAACGTCGCCGGTACCGCTGATTAGGAGCATTTTGTTTTTGTCCATAACTATTAACATAGCTTCCAGACGACGCAGATAGCGGTCTGTACGCCAGTCTTTAGCCAGATCGATAGCCGAACGATAAAGATTGCCGTTATAAGCCTCAACTTTCTCTTCGAATCTCTGCAAAAGCGTGAAAGCATCAGCTGTCGCTCCTGCGAATCCAGTCATAATAGTATCGTTATAAATTTTCCTGACCTTTTTGGCAGTATGCTTGAGTACTGTATTTCCAAACGAAACCTGACCATCGCCTCCGAGAGAAGCTTTGCCATCCCTAAGCACTCCAACCACAGTAGTGGAGCGTACAATCGGGTGTAATTCACTATTATTGCTTGTGTTTTTCATGTTATCTCAAAATATGAATTAAGAATATGATAAGACTTTTTTCGGGGCTTTTAATTGTGAATTATCAGGATACTAAGACCTGCTTAGTGAATCTCTGTATTATGTTTTGTCATTTCGACCGAAGTGAGAAATCCAGTGTATTTACTAGTCTGATCTTTATTACATTGATTTATGTGGTTCAGATGTCCAACACCTGGGAGGTGTTGGACATCTTTTCTTTATTAATAATTATGAACGGCACATAATCTCATTATTTACATTATATTTGTAAAACTATTAAATTTTTCCTAAAATTTGCTATAATATATTTTAAAAATGTACCTTTGCTGGTCTGTTCAGAGAATTTTTGAAATGGGAGAAGCAAGATTTTATGACTATATATTTGATAAAATTTCTTTAGTTATAGACTAATATGATAGTCAAAAATTCAATGAAAATATGAATTATTATAAGAAAGGAAATCCACTCACAGAAAAAAATAAAGTTAGTCCTCAATCATCCTAAGAAGGATACCCTTCGCCGGCATGAAGCCAGATTTCAGATGAAGCCGACTAACGATACAAATTTAATAAATATGAAGTAATAAACAATAAAATATTCTCCTTAATGAAACTATTCTTATTACCAATCGTTACTATTACATAATTCATAGTTCACATTTTATTCATATTGTAATGAGCTTTTATTATGTTTAAGTTAAAATTATTAGCATTAGCAGCCTTCTTCCTGATGGGTGCAATTTTTGGTCTAAATGCTCAGGATGCTTCTTTAAGGCTTAGCGATTCGACAAAACTGGTTCTGCAATTGCCAACATCATTTAATGTTAGTATAATCTATAGTAAACGCTATATCCCTGCTTTTACATCTATAATCGACAATTTTAAATTGGATGGTAATAATTTTTATGGTTTCACCTTGTCTGAGAATATCCATTTAACTAACACAATTTCACTTTGTAGTGAAGCCAATTTTCAGTTTGGGAATATGTTTGGCGATTTCGCTTCCTATGCCTCACTCATTCCTAAGATTGTTATTGGTGGTGGTTCTTTTTTTGATATATATTTCGGTGCTGGACCTTGTGGGTTGGGAGTTGAAAAGAATAAAACCATAGGTGGTACGGGTATTGCATCAACGGTTGGATTTAATTTCAATCTCTATCGAGGTCTTGGATTAAATTTGGGATTCCAATATGAAAGTTATCCCAAAGCCAGCTACTATAATTACAATTTTGGAATTAGTTACGGATTCAGATAGTCATTTCCTCCGGCGGCAGATCCACAAAATCGAAAGTCAAGAAGTATCTGGAGGAGCAGTGAAAATTTGAACACCTGCATTTTATATTAAATTATTGTTATATTTGTAATGAGCAAGCTAATATACTTAGTTTAGTTCGAACTATTTTAATAAAAATAAGGAGCATTATGAAAAAGTATTTGTTCATTTTTGCAAGTATTGTTGCAGTTCTAGCTACATATTTTTATGTTTCTTCTCAATTATCAATTGTCTCAATAGTTCGAGTAACAAAGAATTGTCCAACCCAAGGTTGTAATAGTAAAAGCATTCTTGCTGAGGGTAGCTTTGTGCAAATGTATTTTGCCGATAAAGGAGGCGAACCCGTTCATAATACCTTACCTAAATATTTATACATGGTGGTTAGTAACAAAATTCTTTCAAACGCCAACGATTGTTTTAAACTTGCATTAAACGAAATCCATAAAAATAATCTTTCTGGTATTAAAACTGACTTCAATGGACTGAACTTTAAATGGATATCAAATGATCTGTTAGGTACGAATTCATTAATAAAAATCTGGACTGTCGGTACTGCTGAACCCGAAACAAGACCATTGAACTTATTTTCGTTAAAATAAGCGATTAATTTTGACATATATGTTATTTATGAATTTCAGAAAGACTGCCCACTGGAGTGGTCTTTTTTTAGTCGCATATCCCCCTGGTTCCGTTGGCAAAACGGCTACTTCATTTCCTCAGTCGGCAGATCCACCAGATCAAAGGTGAAGAATATTGAAAAAGCACGAACATAAAACATATTACATTTGGAATGTAATATTTAATTCATTATATTGCATCCTGAATGTAATATAATATTTAGAGATATGTAAACTCATGCAAATAAGTAAGTTAAAAGAAATCATAGTAGAGCATAAAAAAGGATTGCTTCGATTCGATGATTTAATTAACAGAGATGTGCTATCTAAAAGCAATTGGGTGGTTGAATCAAAGGAAATAATTGTTATTACAGGTGTCAGACGTAGCGGTAAGTCATCTTTGATGAAGCTCATTGCAAGAGAATTGCTTTCAACTGGTGTGCCCGAGAGTAACTTACTTTATATCAATTTTGATGATGATAGATTGATTAGCTTTACTGTTGAAGATTTTGACCGTTTACTTAATGCTTATCTTGAATTGAATGGACCAATCGGAAAAAAATACTTCTTTCTTGACGAGATTCAAAATGTTAAAATGTGGGAAAAATGGATAAATAGGCTCTATGAATTCGAAAATGTAAAGATATTTGTTACTGGCTCAAATTCTTCTATGCTTAGCTCTGAGTATTCTACCTACCTGACAGGTAGAAATCGTCAAATAATTAATTTTCCGTTTTCTTTTAGTGAATACCTTACTTTTAAAAATATTAGTTATAATCAGGGTGATCTTTTTGATAGGGATAAAATTAATGTGATAAAAAGGGAACTTAACAATTTTTATATAAATGGTGGGTTCCCTGAGATAGTCAAAAATGAGGATTTATCACTGCTGGAACAATACTTCAAAGATATTTTATACCGTGATATTATTGTTCGGCATGGCATAAAAAATAACAAGGAAGTAAGGGAGCTTGCTCTGATCCTATCGTCTGAAATTGCGACTAACCAAAGCTACCAGAAACTGAAAAATGTTCTGAATATAAAAAGTCTGACAAGCATTAAACAGTATATCGGATATTTTTCGGAAAGTTATTTATTCTTTCAGCTTGGTCTTTTTTCAAATTCTCTAAAGCAGCAAATCTATAACTCAAAGAAGAATTACTGTATTGATATCGCTCTTGCTAATTCGGTTAGTTTTGTTACTTCCAGGAATGAAGGCAGGTTATACGAAAATATTATATATCTAGAATTACTACGAAGAAATGAAGAAATATATTATTGGAAGTCCTCGTCTGACAAAGAAGTAGATTTTGTTATTAAAAAAGGTACAAACCTTTTGACGGCTATCCAGGTTTCAATTGATATCAGCAATGATGCCACAAAAGAAAGAGAGTTCTCAGCTCTTTTATGTGCTCAGCGTGAACTGGGAATGGATGAATTGACAGTTCTTACAAAGGATGATGAATATGATATTAAATACCATGATACCAATATTTCAGTAAAGCCAATTTGGAAATATTTGCTGAATAAATAATAAAAAAAACAATCACTATCCAATTATCGGCAATATGTAAGGATTATTACCAATAATTTGTTGAAGGATATTTGAATTCTCATTTGCAGTAGTGAAGCAAATCGGCAACTCAACAAATCACATCCATCTACTCTTGCTGATCGACACGAAGCGTCCCAAATACAAAACAGTCGAGATTATCAAATCTATCTCATCAAAGAAATTCAAAAAACTTTCCGGCTCAGCCTGGCACGGTTGGCAAAACGGTTAATTCATTTCCTCGGTCGTGAGTTCCACAAAATCAAAAGTTAAGAGGTATCTGGAGAAACGGCAATTTTATTTATATTTACTTTTTTGATTATAATATTTATTAAATTAGATAATGACATTTTAATCATCTGACTTTAGGATAAAATGAAAAAGAAGTATGTAAGAATTCTGATTGATTTTTCTATTTTCTTGACAGTGCTTATCGTTATTGATCAGGTGCTAAAATACTTCTTTTGGTCTGATCTAAAACCAAATCTTATTTCATATATTATAACAGCAGCCATTGTGACTGCTTTTAACGTTTACTTCATTTATCCGGCACGTGATAAAGCAAACAAAAAAAAGGAACAAGATTCTTGAATATTATTATAGGTTAATTATGAAATGTCCTAAATGCGCAACGGATATCCCTTTTAAAAAAGTTCTACTTTTTATAAAGCAGACTGATTGCATTAACTGTAATTCTAAAATTAAATATAAAAGAACTTCAAATTACATGATATTTTTTTCTGTATTGATTAGTTTAACATATTTTCCTGCAGCGGCTTGTTTTCCGAATACTCCAGATGAAAATATATTTCTTATAATGTTATATAGGTTGATTCTGCAGATGCTGATTGGGCTTTTTGTATTTTTTACTTTTTGGAAACTAGATATTAGTGAGGTACTTGAGGCTGCTGATTAACTGATCTGACTTAAATCTTTCTGGACAACATGACTCTGCTTGAAGAATTTCAAAAAAATTTCCTCTGTAGACAAATCGAGTACATTAGTAAAATTCAGTTTTAAATTGATTTATTTTTGCTAAATATGAGAATTAACAGTAAATTGATATTCTTAGCTTATTAAATATTCTAAATCCAAAATGAACACAAAATCGATTATAATATTTGTTCTTACATTATGTATAGTCTTATCCCCGGCTATGTCAAAAGACTGCATACCGAATAAGCCTCTGGAGCTAATCTTTAATGGTGATTTTGAGCTAGGCGACACAGGTTTTAGTTCTCAATTACGATTTTCCCCTTTAGTCCTAAAGAATCGGGAAGGATCTTATGCGATAGGTACAAACCCCAAGCTATATTCAAGTAATTTCGATTCCTGCTATGACCATACAACTTCAACAGGAATGATGATGATTGTTAATGGGGCACTTGGAGCAGACACATTAGTTTGGGCTCAAAAAGTACAAAGCATAAAAAAGAATACGGACTATGAATTAATTTTCTTTTATGCAAGTGCCGATATTGCGCGTCCAGCCGTAATGCAGGTATTAATCAATAAAGACACAATACCCCAGATTGCATATTTCCCAATTGAATCCTGCAATTGGCTATCGTATAAAATAGTATGGAATTCAGGCAATAGCGATACTGCTTTAATCAGACTTTACGACATTAACTACCAGCAAGCCGGAAATGATTATATGATCGACGATATATCATTTAAGGAGTTCTGCACAATTAAGGCATGTGCCGATAGTAGCAAATCTACCTGCATAAGTAAGCCTGTTCAGCTTGGAGTAAAGGTTCTCGATGGATTCCCTCCATTTCAGTACAAATGGACTCCGGCAATCTATCTCGACAATCCGAATGTACCTAACCCTATTGCAACGGTTCCTGTTAAAACTACTTTCTTTATAGAAGTTATCGACAGTAAGGGATGCCGAGACTTTGACAGTCTTGTATGCAATGTATATTCTGCGCCACTTGCTACTATAACAAATAACAAGCCTCTTACTATGTGTCCCTGTGATAGTATTGTCCTGAGTGCAGAAGCAGGATTGAAGTATCAATGGTCAAACGGAGCCACATCTCAATCAATAACTGTAAACCTACCCGGACCATATCTGCTAACCGTCTCTGATAGCTATGGTTGTACAAGTACAAATCAAGTTAGCATAAGTACGATTCCAGACAGCATATTTGTTAAAATGGATACGATCAGAGCGAAAAGCGGTGATAAAGTCCAGTTAGAGATACACACTGAATCTGAGAATAATGTAATTTTCTGTGGAATATCAGATTACACAGCTCGTTTATCCTACAGAGCCAGTCTTCTTGTGCCAAATAATTTTACGGGAATAAGAGAAATCAAAGGTGGAATCGAAACTCTCAACGTAAGTCTAAAAACTAATCCAACTCAGCCAATTGTGCTTCTATTCGATGCTGTTCTTGGAGATTCTGTCTGCACGGATCTGATTCTCTCGGATCTCAAATTCACTTGCGATTCTGTTGTGTCAAGAGTTTTCCAGGGTAGATTCTGTCTCGAGGACATCTGCAAGGCAGGAGGAGTCCGCCTCTACCGCGATACTTCCCCAAAATATTTGAAACTCGAATCAAACATGATAACGAATAGTGAGATTAATATCAGCTTCGGAGTGATCGAACCGGGGAATGTAGCAATCAGATGTTACAACACAGAAGGCAAGCAACAACTGGTAATGCTGAATGAATACAAGCAAGCCGGAGATTACACACTCAAGTCACAGCTGAACACACTACCCAGCGGCAAATACTTCATAATTCTCGAACAAAACGGGAAGATATCACCGTTTTTGACTCGACCGGCCTAGCCGTGCTGGATATCCACTTTGCCCGCTACGTATA
>CAIOZA010000009.1 GCA_903862655.1 uncultured Ignavibacteria bacterium
AGAATCCGGATATTCAGTCCACCAGATTTTACAATCTCGCAAAACATTATATCAAATGAACTTGAAATCTCGACCAAGAACACAACAAAGGAAGATATACTTACCATTTATTCCATTATCGGCATTGAGATGGGAAGCTACATCTGCACTGAGCAGATGAATATTGATATAAGCGGATTAAGCTCAGGCCTGTATTTTGTTCGATTAGGTGATATAGTAGGGAAGTTTGTAAAGATATAAAGAATTTTAGGACTCAAGTCAATTCAAAAAAAAAATCCTGTAAAACAATGTTTTACAGGATTTTTGTTAGAAACGGTGCGGAGAGGGCGACTCTTGTAACTCTTTTATTAACAACGTGTTATGTTTGTTTAACTTAATTGTCTTCATGCACTTATTTCAATTTTTCTTTTATATCTCATAAAAAAAATTAGAGTGAATAAAGTTAAATAAAGAAAATTTGTATGTAATGTATAGGTAATTTATTATATTGTATCCAATAATTGAACCTAATTGTTATTTTCGAGGTTTAATATGAATATATCATATAATTTTTACTTAAATAATGATCCTAAGAGTCCAAATAAAGAAAAAGCAATATTTCTTTATATAAGGAATAAAGGTGATACTTTCATCATTCATACTGGTGAAAGAATTAAACCTGAATATTGGGATATAAAAAAACAGGAAGCAAGGAAATCATATATTGGACACCCTGAATTCAATGATTATTTAGATGGTTTAAAAGAAAAAGTAAAAAGGATAGTAAGGTCTGCACTCATTGATAATCAAGATTCTACTTTTGATGATATTAAACGCGAATTAAGCAGGGAATATAGAAAAGATTCAGTTAAGAATGATTTTTTTGAAGTCTTTAATTTCTTCATTGATTCAAGAAAACAGATTGTAAGCAAGGCGACTACTACAAAGTTTAAAACTATTCTTAAACAGATTAAGGATTATGCTGATAAACACAATGTTAAAATTACTTTTGATAGTCTTGATTTAAGTTTCTTTGATGGTTTGCATAATCATTTTTTATCTATTGGTATCAGCAATAATACTATTCATAAGAATATGCAATTCGTAAAATCATTTCTTAGATGGTCACTGGAAAGAGAATACACAAAGAATAATAGGTTTGATAGTTATAAAAATATCAAACAAGTTGAAACCGATAACATCGCACTTAGTAAAACCGATTTAAGCAAAATAATAAAGTGTAATAAATTAGATTCCAAACTAGATAAGGTTAGGGATTTGTTCCTGTTCCTTTTATATACTGGTCAAAGATATTCAGATTTACAGAATTACAAAAGTTCTGATGTTAAGAATAATACATGGTATTTAAGACAAACCAAAACAAAGAAAATTATTGAAATTCCATTGATACAACCGGCAATTGATATTTTGAATAAATATAATATGGAATTACCGATAATTACAAACCAGAAAATGAATCAGTATTTAAAAGATATGGGTGAAAAAGCTGAATTGAATGATTTAATCACAACTACAAAATATTATGGTTCTAAGAAAGAAGAAAAACAATTAATGAAATATGAACTGATTACAACTCACACAGCAAGAAGAACATTTGTTTCACTAGCTAGTTATGACGGTGTTAATCAGCAAGTTGTCAAATCGTTTACTGGTCATGGAACGGATAAGATGGTTAATCAATATTTCAAGAAAAATAATTCTGAGAGTAAAAGCATTATTGAGAATATATTTGTAAATTAGTATTAGTGTAAAGTATAAAAATTATACAAATAATCTTGATATAAAGTTAATCATCTAAGAGAGAAAATTAATTGAATTGATTAAAAGCCCTCTTAAAAGGGCTTTTTTAATATATAATAATAATTTTATAAATAAAGGCAACCGTTATGAAAAATGAATATGAATCATTCGACTACGATATTAATAAAATTCTAAATTTTTGTTATAGTATTGATGATGAAATTGAACAACTGAATTATTTAAAATGGATTGAAAAAGAATACAAATTAAAATCAAATAAATTTAGAAAAGAAGAAATCAAAAAAACTCAAAAAAGATTTCAAATGTCAGCTATGATTAATGGTGAAGATCCATATAATTACCATACAGAAATTTCGGATAAATTCTTAGATGATATTAAGAAAAAAATATCTGTAATTGAACAATACATAAAAGAAAATCAAGATAATATTAAAAAATCATTAATTAAAGATATTGAGAAAAATAACGAATTAATAGAAACCACTGATAATTTTAAAAATTTACAAGATAAATTAGAACTCATTCCAGACGTGAACGAGAAACTCAAAATTCTTATAGAAGAAAAAACAGATTATTTACAACAAAGGGGTAATAATTTATTAGAAGATATTTGGGAAGTTTCCTATGACAAGAAAATTGACTTAGAAATACAAAAATTAGAAAAAATATTACTAATAGAACATGACAAAGATTTATCAAATTCAAATTCCGAAAATAAATTAATTTATTCTAGTACCAATAAGATTCTTGTTATTTCTGATTCGACTGATATAACTAGAATTTTTGAAAATGCTAAACAAGCCAATATCATATCAAATAAAACTCAAATAACTCAAATAGTAGATATCTTTTTCAATCTGAAAAGGAGTAATTATGATAAAAATAAATCAGATTTAAATAAACCTTTACCTGCAAAATCAGGAACTGAAACTTTCTTTGAATTTGTCAAATTATGTTCATCAAACCTTCCAACAAATAAAATTGATAAGCTAATTGACTATCTTAATCAATTAGACAAGTAAGATAGGTAAGATAAGTAAGACTTACTAATCTTACTGCCTATCTTTTTTAATTCGAATAATTTCGCATCCAAGTAATGTTTAACTTTATTTGGAGTGCATTTATGAACAATCAAGTTTTATTAACAAGCATCAGCTTAGACGATCTTAAGAGCGTCATCAGCGAGAGCATATCGTCCGAACTACAGAAGTTCAGTCCAGCCAAACCCCCAATCCAGGATGACCAGTTAATTAAAATCAATGAGGTCGCCAAGATTCTCAATGTAAGCAAGGTCACTATCTTCTCTTGGAAAAAGTCAGGTAAACTACCATTCTATCGAATCTCTAACAAGATTTACTTCAAAAGAAATGAAATATTTGAAGCCCTTAAGAAGATCGAAAGGAAGGGGTTTTAATATGGAACACTGCAAAAAGAAATGTAAAAGAAAAGCCAAATACCAAGATAAAGTAGCTGATGGGAATAAATCTCTTGTAACATTTTGCCCATTCAATAAAAATAGTCGTTCTTATAGAAAAGCTGTACTGGCTCCTTTAAAAGTAATGTGTTATAGCAAGCTGCTAACAATCGGCGAACACAATGTTCCTGAAAGACTTTTAAAAGGATCATCTCTAGATGAGTTTTACCATCAGGTTTTTGATATAGAAAAAATATCAAATCTATTTATTGGATGGGATCATTACAAATGGGATAAATGGGAATATAGAAGTCCAATATCCAAAAGACAAAAAGCACTTCTATCCAGTAATATTTGCTATTCTTACTATCTTGCTTCAAATAAAAACAAATGGAATTACGATAATAAAATGCCAGACCCGGAAACTTTAGATGGATTTATTGCTTATTGCTTGGATACAGGTTTGGATCTCTACTGGAGGCATGAATGATGTCCGGTGAGGGTTATAAATCGGTCTCATGTCTGGATATAGCAGCAAGGCTAGGAATCAACAAAGGGAGAGGAGGTAATTATCATTGCCCCAATACTTCTGCACACAATAATGGTGATATGAAACCTAGCCTTCAATTATCTCCTGCCGGTGGCAAATGTCATGGATGCGGAATTAGTTTTAATGGTCCTGAATTAGTCATTCAGTCACTCGGATATAACATTACAGACGCCGTTAAATGGATAAGCAAGGAATTTAACCTGAAGAGTCATACTGATACTAAGTCCAGCCCTAAACAAGCTGTAGGAGCAAAGCAAGCCCCTGATCAGTGGCAATTAAGATTGATCAATGCTGATCCAAAAAATAGATTTATTTGCGTACCAAAATCAG
>CAIOZA010000010.1 GCA_903862655.1 uncultured Ignavibacteria bacterium
ATTGGTATAATATTAATTATTAGATAGTTATTTTTATATGCTTAATTTATAAAAGTTGTGGGCAGATGGGCAGGCAGGGCAGCATAATATTGAATCCCAGCAGTTATAAAACTATGGGGATGCTCAAGCATGTAGTCACACTTCCAAAGCTAACAAAATAGCTGCCCTGCCCGCCCATCTGCCCATGTTTGATTGAATATTTTGTAATCATATTCTTGTGCTATTTCTCATCCAAATCGATTATTTTCTTGAGTTCGTCTTTAGGTACTTTTTTTAAATAATGACTTATATAACCTTTTATTGTATCTACCTTCAACGGTAAATCATTATCTTCATCAGCAGTAGTTTGTCTTTCTGGCCAAAAAAGAAATGCGTATTTATTAAGGGTATTCGCAATATGAATTGCTGTTACTTTTCCATTGGAATCTTTGCATTCATTATACTTGTATATCACTAATGCAAAGAGTGCGCCAAAAATATCTTCTCTTTTTATTTCATGTCTAGTTTTACGACCATCTGGCTTTTTGTCGTCGTCAACTTCTATTACTGGATTGCCTTCAATTTCTTCACCATCATATTCTTGTGGAAACTCTGTATCTAGCACGCTATCCAATGTATTTAAGTTCCATCGCGTTTCAATTTGATAAACATCTCTTTTTTTGACATAAATGTTATCAATTGTAGTTTTGGCCTCAAATTCAAAAGGCACCGGATATTTGTCTCTATAATCTTCAGGAAATAGTCCATCATTATCTTTATCATCTTCAATCAATTCCAGATCAACACTATCTCCGTTATTTTTTAGATTGGAGAAAATGCTTGGTAAAGATGTCTCTTTTACTGATGCAAAAGTTTCTATACGAATATCATTCGTTTCAATTCCCTGTATCGACTTGATCCATCCAGAATAATCTACATAACAAGATTGTATTTTACTAATTGCAATTAAATCATTATTAAGATAGGCCAAAGCAAGTTTGATTGGCAGATATTTTTTTGTTCTATATGTGATTTTTTCCATTTTTTCCAAAATACAAGTTAATTTAAAATGTTGGCTAAATAGTCATTCCAAATGTCCATAGCCACACGCTTTTCTTTCAGGTAGTCATATCGGTCATAATGCTGGCTTGATACATCTTGCAACGCGTGATTTTGCAACCTGTCCCTAATTTCTTTTGAAATACCTGCTTTGCCCGTTAGGGTTTTAAACGTTCTTCGCAAATCTCTGGGTACAAACTTTTCAATTGTAGTCCTTTTTAATAACCTGCTAATAGCCTTGCTGAAACCATCCACTTGAAGTGGCTCTATATTGCTGTCTGCTGGAAACAAATACACGTCATGTTGCTTTGGATTGTTTTTAATAATGTCAAATGCAATTTCATTTAATGGAATAATATGCACCAGCTTATTTTTGGTGCGCCCTGATGCCAAAGTAATTGTTTTTTCAGCATAATCAATTTCATTCCAGCGTAAGCTTGCCATCTCTTCAACACGAGAACCGGTAAGAAGCATCAATTTGAACACATTGATCCTAAAAATGGACATTCCACTTTTGTCCAGTGCGTACCAAAACAGCCTTACTTCCTCTTCAGTCAATGATCGCTCACCCTTCTTTTCGTTCTTGATAATCTTCTGTACCGCAAGCACCGGATTCATCTGAATAAAAAACTGTGTTTGCTTTGTTACCGCTTCAACTGAATTGTCAAAGAATATACCATATTGGAACATTGCAGAAAGATAAGCTCTCATGCGATTCGCCATTACCAAAGAACCACGTTCTGTGATGGCATGTAATATTCGAATAATATCAGTTTTTGTAATATCGCTTGCTTTTGTGGCGGGGTCAATCATAACCAAGTCTTTTTTAAATGCCTTTTGAACATTGCAAAAGTGGGTTTCTCCCTTTTCTTGCTTCAAATGAGCAAGATAAAAATCTGATAACTGACCGATACTACCCTGCATTTGCTTCTGTTGCTCAATCTCATTCTGAACGCGTTGCTCATCTAACAATTTTTGAGCAATCTCTTGCTCTTGAACTTTGGGGTCAATACCTGAGCTGTAAGTTGCCGACAACTCACGAAACTCGGCTTTTGCTTTTGCCAGTGTCAACCGGCCTTGAGTGGTGCCGTACCTACCAATCTTCTTTGATTTTGACTTGCCATCAACAAAATATTGAAAGTAAAAATCAATATCTCCATTCTGAAGAACTTTGACGACAAAAATACCTAGTCCGCGACCTCGTGATTTTTCTTTGATTTGGTAAATTGTGTCTGGAGTTGACTTGCCTTTGTATGAATCAAGAAGTATCTGCTTGATTTCGGTAACGCTGCTTTTGATTGTTTTCATGACGACCTGCTGATTATAACTGGGATTAAATTAGTCCCAGTTATAATCCCAGTAAGGAATCGGGTTGTCAATGGATATTAGAGGACTGTCGTGGACGATAGATTACCTATTAATATCGTAAATATATGATTAATAATCATAATATAGACTTGTATGGATGTCTATGGACAATGCTGCGAATGATTTGTAATCAGCCGGTCGCGGGTTCGAGTCCCATCTCCAGCTCCAAATAAATCAAAGCCTTACAGTAAAATGTGAG
>CAIOZA010000011.1 GCA_903862655.1 uncultured Ignavibacteria bacterium
TACATCATTTATTGTTGAAAATAATGATTTTATTGACATTACTATTGCTATCGTTAAGGATGTTACTGAAAGGAAAAACATTCAGATTCAGTTGGAAAGGAGAGAAAAATTATTTGCAATGGGTGAACTCGCAGCCGGTGTGGCTCACGAAATTCGTAATCCTTTAAACTCTATCAATGTAATTGCCCAGAGGATTCAGACCGAATTTGAGCCTAAGAGTGATAAAGATGAATACATGAAATTAATCTCAATAGTCCGATCTGAAGTTAATAGAGTGAATAATATTATTAAACAGTTTCTGGAATATGCAAGACCAGCAAAGCTTCATAAAGAATTATGCAATATCAATACTGTGATTGAAGATAGTATATTGATAATTGAATCAGAAGCCAGACAACAAAATATTGTCATAAATAGAGAATTTGAGAAATCTATTGACATTCAAATTGATATAGAAAAATTCAGACAAGTACTGATCAATCTTTTAAGAAATTCTATAGAATCTTTTGACAACGGTGGTCACATTACAGTTTCAACTCAAAGGACAGCAAACAGTCTGCAGGTAATGATAGCCGATAATGGTGCTGGTATTCCTCATGAAATTCTATCAAAAATATTTAATCTGTACTTTACAACTAAATCATCAGGCAACGGTCTGGGCTTGAGTATAGTTCATCAGATAATAAGTGAACACAATGGTCAGATTAACATCGAAAGTGATGTTAATCATGGTACAAATGTTTTAATTAGTTTACCTATTTAAATTCATTGGTTCGACATAATTCAACTATTTGTCGACATAATTGTCGATTTTTTCTCTGTTGAGCTCTCTCTGAACTATTCTATTTCTTTATTTATCAATATGTTAACATATTGGCATGCAAGTTGAATAATATATAATTGTAGAAAAAATATATTATAAATAATTGGAGGATCTCATGAAAAAATATTTCAGATTAAGTTTGATAATAGCAATAGTTTCAATTTTTGTTCTCACGGCTATAACAAACGCACAAAATGGAAAGGGTCATGGAAATTGTAAAAATGGCTGTACTAAATTTGTAGATGCTAACGGAGATAGTAAATGTGATAATTTCGTTGATGCTAATGGCGACGGCAAATGCGATAACTGCTCAGGTCTAGGTTCTTGCAATGGATCTGGTAAAGGACAAGGTCAACATAAATGTGGAAAATTTATTGACGCCAATGGAGATGGTAAATGTGACAATTTTATTGATGCTAATGCTGATGGCAAATGCGATAATTGCACAGGTCTAGGTGCTTGCGACGGAACTGGCAAAGGTATGGGTAATGGTCAAGGAAAAGGTAAAGGAAATTGTGGAAATGGCTGTAGAATGAATCAAAATAACGCAACCAATACAGTTTCATCTTTTACTTTAAATCAAAATGTTCCCAATCCGGTTAATGGCACTACAAAAATATCTTTCAATCTTAAATCAGCTGATGTTGTCAAAATAATATTATCTGATAAATTAGGAAATAAAGTTAAAGACATTTTTGAAGGCAGTTTAGCTATCGGCGATCATGATGTTGATTTAAATGTAGCAGGTTTAAATCCTGGTAATTATTTCTATAGTGTTTATGTTGGTGGTAAGGTTGAAACAAAACAACTGGTTGTCATCAAGTAACCTTGAAATTAATTTATAGATGCTTTGTCAGACAGCCGGATTCAATCTCTGGCTGTTATATTTTTTACAGATAATCGTTTCATCTAAATTTTTGCTATTTTTGTTATATTATTTACATTGAAAATATATTCTAGCGATAAAATGAACTTTTCTATTTTACTGGTTGACGACGAAGAATCTCAGAGAGAGCCAATAAAAGGATTTCTTCAGAAGAAAGGATATACAGTATATCCTGCTTCTTCTTATGATCAAGCAAAAATTCTTTTTAAGGAGAATCTAATCGATTTAGTTATTACTGATTTCAAACTAAAGGGTAAGACCGGACTTGACGTTCTAAAAGAAGTAAAATCATCGAATCCACTTATTCCGGTAGTTATTATGACTGCATTTGGTACAATTGAAGATGCAGTTAATTTAATGAAGCTGGGAGCATTTGATTACCTCCTGAAGCCAATTGAACTTGAAGAACTTCTGTTCACAATCGAAAAAGTTAAAGAACTATCTAATTTAAAATCTGAGAATAGACAATTAAGAGAGCAGCTTGTAGAAAAGTTCTCTTTCGATTCGATTGTTTCCAGCAGCGGAGAAATGGAATCTATTATAAATTTAGCCGGAAGGGTTGCTGATTCTAAGGCAACTGTTCTTATCAGAGGTGAAAGCGGAACGGGTAAGGAACTTATTGCAAAAGCAATACACTTTACTAGCGATAGAAAAGACAAGCCATTCGTCACTGTAAATTGTGCTGCCATGCCCGATACACTGTTCGAAAGCGAATTATTTGGTCATGAACGAGGAGCTTTCACTGGTGCTGACAAACAAAGAATCGGGAAATTTGAATTAGCCGATAAAGGAACATTATTTATCGATGAAGTAGGTGATATTCCTCCAGCTGTTCAGGTTAAGCTATTAAGAGCTATCCAATTCGGACAGATTGAAAGATTGGGTGGCAACAAAACATTGAATCTCGATGTTAGAATTGTAACGGCGACAAATAGGAACCTCGAAGAAATGATCAGAAATAATGAATTCAGAGAGGATCTTTATTATCGGTTTAATGTTGTACAGATTCAAATTCCTTCTTTAAGAAGCAGAAAAATTGATATTCCCCCACTTATCAATCATTTTCTTGAAAAGTATTCGTCTCAAAACGGGAAGATTGTTAAGTCAATTTCCAAGGAAGCCCTTAATGCACTTATGAAGTATGATTATCCAGGCAATGTTAGAGAATTGGAGAATATTATTCAAAGAGCAGTCGTTTTAACACGTAATACTGTTTTATCTCTGAATGACTTGCCTAATTCAATATCTGAACCAGAATATTTCGAATTAAATGGTAAGAACAATACCAATATTGAATTAGGTGATATGAATCTTTGTGTTGAACAGTTAGAAAAATCTATGATCGGCAAAGCTCTCAAGCAAACTGGAGGCAACCAGGTAAAAGCTGCAGAATTGCTGAATATTTCGGAAAGAACACTCAGATACAAAATGACAAAGTATAAAATTTAGTTTAATACCACTATGAAAAAGATAATTATCTTATTTGGCTTATTATTAGTAATGATCATTTCTATTGATGCTCAGACAGCTAAGAAAAGCAAAAATTCATTAAAAAAAACTGATGTAGTAAAGCTATCATCTGATTCGTCGCAGTCTCTGGCAATCTCTAATGATTCCTGTAGTAATAATGATTCATGCAGAGGCAAGCAATGGGGAAAAAGAAATGGAATGTGCCGAATGAAAGATACGTTTATTGATAAAGATGGCGATGGAATCAATGATAATAGATGTAAAGGTATGGGGCTTGGTTGGAAAAAGAAGAATCAAAATTGTAAAGTAAAAAAGTAATATTTATTTAAAATCAAAATGAAATCAGCTCAATCTATACAGGATTTAAACAAAGAAGAACTACATCAATTACTGCAAATCTACGCTAAGAACTGGCTTGCACATGATGGATGCTGGTTTCTTTCCATTGAAGAAAAACATGGAATGCAGGAAGCAATTGATATTGACAGAGAATCCTGGAGAAAATTTACTATTGTTGAAGCTAAAAGATTAATTGATTTTCTCGAATTGGGTGAAAACTCAGGTATTGCTGGTCTTGCAAAATCTTTGAAATTCAGGCTATATTCTACGATAAATGAAGATAAAATTGAAATACCTGACGATAACACATTACTTTATTATGTTAAGACTTGTCGCGTTCAATCTGCTAGAAGAAAGAAAGGTTTAGATGATTTTCCATGTGATTCTGTTGGAATTGTTGAATATAGTTTATTCGCTGAAACTATAGACTCCAGAATTCAAACTAAGTGCATTTCTTGCCCACCAAATATCAATAATGATGATTATTATTGCATATGGAAATTTAGTTTGAAAGATTAATTTGATTACTCCCAATGCAAAAATATTTGGATGTACCAAAGGCTTTAATGAATTATGATTAACTCTTTATTATTTTGGGTTTTCTAGAAATTTATTTTTTTAGTTATCTGTTGTCCACTTCTTTAGTAATACAAACTTGATATAATCATTTATTACGAATGAGCAGAATAATGTGTAAATAATTACAATTATGGTTAGTGTCATTGGTATCGCTTTTAATCCCAACAGTCCGAAGGTTGAAAGGATTATCCCCAAAATTAAATCGGCAAGGATTATGAGTAGTAATGTTTTGCTTGGCGCAGAGTGCCAGAAATGATTTTTCTCCCGGACTACAAATATTGAAAAAAGTGCGAAAAAGAGTAGTATCTCGAAACAGAAAGTATTGAGTGATGCGTAATCTGCAATTAAATTGAATTGATATAAGCCTATATAAAGCAGTCCGAATGCCTCTATGGTCATTAATAAGCCTATTACTATTCCTATTTTTGCCAGTGCATTGATGTTCCATCTTGCCGGTTTATCCGACCATTTGACATTATCGGTGGATAGTGATATTTTCACGAAATCAGTCATAAATATCATTAATAATAGTGCCGATGCGGTCATGACAAATTTGCCGAGTATAAGAAATGCAAATATCACAAAACAGGTTTTTAATATTGTTCGTGCAATCTTGTTGAGTATCCATGTGTTTATGCGCTCAAACATCATACGCCCTACTTTTACCGGGCTGAGTATGTTTGATAAACCTTCCTCGGTTAATACGATACTGGCAGATCCTTTAGCCACATCGGTTGCATTGCTGACAGCAATTCCAACTTCAGCCTGTTTCAATGCCGGAGCATCATTGACACCATCGCCGGTCATTCCTATTACATGTCCATTGTCCTGAAATGCTTTTACGATGTTATATTTATCTTCAGGGTAAACCTCTGCAAAACCGTTGCTTTTTTCCAATAATTCAATTATATTTTCTTTTGCAACTTTTCTTAATTCGGTTGCCTGTACTATCTCGCCACCTATTTCCACAGCTTTTGCAATTTCAACTGCTATCGGAAGTGCGTCACCTGTGAGCATTTTGACCGAAACTCCTAAATCTTTAAGTTCGTTGATTAGTTTTTTAGAATCGTTTCTTGGAGGGTCATGCAATGCAACTAATCCTACGAAACCGGGTTTGTCATTTACTTTTCCTTTTGCGATTGCCAATGTTCTGTAACCTTCTTTTGCAAAATCATTAATTTTTACTTCCCAATCGGCAACAGATTTTTCATCCAGTCCGCATACTTGCGAAATTACGTTAAACGAGCCTTTCATCACTTTAAATTCTTCGTTCCCATTTTGTATTGTTGCTTCTGTTTTCCGGGTCTGTGCATCAAACGGAATAAATGATTTCTGTACGAAGGAATTATTTAGAATATTTTTCTGCTTTGCTGATGTAATAAAAGCCATATCAATTGAATCGTGATTAGCTTCCTGCGATGCCAGAGCACCGAAAAGCAATACATCATTTTCAGTAAAATCTTTGGCTGGCAATAAATTCGCTACGGTAAGTTTGTTCATCGTAAGTGTGCCGGTTTTATCGACACACAAAATATCCATGCTTGCTGCATCATCGGGAGCGTTCAGCCGAGTAATCAAAACTCCCTGCTTAACTAATTCTTTTGAAGCTAATGCCATACTGACAGTAAACATTGCTGATAAAGCAACAGGAATAGCTCCAAGCAGTAACACAAGCAACAAAGGCAAAATTTCTAATATATTAATTCCATTTATGAAGGAAACAATAACTGCCAATGCCAATAAGCTGACAACAATCAGCAGAAGCCATTTTACAACCTTCGATACAACTTCATCAATATGCGATTTCGGTTTTGCTGTTTTCACCAATTCTATCGTTTTGCCAAATTTGGTATCGGAACCAATTAGGGTTACTATACCAGTTGCCTCGCCTTTTGTCACAATTGAACCGGAATAAATAGATTCGTCAGGTTTCTTTTCTGTTTCGAGCGATTCTCCGGTTAGTGCAGATTGGTCAATGCTTATATCACCCTCAATAATCTTTACATCTGCGGGTACAAAATCTCCTTTCCTAATTCGAATAATATCGCCCGCAACTAATTCCCGTGCTGCTAATGAACTCCAAACCCCATCTCTGAATAATTTTACATTTATTTGTAATTTTTTCTTCAATGCCTCAACGGCTTTTGCAGCATTATGTTCCTGTAGAAATCCAATAATTGCATTAAAAAAAAGTAAACCCAGAACGATATAAGCATCAGAATGCCTGTGCAATAACAATGAAAGAATTATTATTACTTCGAGCATCCAAGCCGAGAGACCCCAAAATTTCCCAAAGAATAAAAGTAATGGATTCGCTTTTTTTTCAAGAACCTCATTGTATCCATACTTATTATGGGCGTTTTCGGCTTCGCTTTGGCTTAACCCTTTTATCTGGTTAATATCGGGATGAATAGAATTATTAATAGTATCCATTACTTTAAATTATTTAATAAAAATTCTATAGAAGTTGGAAATTTTTATTCCGGGATTATCAGAATCCATCAGAAAGATACATTATTAAAGCTAACACAGAAATACAGTAATTAGAACAACGCATTAATTATTTCATTTTTCAAAATAGAGACAGACATTCCCGAATTTTAGTTGAAATTAAGTTCCTCAGAGCATAAATATTTTAAATTTTGTCAGAACTTTTCGTTTTTTCGTTTCTTGTAATAAATAAAACTTTTAATATAATACTTTGCTTTATTATGTTAGATTTGTAGAGTTCAGTCTGCTCGAAGAAATAAGGGTATGAATGATTTTCCATGTGATTCTGTGGGCATTGTTGAATATAGTTTATTTGCCAAAACAATTGTTTCAAGAATTCAAACTAAGTGTATGTCTTGTCCTGCAAATATCAGTAATAATGATGATTATTGCATCTGGAAGTTTAGATTAGTATAATTGCCTTCTTTTAAAAACCTAGTTTGACTCCGATATTAACCGCATTTGATCGGTAATTGAATACATCACTGTTAGAGGTATTAGCAAGATATAAATAATTAAGTATCAATTTACTATTTTTAAAAATCAGTATGGTATCATTAAAACTCATTTCAATATTTATTCCTGCACCTTTGCTATAATCTTTCCTTTTATCGAGTGACAGATCATTTGAAAAGTCAAAACTATATTCATAGTTTTTATTTGAATAGAATCCGTATCCCTGAATTTTCAAATTCCAAGGTAAGTATTGTGTCAATGTAATGCTTAAATCTCTGCTTTCGAAACTGTATGGATCATCATATATTTCTTTTTCAAATATCAAGTCAGGATTTGTATTCATAATTGAAGTATAAGAAGAACTTGTATTCCAACTTTGAGAATATAACAAACTGAGTCCTGTCTTTTCGGCTAATGATTGTCCAATTTTAATATTAGCAACAATCTGTCCCAGACTTTGAGAATTATCAGAACTACTCATTCCCTTACCTTTGCCACCTAAGTTGATGATATTATTTGAAAGGTTCTTGTATCCATAATCGAGTTCAGCATTAATGCTAGTGAATGTTTCAAAGTATGTTTTATAGCCCACAAAAAGCATGTGTTCTGTAAACGAAAAATCAATATTATTATAGTAATTTTTGTAAGTTCCTTTGTAACCTGCTCTTAGAATGGAAGTTTCGGATAGATATTGATTAATTAAGGATGTAACACCAAACTGATTGTTATTATAAATACCATAATCACCGCTATTGTACTTCAAACCATAGGAAGCTGATACTAAAAGATTATTGAAATCACCATAGTAGTATGGGATTGTCAGATTAAGCGAATTATCAGTCAATTGCGTATTGGATAGCTGAGGAACAAGAGAGTATGCTCCGGAATATCCTAAACTTAATCCCGTACTATCAGAAACATATTCTGAGTTGATAGTTGTACTGCTGAAATTAAGAGGAACTGCCGAATTATAATGGTAAGGATTTTCATCATAATAGTTAGATAATCCTATTGTATTCTTCCATGTAGCTGATGAATTATTAAAATTTAATAAAATACCTGCAAGCACAACCAGAGTGATTATTCTTTTTTTCAATTTAATTTCCGTCCTTTATTAGAAAAAAAATCAATGGGGGTTAAATTACCCCCTATTGATTTATAAATCAAGATTATGGTTTTATATAACGATCGCATACACCATCGCCGTCTGCATCAATAAAGTTTGGACGTGTTTTACCACGATTGCCTAAACCTGTACCAGGGGTACCTGTTGGATTATTGTCACAAACTCCATCGCCATTTGCATCAACAAAGTTTGGTTTGTTCTGACCATGATTGCGCATTCCTGAACCTTTTTGACCTGTAGTATTATTGTCGCAAATACCATCGCCATTTGCATCAACAAAATTTGGTCTTGTCAAGCCTTTGTTGCCTAGTCCTCCACATGGTTGACCTGTTGTGTTATTGTCGCATACACCATCATTATTTGCATCGACGAATCTTGAGCCTCTTGTTCCGCCCATTTTACCTTTTCCGGGTGGCTGTGCAAATGCTTCACTTACCAACAATGTAGCTGCAAGTAAAACAACTGTAAAGAATCCAATGTACTTTTTCATAATATGTCCTTTCAAAATACCATTAAAAATTTACTTATAATTTCGGCGCCAATTAATGATATTCATTATTCGTGCCAACTTCGTATGTGCTTTATTCACAATGTATTACATGAATTTTGATGTTGTTTAATGAATTCCAAAACGACAATATTGTCGAGAATTAAGTAAATAATGTCGAAATGATCTAAAATGAATAATTAAATGCCACAATATTTCATCTTCTTTGTTATATTGCAATTTTTAAATTCCAGATGTTCTGTTTGAAGACACTATACTGAGAAAATCCGTTATGCCAAACATTAGTAAGCACATATTCAATAAAAAGAACCTGGATTATCTTGTTTCTAAGATGAATCAGTCTGATATTCCTGACTTCGATGGCAAAATGAAGATAATCAGTAAATGGTGCGAATTCATTAGTTCCGGCACTATTTATCAGACTAAGGAAACATCCATTCAAGGTTCGTTTCTTAATGATATTTTCTCAGTTGTTCTTGGCTATGCTAGTCCTCTCGATAATCCTCTACAGTGGAATCTCAATCAGGAACAGGTTACAAATATCGACGGGAAGTTTGCTGATGGATCTCTCGGTTTCTTTTCACAGACTTCTACTGATGTTAAAGCTGTGATAGAGCTGAAAGATGGGAAAACAAACCTGGATGAACGCCAAAATCGCCACAATGACACAAGAACTCCCATTGAACAGGCTTTCAGTTATCAACACAAGATCGGCAAGTCATGTAAATGGGTTATCGTATCTAACTTTATCGAAATTCGCCTTTATCATCATTCTTCGTCAACCGAATACGAAGTGTTCAATATCTCTCAATTGAAAATCTGGGAACATTTCCGCAGATTTTATTTCCTGCTTTCGATTGACAATTTAATAGCTAAAGTTGGCGATAGCAACATTGATATTTTGTTCGCAAAGAATGAAGCCGAAGAAGTAAACATCTCAAAACAGTTCTATTCTGAATTCAAACAAGCCAGAGTTAAGCTATTCGAGCATCTCAAAGAGCATAATCCCAATAGACCAGACCTTTTCCTTTTGGAAAAAACTCAGAAATTCCTCGATAGATTTATTTTTGTTAGCTTCTGCGAGGACAACAGGCTTCTGCCTGAAAAGGTATTTAAGAGCATAATCGATTCTGGAAAAAAGTCTTTCTCGTTCTCCGATACGAAAATCTGGAACGAGCTAAAAGGTCTCTTCCATGCTATCGACGTTGGTTCTCCGCCTCATAATATCAATAAATTCAATGGCGGTCTGTTCGCTTCTGATCCAGAACTCGATAGTCTGACAATCAAAGACAGTATCCTTGAATCGCTCGCTGGTCTGACTGATTATGATTTCGAAACCGATGTCGATGTGAACATTCTCGGTCATATTTTCGAGCAGTCTATCAACGATCTCGAAGAGATGAAGAACTCATTCGAGGGCAAGGAATTTGACAAGAAGACAAGTAAACGCAAAAAAGACGGTATCTACTACACACCAGAATATATCACAAAGTACATTGTCGAAAATGCCGTAGGTGGCTGGCTAGAGGATCGAAAAAAAGAACTGGGATTCTACGAACTGCCAGAGCTACAGAGCAATCCAGCCAATCCAAAAGACATCAGCAAATCTGATAGTAAAAAACATCTGGAATTCTGGGAAGCATACAAAGAAAAGCTGATGAACATCAAAGTTCTCGATCCTGCTTGCGGTTCCGGTGCTTTTCTCAATCAAGCTTTCAATTTCCTTTATGCTGAAGGTCAGAGGGTAAATGACAAAATTGCCGAACTTTTGGGCGGTCAGTATTCAGCCTTTGGACTTGATAAACACATTCTCGTTAATAATCTTTTCGGTGTTGACCTGAACAATGAATCAGTCGAGATAACTAAGCTTTCACTTTGGATTAAGACTGCGAACAGACATTCTGAACTTACAGCACTAGACGATAACATCAAATGTGGTAACTCGCTCATTGATGATCCTGCTGTTGCTGGCGACAAAGCCTTCAACTGGTTCAAAGAGTTTCCAAATGTATTCCCGGGTTATCGTGATTATTCAGAAAATAAAAAAGAAAACGAATTTCAGCATGTTACTTTGGAAGAAATTAAATCCAGAAAATTGCAAGAACCAACTATAACATACGATGCAGTACAATCAAACGAAGATACCTCTGCAATAGGAGAGCCATCTTATTCCTACAGTCCCGGCAGCAAAGGATATGAAAAGCATGGTTTTGATGTTGTGATTGGGAATCCACCTTATGGAGCAGAGTTATCAAGGGATGATCAAGAATATTTTAATAAATATTATATAACTGCTTTTTATAAACTTGATTCATATTCATTATTTCTAGAAAAAGCGATTTCATTGTTAAAATTAAATGGCTATTTAGGGTTTATTGTACCATATACATTTTTAACAATTCAACAACATTTTCTATTAAGAGAAATTATTTTAAAATTAAATATTCAGAGTATAATAAATTTGCCACAAAAAGTATTTGAAAGTGCTGATTTAGATACCGTGATATTGATAATTAATAATATACATAGACCACAAGACTTTTTTGTTGGAAAAATAAAAGATAGTATAATACTAAAAGAAAATATTCTAAAAATTGAATATATTCTAAATTCAGATAATTTATCTATTAATTTGAAATTGACTCAAGTTGATATTCTCTTATTGCAAAAAATAAGGGCAAGTTCTGTTGCATTAGGTTCCTTTTGTAAAATATCGCAAGGACTAATTCCTTATGATAAATACAGAGGACACGATGAATTTACAATCAAGAATAGAATTTGGCATTCTGATAATAGGAAAAATGAAACTTATAAGAAAGAAATTCAAGGTGGTGATATTTCAAGATACTTATTAGATTGGAATGGTAAAACTTGGATTAGTTATGGGAAATGGCTCGCAGCACCTAGAGATGAAAAATTTTTTACAAATCCAAGAGTTTTGATAATGGAAATTACTCGGGGAAGTGTCTATAAGATTTCTGGAGTATATACCGACCAAGAATATTACAATAGTCCATCAATAATTAACATTATTCATCCTGAGAATAACATTGAAACATTAAAATTTGTTTTGAGCTTTATTAATTCAAAACTATACACTTGGTATCATTTAAATGTTAATCCAAAAGCGAATGCGATTACATCTATACCCAAAATATTAGTTGATGATGTTAGAAAACTCCCCATCCCAAATATTTCTCCTGAAGCTCAACAGCCCTTCATCGCAATTGCAGATATCATGCTCGAAAAGAATAAAGAGTTACAGAAAATACGGAAGACTTATCTTGAGTTTATTTGCGGACAATATGGTATAGCTAAGCCATCAACCAAGCTTCAGGACTGGTACACGCTCAGCTTCGATGAATTTATCAAAGAATTCGAAAAAGCTAAAGTAAAACTGAATACAACTCAAAAGTTTGACATAAAGGAATTATTCGACCGTGAAAAAGTCAAAGCTATTGAACTTAAAACCCTCATAGAACAAACCGACAATAAGATAGATACGATGGTCTATGAACTGTACGGACTCACCGAGGACGAAATCAAGAATGTGGAGGGGGAGTGAGCATTTTTGAAATTGAAATACTGACGTATTTCAATCAAAGTGAATAAATTCCGGCACCTGCTGCTATGATGTCAGTATGGTATCGCCATTGCCTTAAATTGAAGTCTCTCGGACTACTGGAGATGATTAGCGAACAGTATGAGGATAATGTTTCCCTGTTTGTCTGCAAGACCACCAGCAAGGGGAGAAAGCTAAAATAAGAACAAAAAAAATGCTAATATTTTTTTTCATTTCTGAGATTGTTTGGATGAGAATCGTGTATGTAATGTGTAATGTAAAAATAAAAAACCCTTGTAAGTTGTTGATTTACAAGGGAATTGTCTTGACTTTGGCGGAGAGGGCGAGATTCGAACTCGCGGTAGAGTTTAACCCCTACGTCGGTTTAGCAAACCGGTGCCTTCAGCCACTCGGCCACCTCTCCATTAAAGAACCAGCTAGTGTTGAATCAAAGGTTGAATCAAGACTTCAAAAATAAGGAATTTTGCCGGATTAATAAAATTAAATTTATACTTCCATAATCTGCTTATTGCTTTTTATTAACTATTGTTGCTGTTGCCTGATCTAATGGGGTAACTAGAATATCCTGAATCTGCACATGATGTTTTCTAGTGACTGCGAAGAGAGCTATATCAGCTATGTCCTGAGCTTCAAGTGGCTTGTATCCCTGATATACCTTCTCTGCACGTGATTTATCACCATCGAATCGAACCTCGGCGAATTCCGTCTCAACGAGTCCCGGAGCTATGTTTGTCACCTTGACACCTGTCCCGTTCAAATCGATTACCATTCCTTTGGAAATAGCATGAACTGCGAACTTTGAGGCACAATATACATTTCCTGATGGATAGACTTCAAGTCCGGCTATTGATCCGATATTCACTACATGCCCCGATGCACGTTCAACCATTCCCGGCAAAATCAATCTTGACAAATAGAGTAATCCTTTGACATTCGTATCAATCATTTCCTCCCAATCACTCAGCAAACCACCCTGAATCTTGTCCAATCCCTTTGCTTTGCCGGCATTGTTGACTAGTATATCAATATTTGCCCAAGCCGATCTGAGATTTTTTATGGCTGCTTCGACTTTATCGAAGTTACGGACATCTAGTTCTATTAATTGAGTTTCTGTACCAAATTTTGAATGTAAATCCTCGGCCAGAACTTTGAGTTTATCAATTCTTCTTGCCGAAAGAATAAGGTTTGCACCGGCTTCAGCAAAAGTTTCTGCGATAGCTTTACCTATACCGGCAGATGCACCGGATATAAATGCGATTTTACCATTAAGATTCATTAATTTGCTCCTGATCTTTTTATAATTGTTTAATTGAATACTTTTTTGATTTCCCGATTAAATCTAAAATGCCATCTTTCCCAATGATATGAGCGGCTCCAACAACAACAAAGTACGTTTTATCTGTTTGCAGGAAGTCATTAATCTTTCCGGCCATCTTTTCATTTCTCTCAGTAAGGAATTTTTTAATAAAAACTTCAGCATTGGGTAAAAGCTTGAACTGTTCCAAAATATTATCCTCTAAGGCTTGCTGGTCTCCCTTTTCCCATATTTCAAACATTCCATCAACAGCTTCAGAACTGCTGTCCAAATCTGTTAGTGTATATAATACAAACTCATTTTGAAATTTTCCAAGGACTGAATCCATAAGATTAATCTGGAAGTCAGCAGACTCGAGCTCCAAAACTTCCTTCTTTGAATTAGTTGCAGAGTTCATGAAGAACATATCTATCCCTGAATCTGCTTTATAACCTTCCTTCATTAATTTCAAATTTGTAAGAGTCATAACCGCAAACCACGGTTTCATCTTAGAGTAGAGTATTTCAGGCATTTTTAGACTGTCAAAAGCATCCTTCATCTTGTTGAAAACTTCGAGCTTGAGCGAGGACTTCAGAGTTTGTCCATCTTGATAAGTAGCTCTTTTCATTATTTCGAGAGGATTAGCCTTGTTCATGTCCACTTCAACAACCAGAAAATCTGAACTATCGTATGAGTCGGTGATAATTGGATCTAACGGATACAACTCTTCCTTAGCCAGATGAATGGATCCTAATAGAAAAACTGTGGCTTTCTGAGATTGAATCTGCCATAAAAAGTGCTTTGAATCATTATTCTGAGCTGAGGAAGAAAAAACAGATAAAAAAAATAAAAATAAAATGTACAGCAATAATCTCTTGTTTATGCTTTTCAACATTCAAATACCTAATCACAACATTTAAAAAAATAGAGTCGGATAAATACTAATAAAATTGAAAAACAAAAAAAATTAATATAATTTGTAACTTATCTGAAATGATATCGTAGTACTCATTGTAAGCAAAAGTTTTCATAGCAGCCTCTAGCCCGTTTGATTTAAGCGCATCAAACGGGCATTTTTTTTTGTAACATTTACGTCAATAAAGCATATCTAGTAATAAAGCTAGTTAACACATTTATAAGGTTTATTATGAAAAAGTTCTTTTTATTATCAGCAATAGTTTTATTATTTGTAGGATTGAATTCCTGCTCCAACACTACTACAGCTCCAAACAATCAGGCAACCGTGAGCATTGAAACAGGATTTGAAGGCTATCCTTCAGTTTCTTCCGTTTATAAGGGGAATGCAGGAATTAACGGATTAACAGTTGATTCTATATTTATTAAGAAGGTAAGAATTTTAATCAAGGAAATCAAAGTTACAGTTGACAATGAAGACCGTATGTTCGATGATAATCATGAGGGAAATGATCATACTAAATTCAAAACAGGTCCTTATCTGTTAACTGTGGAATATGGTACTAACACAGTATTTACACTAAGTACAGATATAGTTCCAGGTTTGTTTGAAAAGATTAAATTAGAATATCACAGATTTAGCACATCAGAACTTGCTAATTATATTATAGATAGTACGTTCAAGGATTTTGCAACCACTGACAGGTATTCTGTAATCATCGAAGGTACTGTTTATTCAGGAGGAGTAGGCGAGAATTTCACATATAATTCTAATGTAACAGCCAATCTGGAACTGAAGCTTGAGCAGATACACAGACTTGAAGCAAATAAGTATTCTAAGTTAAGATTATTAATCACTCCATCTCTTCTATTCAAGAAAGATAATTATTTACTTGACCCAAGAGATAGTAAAAATGAGAATGAAATTGATGATTTGATCAAACACATGCTGAAATTAAAATTGAAATAAAACAGCAAAATGATATTAAGAAAAGCTGGGGATTGATTTTCCCGGCTTTTTTTATATGGAATTTAAACTTGTGAATTCAAATTTCTCGACATCGAATAAACCTTTATCGCTGAGTTTCAATTTTGGTATAACGATCAGTGATAGAAATGACAGAGTCATAAATGGTGCATAAAGCTGAGAACCTAGTAATTGAGCCTTTTTTTCAAGTTCTTCATATTTATGAGCAACATCAGAGCAAATATTGGTTGACATTAAGCCTGCAACGGGAAGGGGGAGAGAGTCTAATTCTAAGCCATCAAAAACTACCATGCCGCCCTTATTTTTCGTAAGTTCATTGATAGCTGTTTGCATTGAATGGTCATCAACACCTATGCAGATAATATTATGGGAATCATGAGCAACAGAAGTTGCAACAGCACCCTTTTTGATGCCAAAACCCTTTACAAAAGCCACTGCTGGAGTCGCTTCTGAATATCTGTTAACCACTGCTAATTTTAATATATCCCTACCTGCATCAGGAACCAGATATCCATTATCGGCATTCAACTGATATTCGTTCGATTCTGTGATAATTTCACCTGGAATTATTCCAATAACTTTAGTCTTGCCACCAACAAATGGTACTTTTAGACTCTCAACATTCAGTGAGGAAATATTGAAATTATTTATTGGCGTTAAAGGAATTGATACTATGAGAGATTTTCCATCTTCAGCTACTAATTCTCCTTTGAGGTAAGTCTTTTGAATATTAAAATCTTCAGGCGAATCGATTATGACAAAATCGGCATCATCTCCTGTCTGAAGTAAGCCTGAATTTAATCCATAATGTTTAACGGGGTTAACCGTACAGGTTGTTAATATATCAATCAAATCATAATCAAGAGAGAGAGCCTTTTTAATGATTAGATTGATGTGTCCTTTTAGCAGATCGTTCGGGTGAAGATCGTCAGAGCATAGCATCACCATTGAATTGTCGCTATGAATCAGACTATGCAAAGCATCAAAATTCTTGGCGGCTGAACCTTCCCTAATTAGAATCTTCATACCAAGTGAAATCTTTTCTTTAGCCTCTTCAAGACTGAAACATTCATGGTCGGTGCTAATGCCGCTGCTAACATACTTTTTAAGATCATCTCCCCGAAGCCCGGGAGCATGACCATCAATTGGTTTATTAAAATCCTGAGCAATCTTGAGTTTAGCCATAACAAATGGGACATTATAGATTACTCCGGGATAATTCATCATCTCACTCAAATATAGTATCCTGGGGTCGGATAATAATTCGGATATGGAGGTACTATCCAATACGGCTCCTGATGTTTCAAACTGAGTGGCAGGGACGCAGGATGGTGCTCCAAAATTGAATTTGAATTGTACAGAGTCTCCATTGTCAATCATGAATCTTATTCCTGGAATGCCAAGAACATTAGCTATCTCATGTGGATCTGAAACTGTTGCTGTTGTTCCATGAACAGTTGCAATACGTGCAAATTCCGTTGGAACCAGCATTGAACTTTCGATATGAATATGAGCATCTATTAAACCTGGGAGAATATACTGAGGGTCACACGTTTCCGTTGGTAATATTGCTGATATTATCCCATTTTCAACAGAAATTTCACCTTTGAAAATTCTGCGGTTTAATACATCAACAATATTACCGGATATTTTTAGCATCAAACATTACCTTTTTGGAGGTCTGCCTTTACTTCCTCTTTTAGCTGAACGATCATCATTGGAATGTTTTTTAAAAGGTTTTTTGAATCCTTTATCTTTACTTCCCCAATCATCTCGCTTTTTACCTTCAAATTTCTTGTCGTCAGAACGCTTGAAGTCTCTGGGTTTTCTGTCGAAGTCCCTGCCTTCGCCTCTATTTTCACTTCTATCTCTAGAAGGACTATCCGAATTCCATCTGCCTACTGGTCTTCCGCCACCTTCAGGTCTGCCTCCGCCAAAAGGTCTTCTGCCACCCTCTTGTCTATCACCGGAATCAGCACCTTTATCTATCCAAGGTTTTCTTCCGCCTTCAGGTCTCTTGATAAATCCTGGTCTTCGGTCACCGTCGGGTCTTCCACCACCAAATGGTCTTCTGCCACCTTCAGGTCTATCACCGGAATCAGCACCTTTATCTACCCAAGGTTTCCTTCCACCTTCAGGTCTCTTGATGAATCCTGGTCTTCTACCGCCCTCTTGTCTCTCGCCGGAGTCTGAGCTTCCTTCATTTTCTGAACTTCTATCGCTAAATGATCTTCTAGGACTTTCAGGTCTTCCACCTGAATCAGATCTCCTGTCCCCATAAGGTTTTCTGTCACCTTCTGGACGTTTGTGGAAACCGGATCTTCTGTCGTCGCCTTCTGAACTCCTATTGCCGAACGATCTTCTTTCACCTTCGGGTCTATCGCTGAATCCAAATTTTCTTCCGCTTCCGCCCTCAGGTCTTCTGCCTGAGTCGGATCTTCTATCGTCACCGTCAGAACCTCTATCGCCGAATGATCTTCTGGCTCCTTGTGGTCTATCTCCATAACTGTCCGATCGGCGGGGTCTGTCAGAATAATCGGATGAACTTCCTGAAGATTTGATAACTTTTCTTTCTGATTGATGTCCTTCTGCTTCAGCTTCTTCTGTTAATCCTGGAGCACCTTCAAATACTATAACGAATTCACCTTTGAATTTCACTTCTGCAAATTTTGCGTGAAGTTCTGTAAACGTGCCATAATGATGCGTTTCGAACGGCATTGTCAAGTTGCAGCCTATATAGACCTGACGATTAGGTAAAACCATTGCTGCTGCATCAAGCAGAGGCATTAATCTATAAGGTGTCTCCAGAAGAACGATAGTTTTAGATTCATCTTTTAATCTTCTTAGTTGTGCTATTCTTTCATCTTTTATGCGGCTAAGAAAGCCTGCGAA
The DNA here is from genome assembly GCA_903862655.1 of uncultured Ignavibacteria bacterium. GTDB lineage: Bacteria > Bacteroidota > Ignavibacteria > Kapaibacteriales > UBA2268 > CAIOZA01. The sequence goes on from CAIOZA010000011.1 coordinate 18,350, forward strand.
TACGAACTGATTCAATGAAAAGCCACTTCTTACGACTGCTGTCATGATGCTGGTTGCACCTGGAACAACAACAATCTTAATGTCTTTTTTGATAGCCTGCTTGACCAATATCAATCCTGGATCAGCAAACACTGGTGTGCCACAATCGCTCACAAGGCATATATTTGAACCACTTTCCAAAAGGCTTATTATTTCAAGAGTTTTTGTGGTTTCATTCTGCTCATTGAGTAACTCCATATTTTGATTCAGATTGAGTTTGTGCAGCATTCTTGCGCCAATCTTTGGCTCTTCGCAAACTACTACATCACAGTTTTTGAGCACTCTTAGTGCTCTTAGTGTTATATCTTCATCATTACCGATTGGGGTGGAAACAATGTATAGTGTACCGATTTTAACACCTTCATCGGTGTTTTCGTCTTCTTTAATCATTATAAGCTTTTGAAAAATAAATAATAACGCAAAATTACGAAATTTTTTTGAGACCTTTCTGAATTTTATATTTATGCTCTTTGGATATATAATACTTAAATCAATCAGATATTGTTCTGCATGAGTGTGATTGCCAAAAATTTACTTTAGTTTCCTGCTCACAAAAATATTTTTTTATATATTTCGCCTAATCTTTCTTTACTTTTCGAATTTATTATAATCGGATTTATATGAAATACTTATATTATTCGGCAATTGCTACTGTAGCTGTAATTATGCTTATCGGTTGCCAGACTGCTCCAAAAGGTGAGGCAGAAATTATGAATGATGCAACTCCACCAGCCGGATATAATCCGGTTTTTATTAAATCCAAAAAGGACTTTGTTCCCGAAAATGTTTCAAAGTCATCAATTCAGATCAGCGGAATTGATACCCGTCAGCCGAATGCAGTAAAAGTTAGATTTCATCTGGTTGAGGACAATCAATATTACCTAAGTGGTGCTAATCGTAATCAATTTAAAAAGTATTGGTGTCTGGTTGCAGATTCAACAGGTAACAGAGAGAAAGTTATTGCAAACTACAAGATTAAAGAACTCACTGATGAAGAGCAAAAACCTGTATCGATAGCTTTGGTTGCGGATCACAGTGGCTCGATGGGAGATTGGCGTGCTTCTGCCGTTCAGGATGCTTTCGAGAAATTGGTCAAGAATAAGAAGCCTGAAGATGCGATTACAATCGTTAAATATGACAATAAGACTGTAACGGAAGTGCCTTTATCAAATTCTTCAGATGAGATTCTATCTAAGTTCCAAAAGAATAAACTTAACGGATTCGGTGGCATGACGGCTATTTCAGATGGAATATCTGCCGGAATCAGAGAGTTAATGAAAGCACCGGTACACTCGCCCAAAGCAGTTATTATCTTTACAGACGGATGGGATAACAGTTCTACTATGAAGCAGGACTCTATTGTTAGATTGGCACGAGCAACTAACACACAAATCTATGCTATAGATTTTGGTGACAATATCAATCAGGGATATATGAAGAGTTTCTCTGATTCTGCTAACGGATATTATCATCATATCTACAAGACAGATGAATTCGATCTTGTGTTCGATGACGTTTACAATCGTCTGAAGAACTACTATGAAATTGAGTATAATCCTCAGGTTTATGGTCAGCATAAACTAAAGCTGAAAATGTGTCTTCCCAAAGATACATTGTATCAGGAAGTTACATTCGACAACACTCCCAATATAGGTTCAATCGGATTGCTGAATGTATATTTCGATTTTGATAAATCTGCCTTAAAGAAGGAAAGTGATGAAGCTCTGGAGGCTATTTTGTCACTCATGAAAGGTTATCCTAATATGGAGATTGAGCTTCGTGGTCACACCGACAATATGAATGGCACAAAGGATCCTGATTATAATGTTAAACTCTCCCAGAAGCGAGCTGATGCGGTGAAAGCAAGTCTTGTCAAAAAGGGAATTAAAGAAAATAGAATAAAATCAAAGGGTTTTGGTGAAACCGTGCCTGTTGCAGACAACGCTACTGATGAGGGCAGAGCCATGAACAGAAGAACCGAATTTGTTGTTCTGAAGAAGTAAATATATTACTTGTAATCTTTAAATGCTCTGCTGTGTTAGATTAATTTCCAAACAGACAGAGCATTTTTTATACCTTTAAATATATATATAGACTGATTCTTTTACACTATTAATTTACTGATTAGTAAGTATTATTTTGGAGAATGTTGCATTTTGTATTATATTCCGTTATTAAATTTTACGTCATTGACAAATAATAATAATTATATATAAATTGCAGCATTAATTTCAGCACGAATAGCATCAGAATTTAAATCAATCATAACACCTAACATCTTCCCCATGCTTTAGCATGGGGTTGATGAAGGATGGATTCCATACTTTAGCACGGGGGTGAAGAAGAAGTCTCCCATGCTTAAGGATGTGGTTGATGAAGAATGTCTGATAAAGCAATTCTACTGTTGAACTCTGTAATTTAAAATAGATATATGAGAAATGTACTTGTTATTGACGATGACGATATTTTCCGTTCGAACCTTTGTATGGGCTTGAATTTGGAGAACTATGAGACATTCGAATCACCTTCGGGTGAACATGGTTTGTTGCAATTCAATCAAATCAATTTTGATGTAGTTCTGCTTGATTTGGATCTACCGGTAATGAACGGATTAGAAGTTTTGAAAAGAAAAAAAAATCATTCTGATACCCCTGTTATAATGATATCAGGTAAATATACCCAGGAAGATGTCCGTCGTTCATTCATGGAACACGTTAATGACTTTTTATTTAAGCCCTTCATATTTGATGAACTATTGGCCAGTATCAAGAAAATTGAAACAAAAAATTCTAAGCCGGAGAAGAGCAATATTATTAAAGCAAATGATATTGAAATTGATGTACTCTCGCAGACTGTAAGAGTAAGGGGTACAGTAGTTCATTTTTCAAATATTGAATATAAAATTTTAAAATTATTCATTGAGCATAAAGGAGAAATTTTAAGCAATGAATTTATACTTACTAAAATCTGGGGCGATAACCATGCTTATGACAATGAATATATTAAGAATAATGTTTATCAAATAAGAGTTAAAATAGAAGAAATTCTCAATATCCCCAAAATAATCATCAACATTCATGGGAGAGGTTATAAAATTTCGTTTGATTAGCTGATCAATTTGCTTTCTTACTAAAAAATTACCAAAATCTTACCATTTTCTTACCAATTGATTGAAATGATTGAATTATCTTTGTATTGTAAGTTTAGATTGAATTAGTTTTTTGAAATACGAAGAAAAGAAAAACACCTGTGCCGGCATGGTGCAGTCTTGCAGATAATTGGTTACCCCTATTACAAATTGAAGCTATACTGTATAGTGACGGTAAATAGGGGCAGGTGAATTAAATAATTTTTAATTCAATTTTTTAGGAGTTTGAAATGAAAAAGTGGGTATTTTTACTGGCTATTCTAACTTGCTTCATGTTTGTAAGCAATAATCTTTTCGCAGAAACTGATTGTTGGATTCATCGCAAAACAGATCCCGGACAAGGTGGATGGAAGATTTATGATGATGAACAAAACAAATTTTGCATAAGTCTTGGGACTAATTGTGAAATTGTACCATGTAGTAAATCGACACAACTTGGAACCATAGTGCCTCAATCTTCAGGTTGGATCATTAGTGCAAATGTCGCTTCAATTGAACTGAAAAAACTAACTCTAGGTGCTTGGATCGACATTAACCGAGACGGATCCTATTATACGTTTTCAGCACAAGAAAAGTTAATTATAGATGATTGTAGTGCTTTCCCACAATTGAAAAATCTACAATTGGATCTAAATGGAATCACAACTGATAATAACGGTAACTTTTCAGTTTATGTTCCAAGCTTATAATATGAACAGGGGTTTCAATATTAAATTGGAACCCTATTTATTTTACTTTTTTAGAAATCATGAATAAAATACTAATTTATATCTTATTTTATGTACTATCGAATTTATTTTGTATTGCCGAAAATATTCAAAATTATGCTGGTATCAGAGTAAATGACACAGTAAGAGTGATTAATAAAAGTATTGATTTTGATGCAAGAATATATATTTTTACAAATATGGATGCTTGCAATGTTTGCAATACAAATATTAATGTACTATATCAAAATTATGGTTTGAACTGTGAATTTATAGTTTTTGTTGACAATGCTAACGAAAATGATCTCATCTCAATTAAAAAAAATTTCGACGGTAAATATAAATTCATTGGAGATGAGTTCGGTCTGTATAAAGCATATTACAAAATTAATTTTCAACCCCTAATATTAATTTTAGATAATGATGGTATAGTATTTGGTTATGATAAAGTCGGCGGGAAACAAGTTAATATTGATTCTACTCTCTTATTAATAAACTCCAAAAATAGCAAAAATAAAATCAAAGATACTCAAAAATCAATGATTGAAATCAATAGAATAAAAGTTAAAATTAATAACAGTGATTTTATTACTTCATTATTTAGAGAATGTCTTTTTAAAAAAAATGATCAAAGCTATGTATTGGTAAACATGAGGAAACCAGATATATTTTTTATTGATTCATCTGGGAATGTTTCAAAAACTTTATCAGCAAATAAATTTACCAATTATAAATTAGATTTTATTCAAGATTTCTCTTGGGCTTTTCAAGATTCTATTATTTTTTTGTATGGTAATGATGACAAGAATACCATTATTCAATATTACAATGTATATTTTGACAATTTTTCTAAATATAAAGAATTAAGCCCGATTTCATTGAATCATCCTTATTCAGAGAGTTTTAACGCATGCTTTTTGACCGACAAGAAGAGATTTGTAAATAATAATAGATACTATTTTGCACATGATACAAATTTATACCTATCTGATTCAGATACAATTGGGAAAATTTTCAATATGGATGGAAATATTATAAAAACTTTTGATAAACCTGATCTCCATTTTAAATCATATAGACAATCTAAGCATTTTTCAATGATATTTGGGTATAGTAATGATGTAATATACACAATCCAAAATTTTACAAATAATTTACAAAGATGGGATCATGAAGGTAATTTACAACAAACCAATTATCTAGATCTTGGAAATTATTTCCGGAAGATTGATATTGATTTTCAAAAAAATTCAAATTTTCAGGAATACGCTATTTTGAACAATAAAATTTCAAAATTTGAAAGAATTTTAGTCGACAACACTACTGCAAATATTTTGATTGTATATAAGAATGAAACTTACCCATCTGGTATTGTTGATTTTATGTCGGATAAAGTTAAATGGGAGATAGTATTAAATATATACAATCAGTATGGGGTTAAATTAAATGATTTAGATGTTATTCTACCGAAGGGGACAATCCCTTTCTTTTTTGAAAACAATATAATCTATACGACAGAAATAAATGGCAATAAACTTGAAATTGTGAAATATTTATTTAAATCAGCAATATAAATTCCAGATAGAAATACACAAAATTCTTCAATTCTTCAATTCTTCAATTTTTTGAATTTTTACCAATTCTCCGAACTGTTCATCTGATCAAGCTATCCAAAGTATTTTTATTTTCCGTGAGACGTTTTACGTTTTTCTGTGTCATATATAATGAGGATGGACACAAATTGAAAAACATATTCTCAATTTACATTTCAAAATTTACGAAAGAATATCGATGACACCTTAATACCATTGTATAACTCATTATGGAGAATTGACAATGTATTACGATGTATTTTTTGTAGAGCCTGCTAAATCTGCCAGATTTGACTACGATTCATCTTTGTACTGCTTATATATGGACTTGATGAGTAAGAATGATTTTTTGAATATGAAGAGAATTATTGACATTATCTTTTCTTCACTACTGATTCTCTTTCTTGCTCCGTTAATGCTTCTTGTAATGATTTTGATTAAGATTGATTCATATGGTCCGGTATTGTTTAAGCAGATTAGGGTAGGATTGAATGGAGAGATTTTTACTTTCTATAAATTCAGATCCATGAAATTCGATTTACTATATAACGATCCAATTGTTAGTCATGATGGTACTTTGTATAAACCAAAGAATGATAATCGCGTAACCAGAATCGGAAAAATCCTACGCAAAACAAGTATAGATGAACTTCCTCAGCTTTTTAATGTCTTTTTAGGAAATATGAGTTTGATTGGTCCTCGTCCTTTGATAAGTTCAATGGTAGAACCATTCCCATATATTTCTAAAATAAGGAACATTGTTAAACCCGGAATAACCGGTTTATGGCAGGTTGGGTCAAGAGAAAAAAATACATCGGTTTTGGATATGATCGATCTGGATCTTCACTATATTAAGAATTGCAGTTTATCTTTAGATTTTGTAATTCTGCTTAAAACATTGAAAGTTGTGTTCAGCTGCAAAGGTGCAATGTGAGCATGGGGCAATCGGAATAGATTCATAGCTTTGTGAATGCTGCTATTATGTCATTCTGAGGGAGCGTAGCGACCGTGAGTTCCGAAGGACTGCGTAGCGCATCCAGGCTGTTTTTGAAAGAAAAAATACAACGATTCCTCATTACGTTCGGAATGACAGGGCAGATTAGTGATTAGTGTTAGGTGAGGAGTGTGGAGAGAATTAAAAGATCCCTGCATGCGCAGGTATGACAGCATTATAAAAAGGGTTGCTATCTTGCGAGCAACCCTTTTTGTAAAAAAATATCCTGATTGAAATTATATCAGCTATCTCAAAACGACAAATCTTCTTTTTTCCATAAAATCATTTCCTCTGATGATTATGTAATAAGTACCGGATTCAAGATTTTGAACATCTATTTGATAATTTAATGCACCTTCAAGTTTGATTTCGTTTAAACTCATACCAAGTTGATTATAAAGAGAAATAGAATTAATTCTCTTATTCGTAACATTTAGATTAATATTCAAATTTGCGGCTGATGGATTAGGGAATAATTCAATGGATGACAAAGATTCTGTTTCTTTTACATTAGCTTGAATGTCTAATGGAAGGAAATCAATAATGTTACCCATATAATTAGGAATAATCAAATAATACGAGCCATCTTCATATATAACACTAATGTCTGCCGGTGCTGAATAGCCTTCAGCAAATACTGCCAAATCCTGACTAGTAGATTTAGGATCCCACTCGTATATCTTTCCCTGCTGTTTGTCAAATGACATCACTTGCCAAGCTGATACTAAAAACTTACCATTTGGGAGCTTGACAATACCATCCATATATTTTACTTTAGGATCAACAACTGTCTTCATTATTTGTGCAGTAGCCAGATCAAGAGTAACAATTGCACCGGGATCGGTATATTCGACATAAACTAATTGATTTGTTTCTTTGTCATACAAAATCCCGTTTGGAGAATTTACATTATCTTGAATATTAAGAACCTCAACAGCCTGAGTCTTAGGTGTATACTTATATATAACCAATGCCTGAGTGTCTGTAATATAGAGGTGTCCGCTGCTATCAGAACAAATATCATTGAGCATTAATGCATTTTCTAATGGTAGATTAAGATCCAGCTCTTTGGTTGTCAAATTATACCCTTTTAGACTGGATCCGTCAGCAACAAATAGCATTCCATCATAAATTAGAAGCCCTCGTGGTGAAATTAATCCACTTGCAAAAAATGATAATTTAGACTCTAAATCCATTGTTAGTATCTGTTTTCCGGCTTTACTAGATACATAAAACGTTTTGTTCGCGCTATCATAAGCAGTACTTTCAGGATAGTTTAATGCTTGACTGTAACTATTGATGGAATAGAAAGCAATAATTATAACTATTGATAAAATTAGTCTGAAATTAAACATAAAACCTCACTAATATTATTGAAACTCAGTTAAAAAATATAATTTACAAAAATTTATGCAATTTCAGACAATTTTTAATTATTTTTTTCTGTTCATTATTTCACTTTATTTCGTTATAATAATATCACTATTTTTTATTGTGATACTATCTTTGATTTAACAATTTGCTATAAACGAAGTTCAGGATGGCAGAATAAAATATTGATTAGTGTTGGGAGAGCAGTGATGAGGATATAAAAAGATTCCTGCATTCGCAGGAATGACAGTGCTGAGCAATAATTAGTCAAACAGGGATGTTTGACCTACGTTTACAGCCAAATACAAAGATGATTGGCCTACGGAGGTAAGATGTTCAGAAATGATCAAGCACTAAAAATCAATTCTGGTGCTGTAAGCTAAACTTAATCCGAATGAATTTTTATAACCTAACTGACCGTTGTCGCCGTAATAATATTGGTAAGCCGGCATGTCGAAGAATAAGTTGACAACAAAATCTCCGATAGAGTATCGGATAATCGGAGATAGAATCAGACTTGACATTCCAGATTCCTTTAACTCTTCGCTTTTGCCAGGGGAATAATCAAAATCCTTTAGACGTGTTTCATTTCTTGCTTCCAATCCAACCATGAAATTCTCAAATACACTGCTGACAAACATTAGAGATGTTCTGAAAGAATTCCCATACTTGTAATCATAATTATTTTTATAGTTTATATCAGTTCTGTGCGACAGGATTAATCCACTATTGATTGATGAGAAAATCTTTTTTCCAACAACTGTGAATATTGTAGCATAGGCTCCGGTTGAAGCCAGAATGTTCTGTGGAATATAAACAGAGCCGGTGGATAATGGAATTTTGACACCAACTCCACCCGAAAAGTCCCATCCATTCTCGGGGTCTTTGAAGAATGTGTATCTTGAATAAAATGATAAATCGGAAAAACCATTTGAAGATTGCTTTCCGCCGAGATCAATCATTGTTTTATTGACAAAGTAGCCTAATTCGGTTTCAATCATTAATTTACTAATTGGTTTATAGCCGACCCTCATGCTTAAGAAGTTGGACTTGTAATCCTTGATTGTTCCCTCACCTTTTGGAATATCCCTAACCATGTAAGTATCGGCAAAACCATAACTATTATTCAAACTAACGAACAGATTGTCTCCAACGAATGAATTAACGTTTGATAATTCGCTGAGTGAAACAGTACCAAATGTGCTGGAATTCCCCGGGCATCCACATTGTGCGGATAAGAATTGAGAATGGCATATAAACCCGACCAATGCTAAAAAGGCAATATTAACAAAATTTTTCATAGTTTAATTTTTATACATTTTTTTACAAAATCAATTTAAACATTTCAGTAGTGACTCTTCTAATGAAATTTTGGGATTTTTATCTCTAAATACATAAAGTGAATCGAAAACGGATTCTAATGCGACATTATCTTTCATAATGAAAAGAGCCGGCAAATAGTTAATCTTCAATATGTTAGTGAATGGGTTCTTCATCGCTGGGTATGTCATTGAATATACTTTGAAGACAGGTTCACTAATTCCTGCATTTTGGAGAATTTTGACTGCTGAAGGAAAGTGTTCCTGAGTGCCAACACAAGCACATGAAGGATTGACAAAGAGCAAAAAAGTTTTACCGGAATTTTGCAACTTGGCTTTTACCTCGTTAACAACGTTTATATCATAAGTATATTTATCATATCCCTTCTGATACCAGGTATAACCCTTAGTTGTCTTTATTTCATCTATTGTCAACTGTTTAGCTTGATCAGTGTCAGGTTCCGCCAACTGTTCGGTGCAGCTCTGCATGGATAAAAAAGATATAGCTACTAGAGCCAAAGCAATCAATGATTTTATATTATACATAACAATACTCCTTATTATTTTAAGTGGAAATTTCTTTTTTATTTCTCAATAACTTTTAAATCAACTCTTCTGTTTTTCGCTCTTCCGGTTGTTGACATATTATCCGATATTGGCAATAAAGCACCATGACCGGTAGACAACAGCCTATCCTTCTTTATTCCCTTACGGGATAAATAATTGACAACTTCACTGGCTCTATTATTTGATACAGCCATGTTTTCATCAGGTGTACCAAAATTGTCGGAATGACCATCAATTTGAAGTTTTGCTACGGAATTTTTTTGAAGATAAGCAGCGACTTTGTCAAGCTCTTTTTGCATTGGAAGAGTCAGATATGTCATCTTTGATGTTTTGTATGACAAGGAATTCTGCATCTTAACAATTCCATCATCTTTAGAAGAAATCTCTGTAGAATCGATACGAATTACATCTTTCTTACTAAGCTCATTCTGAACAACTAGATTAGAATCTTTTTGAATAAAATTCGCCAGATAACTGCTAGCTTTATCGATTGGAGTTTGATCCGGGTTAGAAGTCGAAGCAGTTATAACTTTCTTAGAGTCAACTTGTTTTTCTGGAGCCAAACCTGGTACGTTGTTCAATAAAGTAAAGTTGAGATTACTAACAAGGTCACCAGTTGAAGTCTTTTTTATAGTGAATTGTATCGACTTTGGTTCGGAATGAACATTCAGAACATCCATTTGTAATGAGTCCACAGTAGCAGTATAATCTCCCGGTGGAACTCCCATATAATAATAATTACCGTCTGCAAACACAGAAACCTCTTGGTTCCATGAACTATCTATTTTTACAATCTGAATCTTAATCCCGGCTTGCCCATGCTTTTCATTGCCATTATCCCTTATGACACCGCCTTCGATGATACCGGCTGAATAACATGGCACATCTATCGGTTTGTAGGAATTGGGATCGGCAATGAACGAGAATTCTGATGCTGTAGGCGTCCAAAGAGGATTCTTGAATGATTCTTTATCGACAACAAGGTTATATTTGCCATATGCCACCAGATTATGTACTCTGCTTAATGTATTATTAGAATTTTTTGAAATAGTTATATTTCTAATATTGAAGTTAACATCTGGAATAACTACTTCTCCATCAGTATATTCTCCATCTTCATTTTCATCAAGAAAAAATCTTACAGATAAAGCTCCCATTCCTACACTGTTTAACATTCCATCAGTTTTAAGAAATAATTCATTTTGATATGAGTCGAAAGCAAGTGTTGACTGTATTCCTTGACTAATGGAGCCTCTATGAGGATTAAAATTAGCATTTGTGTTTGATCTTAAAGAAGGGAGATTAAGCAGAACTCCTAATGAAAAATTTGGCTCTTTCATTATAAAATTATAATCAACACTCAATCTTACATTAGTTGATTGTCCAATTAATTTGTCGGTAAAAAATTGTAAATTCTGGAATCTTCTATTTGTTATGTCTAAAAGACTTGCGACTCCAATTCTACAGCTATTAAGAAATTCCCATGCACCTTTCAAGCTGTATGTGGTATAAGTCAGGTTAAAACTCATTGATTGAAAATTTGAATGAAAATTCCCATTTCTCTCTTCATAACTGGATCGATACATTGCATTTAGGAATAGAGAATTATAACTTGTATTAAAATTTGCTACAATATTATAATCATTTAAACTCGCTAACTGGTTCCGAGATAATTGAATTGATGTTCCAAATGGAACATAAGTGAAACGTGGTAAACCGAATGACAACAATGCCTTATTTTTCAATGTCTTAGCTAATATTCCATCATATTGAATAAAGCTAAAATTCACTCCTCCCAGATTTTCAGATTGAGTGGAAAAAGATGCTCTGTAATAATTTTTTGGAGAAATATCTATGTTGGTCAATAATCCATTATAAATTCTTAGCCCAATATGATCAACAAATGAAATTGAGTCTGAACCCAAAATTTTAGTTACTAATACTGAATTTGTTAAAAATCCAGTTATTCCAGTAGATATTCTGGCAGTAGTTAATATTTCATTACTGTTTGATTTTTGACCACCTGTAATCGCATAACGAACTTCACCAGGTCTAAGAAACTCTGAAGGTATATTCAGAAAATCCTTTTTACTTATTACTTCTCCCTTTGGTCCATAATATCTTAATTCTATAGTGGTAAAACCAAAACTTACAGGTAAATCAAACCTGAAGTAACCTGTCATATCACACTGTTTTTGTCCGTAAAGCTGATTATTAATCCATAACTCTACCTGCCATTCAGGATTTATTTTATCTTCTATTATTATAGTTGAAAAATATTGGTTCTTCATCGAAGGATCATTCGAAATCTGAACTCCAGTCAAAGCAGAAGATGGTAAAGAATTACTTAGAAAGCCACCTGTAGATACCAATCCTGCAGAAAATTGCGATAAATATGGATTTTCACTTATGAAATATCTCCATCTATAATTATATAAATGTACATTTAATTTTGTTCTTTCATCATAATATCCATTTGCCGAGGCTGAAAGGTCACCACCAAAAATTTCTATGCCAGAATTAAGATTATAGCTATAATATCTGTTACGTGGATTTAATGTTTGTGTAGCATTAAGACTATAATCTAACATTCCTCCATTTAGTAAACTCCTTTTTCTGTCAAATAACAAAGGTCCATAGTTTAAAAAATTATTTGACGATAAAGACATATTCTTATAATTACCATTTCTTTTAGCTTGAGCAAGGAGTGGTAGATCTATCTTTGAATCTACTCGAACTTCAAGATCTGAGTAATTTGTCTTAATATTAATTCCAAAAATATTAGATAATACTTCTGGTTTCATATAAATCTCTAAGTCAGTTAGGAAATATTGATCTGATGCTATCGCTGTAACTCTATCATTATAGATAGCTTTACCTTCAGATAAACTTATATGATACAACGAATCTGTTTTAACAAAGAATCCTGAAATACTCTTACCACTATTTTCTAACCTGTTATCAATACCTAATGCAGTTAAAAAAGAAGTTGTTGGAATGTATAATTCATTTTTATAAATAACTGCATTAATATTTGTTCTTACAACATTTGAATATCTCAATAAAAATATACCTTCTTCTGCGTCATTGGGAAGATGTGAAATGATTATCTGAGCTTTAGTATCAACTAATATAAATAAGATCAGAAGGAGTAAAATTACAAAGTATTTGGGATTTATTTTAGTCATTTTCAATATTTATTTTTTTATTCCTACGTTTGTTAGTTTCTAATTTTAAAATTCAGTATAATTTAAAAAATTATTATGGTAACATAAATTCAAATCTTTTAGTTAACGGTGCTACTTTGATTGTCTTTTCCTCTGGAATGTCTGACCTAAGAGTGTTGACAGTTATCTCTGCAGTATAAAACCCGGGTTTAAATTTTGTTTTTTTGCTGCTAATATAGAAACTTTTCTGAGTATTTGTGTAAACTCCGAAATGCTCACTTAGCGTATCTACCACCATTCCCTGTGTATCAAATATTGAAATTTTGGCTTTACCCCAATATGGCGAATTCCCTTCTTTTTCCATACCAAATGTAAGTTTAAGACTATTTGTATCCAAAGCAGAATTCATATTTGTTAGATTAAGGGCGGTAGTTAGCTTCCCTTTCTGATAAATTACCATTGAAATAATTCCAGTTTTAAGAACCATATTCATAGATATATTCTTTTTATCTGAAGTATCAATTTGTTTACCAACTGGCTGCGAAACGAAAGTAATTTTTGAAGTATACGTTCCATCGTGTATATCAGGAGGATGCATAACAAGAAATCTAACCATCTGATCCTTTTTTGGTTGAACTACCAACCTTTTAGGAAAAACCTTCAAATATTTCAGTAAAGAATGCTTTGCTTCAATTAAGCTGTCAGTTGAATTTTTAATAACAAAAATTGAATCTAGGGAGTTATAACTGAATGATACATTAATATCAATTTCCATTGGAACATCAGAACCATTTACAACCCGGATGTATCCAGAACGACTAATAGGGTCAATAAAAACTAAGTTTGGATAAACAGTTACTTGTGAATTGGAAATATTCCAAAAAATTGGGATTAAAACCAATATTATGAATATTTTTTTCATATTTCTTTACTCTGATATAATTAACTAAAATTAGACGATCTTTTTAAACTTAATATTTATTTACAATTTGATTCAATCATGTTAAAACCATCAACAAATCCAAGGTCTCTTGCGATTTTCCATTCCATACATGCCCCATCTGAGTCTCCAATATTATAATATGCATGACCAGCTTTATAGTGTGCGTTTGTATGCTTAGCATCTATTCTAATTACTTTTTTAAAATCTTCTAATGCTTCTTTATATTCTTTCAAATCCAATTTCAACTCGCCTCTTTCCATCAAAGCACCGGTATGAGTCGAATCAATTCTTAATGTTTCATTGAAATCATCAATTGCTCCAGAATATAATTCATTTTGCTTTTTGACTATCCCTCTATTATAATAGGCATCCGAAAAATCATTTTTTAATGTAATTGCTTTTGAAAAACTTTCAAGTGATTGTTGAAAATTCTCAATACTATGGTAAACAATTCCTCTGACAAAATATCCTTCTGCAAAATTAGGCTTTTTATAAATTACAAAATTTACGTCATCTAATGCTCCACGATAATCTTGGATTTCCTGCCTGATCAAAGCTCTTGTAAAATATGCATCAATATAATCACCTTTTATTTTAATAGTCTTATCAAGATCTGCCAAAGCATCCGGGTAGTTTTTCATCTGTCTTTTTGTAATTGCACGATTATAAAAAGCATCAGCATAATCAGACTTGATAGTTATTGCATTATTAAAATCTGCTAAAGAACCGTTATTATCTTTAAGTTTTTGCTTTACAAGCCCTCTGTTGTATATTGCATCAAGATAATTGTCTCTGTGACTTATAGCAGAATCCAAATCAGCAAGAGAACCTTTCAAATCATTAATGTAATTTTTTGATATTCCGCGTATAAAATATGCTACTGGTAATCCCGGTTTAACATTAATAGCTCTATTACAATCTTCAATAGCTTCATCATATTTAAAACCATAATATTTAACTAACGCTCTTTGTAAATATGCATCTGTATAATCCGGTTTAATTTTAATAAGAGCTGAATAATCTGCAATAGCATCATCATAAGCACCAAGATAATATTTTGATAATCCTCTCATTGCTAATGCATCAATATATATTGGATTAATTCTTAATGCTTCATCAAATTCATCAATCGCTTCATAATAATTTCCAGTTTCACCTTTTGACATTCCTTTTTTAAAATGTTCTTCCGCAGGACTTGAAAGTTCTGAAATACCTTGAATAGGCAATTTATTATCTGGTATTTCAGCGTTGATAATTGAAATGAATGAGGTAAAGATAAATACAAGAAGTGCTAATTTTGATATATTTTTCATATTAAATTCTCCATTAAACCTTAAGATTAAAAAGACAAGCTATCAACTACCCTTGCTACTATGGTGGTCTTCATCATAACTATCATAGCATGAAACAGTAACAGTAAAACCACAATCCAAATTACAAGTACCTTGAGTACTAGGAATTTGTAATCCCGTTACACATACCCTGAATCTAACCATATTATTTCCATCATGACAATCAGAACTTGATCCTTTAATGTTAAAAATATTATTTATATGCCCAGAACAAGAAGTTGGATTTTTACAATTGTTAAATTGTTTCCATTCTCCTGAAAGATCATCTTGATATGTCCACACCCAATCAAGATTTAAGCTTGCTGAATTCGATGGATTAGAAAAGAATACCTGAAAATTCTGATCTGACTGATTTGTAGTAACAACCCATTCCAGACAATAACTTTCTGTTGAAAATATTTTCGGGCAACCAGGGCAAACTGATGCTACAGCAATTGTTTGAGGCAGTGATATTTCAAGATTTTTTTTATTATTCTTATCATTAGATAATACACCTTGAGCCTGACAAGTATTTAAATCGGCTATAAGCATTAACGCTGGAATAAAAAATATAAAAAAAGACTTCATATTTAACTCGACTGTACCAAATTTATAATTCATCAGATTTAATTATAATCATTTTTTAATACCAATAAAAAATTTACCAACGACTCTCCAAAGTCATCCCAGCTCTGGAGGGTCGAGGTAATGTTTTGCCAACTAAAGTGGGCAAGTTGGGCAAGGATCTTCTTCAATTTGAACAAATCCACATACGTAGTTTACTGTTGCTGTTACACAAAAGCAATAAACACCAGATGCATTGCAATTTGAAGTTTGTGATGTCAGGTAATACCTGAAAGCACCAAATCCATGACCATTATTGTTAAAGAAATTTCTGGGATTTTCATCTTGCCTCGGTTCCCATATTCCCTGAGCATTTAACTGATACCAGCAACCTATAAGTGATGCATTGGCATCTCCTGTACAACGTCTAATCCTGCCTCCATTAAAATCGTAAAGACATTCGAGCGAACCAGTTACATCCCACTGAATATAAGGACCTTGTCCGCAACTCCAGCTTCTGCCGCATCCGGGGCAAAGATTATCTAATACAGGATTTATCGCTACTATAGTAATTGCAGGTTCAACATCAAAATTGAAATGAGCCGAAGAATTGGCTGCACAATTACTTGATCCAACATCTACTGCATTAGCATTACCATAGTTCAAGAGAAGTATAAATATTGACACAACGCTGTATGTCACCAATTTAATTTTATTTCTCATTTTCATTCTCTCTAAATAAAGATTTTTTTATGTTCTCTTAAAAATTAAGATGTATCTCCGATTTACAATCTAATGCAATCAAATTGTTTCAGAGATACATCTATTAAATAATTTCAAATAACTATTTCGAATAATTCTTAATAATTATTAAAGTAATTATTAATTTTATTAGAGTGCACAAGTATAATCAACTGTAAGTGTGTATGAGAAAGAATATGGTGCTGGAGTTGTATTGCAATCTACTGCAACATTACCTACACAGATACGGAATTTTGTAGGATCATTTGCGGTATTTGAATAATGTGCATTATTGTTGACAAAGAAATAACCACCTGCTTGGTCTGGATGACTCGTCATTCCAATAAAGTTTCCAGATGCTAAACCTTCCCAAGGACCGGTATCGTCAGAATATTGCCAAGTTGAAATAACAGATATTCCTGCTGGAAGTGATCCTAAAGTATTTGATGTAGAAGCATTAAATTTACAATCTGCTCCACCTGTTACTGTCCAAGTAGCACATTTGTCAGTAAATTCTTTGTTGCAGCCTGGGCAAATTCCGCCTAATTCAAAAGTTTGGGCGCCACCGGTTAAACCAATTGCTGCTTCTACTGTGAAAGTAAAAGTACCTGTTGCTGTAGCGGAACAATTGCTACCTTGTTGTGCCTGTGCTGCGAATGCTGTGAAAAGCATTACAACTGCGATTGCTAATAAATTTTTCATGGAAAACTCCTGATATATATTTGTTAAAAATATTTTTGTTAAAAAAGAGTGCATTTGAATATTGAAACTTTGGAAAACCACACACTTATTTTTAGATAATCCTCAATTTCATATTCCATATTCTTACAAATAATACCAACTAGATTTGTACTATATAATATAATGTTTCAAATATCGTCGATAAAATTTGTCTAGCGACACTGCTTAAGCCCCGAACGGATCCTAACATCCCAAAAGGGCTTTTGTGGCATTTACCACATCCAAAGTGGCTTAGTCTCTGCGAATCTGCCGTCAACAATTCTATTTAATATTCTAATGCGTGCACTCATTTGATTATCTTATAAATTTGCTTTTTGCTATCCGCTGTCTTATATGTCAATTTTACAATAAGGTCTTTTATTTCGATTATCATGAAGATTAAATTATTGAACTTAATATCTTCTAATAATCATTTGGATTCTGTTTTTGATTTCTAAAACTTTTCTCAAAGAACGACATCATTTTCTTGGTACAAACATACGACAATCAGATACTGTTAATCAATACCATCAAAACGGTATTTTGCAAAAATACCATCAACTACGTAGTGGCTACGTATTCCAATGTATGGTTTTGAGCAACAACAACAATTATGATTCGATCTATTCATGTGTTTCGTAAATGATTTCTAATGTTGAATATTAAAAAAGGACTCTAGTACTTTAGTTTTGATCTTACTACCAAGTTGAGTTTCGAATGATGTTGAGCCTGAATATGCAATTTTTACAGCTTCTGAAATTTTATGATGATCAGCATCCTTGGTGATGTAGCCACAAGCACCTAATTTAATAAGTTTTGAAAGTGATGATGAATCACTGTCAAAATCACTATAAATAATCACTTTCAATTGAGGATAGGTTTCTCTAAAGAAATTCATTGTTTCTTCAGCCTCAAACCCTGGGAGTTCTATATCAAGTAATAATATATCAGCATTCCAGTTTGATAGATATTGTTTAATTTCTATCTCGCTTTCTGCGTTTCCTAGATATTGGATATCTCCATTTTTTGATAGTAATATTTTTAAGTACTTTGCACTCAACACATAGTTTTCTGCCGTTAGAACCTTGATGGGCTTTACATTATCACTATTAGTTGTGATGTTGATCATGGATATACAACAATTAATACTATTAATAAATTCATTATTTCTATTAATGCAACATATACTAAATGGTTAGAACTTGAAATACCATGGAATACGTGATTTCATAAATACCATATAGGTGGTATCAACTAAGTACTTCATGGTATAAAATTGATAAAATCTGTCATTAAGAGCATATTTAATTCTACATATTAACTATATGTTACTAACATGATATGTGTCGCATAGGAACTGTAAGCAAATGAGTATAATAACTTTTGAAACAAATCAAAATACCATAATACTTATTTCAAAAAGTAAGTAGTTCTACAGATATTTTTTCCTTTAAATTTGCCTAATTTTGCGTTGTAATTTTTTATCTGATCTTTGCTCAAATCTTCATTGCAATAAGATTATTTTATGAAAGATTGCAACAGTTCAACTATTTATTAATTTAGGCTATATAAAATATAATATTATGCGCAACGTAATATATTTAAATTTTCAAACTAAATTTAGAATACTTGCAACCCGGCTAGGCATGACTTGGAATTACATGAATTATAAAATTTATTTTTAACATTAGGAATATTAAATGGAACAAGTTGTGAATATTTTAATAGCAGATGACCATCTTTTATTCGCAAAATTGCTGAAACATGAACTGAATTCAGAGCCTGGTTTCAACGTTGTTGGTATTCTTGACAATGGTCCTGATATTATTGAGACAATTGAACGAGACAATGTCGATGTACTTTTGCTTGACATCCATTTGAACCAATCCAATGGGATTGCAATTCTTGAGGAAATCAGAGGGATTCATCCTAAACTAAAAATAATAATGCAAACATTTGAAACTGGCGGAGCAATTGTCAAAAAAGTAATTGAACTAGGAGCAAATGGATTTATCACAAAATTCTCAGACAGCGATGACATCAAAAAGTCTATACATGCGGTTCTCAAGGGTGAAACTTACCTGTGCAAACTGAGTTATGACAACCTGATGACAACAATGAACCAAGGAATAATAAATAATAGCAGAAATTCAACACCGAGTAAAATGAACTCACAAATGCTGAGTTATGATAAAATTTCAGACATGGGATTTGATGATAACAAGCAGCAATCATCGGAATTACTATCAGAAAGAGAAAAGGAAATTCTTAAATTGATAGTGAAAGATAAATCGTCAAAGGCTATAGCCGACGATCTTTCAATTAGCTATCGGACAGTGGAAACGCATAGGAGAAATATATTCAGGAAACTTGGCGTTAGAAATTCATTAACCCTGATGAAAAGAATAATTGAATTAGACTTGAGATTTGAAGCGTAAACTTTTTTTTGCGTTCTAACAATTTTAGGCATCACTAAATAATATTTTTTGTGTCGTTAATTTTTTCGATTTAATAAAGAGGATTACTTGTTTAAAATAATGAAGCAAAAAAATGTAATGATATTAGTGGGAATATTAGCTTTCACTACTTTTTCTATTACTTTTATTTCCCTTTTTATTGTTTACAAAACTACAAATACGACAATATCACATGTTCTAAAGGATTTGGCTGAGGGTCAAAAGGCCTTGATCAATTCTCTAATCGACAACAATGTATGTGAGCCTGAAATTGTCAATATTCTAATGAAGACAAATAAGAAATTAGTTATTGGCAATACTGGTGAATTTGTTATTGCTAGGAAAATTAACGATAGAATAGATTTCATACTATATCAGAATCCTTCTGGTCATTCAAATAAAAAATCAACCCCGACAGATACAAACTTAGCTGTTCCAATGAGGAAAGCACTTCAAGGACTGACAGGATACATAAAGGCATTGGATTATGACGGCGATGAAGTATTTGCCGGATACACGTTTATAGAAAGACTGAATTGGGGACTGGTAGCGAAGATTGATACTTCTGAAGTTATGGAGCCATTTATCAAGGCAGCATATTTCTCTATGATACTTGCCTTATTTTTAGTGACATTGGGTGCCTATTTCTTCATTAAAATTACAAATCCTCTATTAGAACGAACATACCAGAGTGAAAAAAGATTAAAAATTTCAGAAGAAAAGCTCAGACAGCAATATCTGATGCTACAATCAATTATAAACAGTACTGATCAGCCCATTTTCACATTGGACAGCAAATTCTGCTTTATCAATTTCAATTCTTCTTACTCCGAAATGATGCTCGATATCTATGGAACTGATATTGATTTGGGTAAGAATTTCTTCGATTATCAAACTGTTATTGAAGATAATGAATCTTCAAGATTACATCTGGAATCAGCACTTCGTGGCAATAAATCCATTCATGAAGTATTGATTGGAGATAAGCATCATACCAGGTTATTTCTCGAGATTGCATATAATCCTATTCGCGACCTGAATGACCTAGTAATAGGTGTTGCTGTTTTTGCCAAGGATATTACAATACGTAAACGCGCTTTGTTAGCTCTTAAAGCAAGTGAAGAGAAATTCAGAACCCTTATCGAGAATTTTCCTCTTCCAATAGTTTTGAAAGATAAGGGCGGAGTTTACACATTTGTTAATTCACAGTTCTTGTCTAATATTGACTCAACGCTGTTGCCAATAAATGGCAAAACTGACTTCGATTTCTTTCCATTTGAATTAGCTGAGCGAATAATTTCCGATGACGCATTGGTATTGGAGAGCGGCAAAACAAAGACATTTGAAATGGAATATGCCAACAATGGCAATTACCGTTACGTTATAGTAACAAAAATGCCGATCAGAGATGAAGATGGAGTAATTAACGGAATATTATGTGTTCATCTAAATCTAACAGAACTTAAAAGAATCGAGAAAGAATTAAGAGAATCAAATGCGTCCAAGGACAAGTTCTTCTCAATTATTGCTCACGATCTAAGGAATCCGCTTGCTACATATAGAGCAAGTCTTGTTTCACTGACTGATTGTTATGCAGACTTCAATGAGGGAGAAAGAATTGAATTCCTCGAACTTCTCCGCAAATCATCTGAGCATTTATATGAGTTACTGGAAAATCTTCTTTCATGGGGTAGAATCCAAACCGGGAAACAACACTTCAGATTTGAGAATGTGAATCTCAACAATTTGATCGAATTGAGTATAAAAACCAATCAGGATACGGCTCAGCAAAAGGGTATTCACATTGTATCAAATCTCCCCGGATCAGTTCACGGATACGCTGATGACAACATCATTTCGATAATAATGAATCACCTAATTTCAAATGCTATTAAGTACTCAAACAAAGATGGAGTAGTTCTTCTCTCAGCCCTCGAGAATTCCGAACAGGTTGTGATTTCTGTTAAGGACAGAGGAATAGGAATAAATCCAAAATTTATGCCAGAACTGTTTAAACTCGATCAAACTCAGAGTATACCGGGTACAGCCGGAGAAAAAGGCACAGGTCTAGGATTAATCCTATGCAAGGAGTACGTCGAGAAGCTGGGTGGCCGAATCTGGTTCGATAGTGTGTATGGATTGGGCAGCACGTTCTACTTCTCGATACCAAAAGCAATTTACAACGAATAATGGGCAAAATAACTATTACCAATAGATTCAGAAATTTCACCGATCTCACTCTGCCCTCCAATAATCGAAGAAGTAAAACAAGTAAAAAAAAAGGCGGTCGTTAAACCGCCTTTAGATTCTGTGTTGGAAGATGTTTTTATTCCATCTCTTGCGTGGCTTTGTGCTGTCTGCGCTGAGCCTTTAGTCTCGATAGTCTTGACTCGACTGAGGGCTTCATGAAAGCTGTTCTTTTCTTAAAATCTCTAAGAATACCACTTCTTTCGTATTTCTTCTTAAACCGCTTTAAAGCTCTATCAATACTTTCATTTGTTTGAAGAGTAACGCCTATCAAGTAATTCACCACCTTCCGTTTTTTTTTATTTATTTGTGAATAAATAATTCAACTACATTTTCAAATTTTCGATAAGTCTCTTTTCAGAGTTCTTTTCGAACTGCACCAGAATGGCTTTGCCACCTGTGCTTGTAACTTCTTTTGCTCTAACAACCCCAACATCGTCCCAGATCTGATGATAAATAAAATCACCGATCTCGTATTCGTTCTTGGGGGAGTATTTCATAGCATCTTCCCTGGTAATATGCACGACTGCTCTCGATTTGTCAGATTCCG
The DNA here is from genome assembly GCA_903862655.1 of uncultured Ignavibacteria bacterium. Taxonomy (GTDB): domain Bacteria; phylum Bacteroidota; class Ignavibacteria; order Kapaibacteriales; family UBA2268; genus CAIOZA01. Next base: position 40,806 of record CAIOZA010000011.1, read on the forward strand.
CCTCGATAGCATCTAGATTAACCAGTTGTGAATGCCTTGAACGTGTACAGCGAGCCCACTGTTGTCTTCCTCTTTCAGTCTCAATTGGTTCACCAATCAGTTCATGTTTGGTTTCTCTCATGAGAAAGGGGGAATAGAGAGTGATATATTTTGCTCTCCTCGACCTTTTTCTTCCAGCCATTGGTCACTTTTGTATAATAGACAAAAATTAGGAATACAAATATATGATTTTTTTTTTGCTATTCCAAAAAGTTCTTGTATATTAATAGTCTAAGCCAATTGCGAAAGTAGATTTTTCAGTTTTGAAATCAACGGAATTGGCGTAGGATCGACACCATTCAGCAAAGCTAAATAGTAACTAACCCAATCTCCCAAATAAATTAGATCGAACATTCTCGACATGAAATTTGTCCCTTTGCTTGAAACAGGGATTATTCGTTGAACATGTTCTCCAAGTATTTCCTGAATTGCATTGAATCTTGTCTGAACTTTTGTATGATCGGACTCATCACGCAGGAGTACGATCGAAAAATTGTGAATACTATTTTCGGGATAACTCCAGGCATTTATCTCGTTGTGGTTCATTTCAGGAAGAACACTTCCAAATGCGAGATTTTTAGCATTTTCCTGTATCTGACACCTCCATCTGAGGTTGACTGAGTCAAGTTTGTTTGAAGAATACACAACAGGAACCGTATCATAAAGCTTGATTGCGAGTGCATAGGCTGGATTATCCTCATTCATCTGTGAGTAAATCCCTGATTTCTCAGTAATGAAAGCTAATGTGTCCGTTAATTGCGAATCAATTATTGATGAAGTTTTCTCGTCGAAAGCACCAGACTTTTTAAGTAATAAAAGCATCGGGAAGAATGAATATGCCAAAGCACATCGGGGCATAAATCCACCAGGAACAGTTATTCTGGGAAGTTTATTCGCATCTGCTAACTCACCAAGCTTGCCACCGGTTGTTATGCAAACAATGTTTTGCGTTATCTGTAGAGCTTTCTGAAGACCTTCGATAGTTTCTTCAGTTCCACCTGAATAAGAGCTGGCTATAATGTTGTAATTTTCATCAATAAATCCTGGGATTGAATAGTCACGGTTGGCTTTCACAGAAATTTTTCCGGCTCCTTCGAGGTTACCAAGATATGATGAGAGAATGTCGCCACCGATAGCAGAACCGCCCATGCCCAGCACGAGAAAATTTGAGGATTTGAATTTGTGAGGAAATGTTGGTGCATTTTTTCCTATAGAAATTGCTTCTGTGATCTGAGCTGGAAAATCGCTTAGTGTTTTGAACATGTTCGAACAGTCAAGGTTCAGAATGTCATCTTTATTAAGATTCGGATAACTCATTTGGCTCCTAATTTAAACAATTTTGTGTACTTTAATCATATTTGTTGGCACAATAGATCGTGCAGAAAGTCCGGCAACTATAACAATGTAATCACCTGCTTGTATAAAGTCATATTCTTTGATTGTATAATCTATAATATCCGTAATTTCATTTTTTGTAACTGATTTACTAATAAGGTGCCCCATTGCACCACGAACAATGCAAAGAAATCTAAGAACATCAATACTATCAGTAAATGCAATCACTGGCTCTGATGGTCTGTATTTAGCAATATCCAGAGCTGTAAAGCCTGAATAAGTAACAGGGATAATTGCTTTTGCTCCGATTTTATTTGAAATCGAACACGCTGCAGATCCCAATGCTTCAGAAATTTGAGAAGCAGCAAAATGATTATCATTAACAGTAAATTGAGTGAAATACTGCTCTTCAACTGCCAGAATTATCTTACGCATATACTCAACAGCATCGAAAGGATAATCGCCCACACTAGTTTCGCCGCTTAGCATAACGCAGTCAGAGCCATCCAGAACTGCATTGGCAACGTCACTGGCTTCAGCGCGGGTAGGTCTCGGATTTTTAATCATTGATTCCAGCATCTGAGTAGCAATAATAACCGGTTTACCATAATGATTACATTTTTTTATTATTTCCTTCTGAAGAACTGGAACCTGTTCAGCAGGCATTTCGAGACCAAGATCACCACGTGCAACCATAATGGCATCTGATTCATTGATGATGTCAACAATGTCTTCTACACCCTCATAGCGTTCAATTTTTGAGATAACAGGTACAGTCCTGCCGAATATCTTCATAGTGGCACGCAATTCAATAACATCACGTTCTGAACGGACGAAAGACAATGCCACCATATCTACACCTGCATCAAGTCCAAATTTGAGATCTTCTATGTCTTTTTGGCTAAGAGATGGAGCAGTACTTGAGACACCAGGAGTGATAATACCCTTGTTATCTTTTAAGATTCCACCCTTGACAATTCTAGTATAAATGTTGATTGAATCAACACGAATGACTGTTAAAATCAGGTATCCATCGTCGAGAAGAATTGTATTGCCGGGACTTACTTCCTTAATCAGGCTTTTATAGGATGTAGAAACTCTTGTGGAATCTCCCATTTCAATATCTTCGACGGTTATGATTAATTCTTCGCCATCGACAAGTGGTACTCCCCCGTTTTTGACTTTACCGGTACGAATTTTTGGTCCCTGGAGATCTTGAATGATAGCGATAGGTTTACCGGTTACTTCTTCTGCTTTGCGGATATCGGCAATAGTTTGAAGATGAACCTCATGACTCCCGTGAGAGAAGTTGAGCCGAGCCGCATCCATACCTGCATTAGCGAGTTTAATCAGATTGTCGACACCGGCTGTTGACGGTCCGATTGTGCAAAGAATTTTTGTTTTTCTGAAAGCCATACTACTCTTCTCTAAAATTCTATAATAAATGTTTTTTGGGAAATTCGAAATACCTTGTTCTTCCTGGCACAGAGTCTAATTCATACCAGTGATCTACTTTAAAATCAATGCAGGCAACACCACATGTTGGAAAATGGTCGAAGGAATTGGAAGAAAGATTATTACAAAGGATGCTGATTGTAGGGTTATGTCCAAAGACATAAACTGTATCATATTTGTCGTCTGTTTCAATCAGTAATGTAGCAATGTCCTTCCAAATTCCATAGTAAATCTTCTCTTCAATCTTAATATCATGTTCATTGTAGTTTTGATGCGCAGCAAAAGTTTTTGCCGTTGTAAGAGCTCTGTTGGCAGGACTGGAAAAAATCAAATCAGCCTTAGGGCCTTTTTTAGCAACTATTTCAGCCATGAAAGCACTATTGCTTACTCCACGGGAGTTGAGGGGGCGGTCGATATCATGAGTATCAGGTACATCCCAGTCTGATTTAGCATGGCGAACAAGAACTAAAGTTTTCATATTCTTAACCAATTAATTATAACTTAACAAATCAGATAATTATTCTATAATATTATCGTAAAAAGGTAGTGATTTATTTCAAACGATTCATAAATAATTCCTGTTCCGTCTTAATTATTACCCAAACCTGTTTAGCTTTATCTGTCTGCTTTTGTTTAGTATAAGCCGTACTTAGCATAACAGCGAATTGATTGCGTATTTGATCTCTCTCAGCCAAATCAGGCACCTGAAGCCAGGCGTGTTGATTGAAATAAACTGAAAGATTATTTACTACATTTTTTGGTCTTTTGGCTGTATCGGCACAAGCCTTATTCAATGCGTTTCTTAGAATTCTTGCAGGATTAGGCTGAGTACTCTTTGTAGAATCACTAAGATATGATTCGTTAAAATTCTCAATTTTTCCTTTGAGAGACTGAATAACTGCTTCATCGCCAAAATCATAAATTTTGAATTTGCTGAACATTGGTGGCCTGACTTTCACTCGAATTGATTCCGGAGATTTTGCAAAACCTTTAGATTCGAGTTTGTCTATTATATCTTTCAAAATTGTAGTTGTCAGATTTGTCTCAAGCAGAATCAGACCTCCGCGTATCAGAACTTCGCCTGTCAATCCTTTGAATTTATTGAAATGCTTCAGAACCATTTGACGAACAAACTGTCCCTGATTATAGCATCTCTGATAATCATCCCCACCAAGACCTACTCTGGAACGAAGTACCTGAAGAGTAGATTTTGAATCCTTTATTCCAAGGAACTCAATCAGCCCCATAACCTGGGAAAAACTTCCTTCTACGAAATAGTGAATTTTATCAACACCGGCAATGATTGCAAGTTCTTTATGGTAGGCTTCTCTACCTTTGCCGGCTCTGACGATTGTAAGTTTATTCTGATTGGATGTGTCCGGCATACCTGCATCGGCAGGGGTATCCCTTGGAACAGAAATAATTTCGACAGTTCCGCTATCGACAAGGATTGACACAACATGATTTGCATCGGCGTGGTTGGAACGTTGTCCAAGCCGATTGTCAAGTCCCGTAACTGCAATATTTATTCTTCTACCTGTGTAAACACGTTTAACAGATTTGCCTGCCTCCTCGTCTAGGACATAAGCGACATTGCCTTTGAGTGGAGAACTGGAATATACAACTTTCATGGTAGTATCTTCTGAGCTTGTAGCGGCTCGAACGAAATCACTGTCAGACTTTGCTTGTTGTGCTTTAATTTTTGTTGAATCGACTTCTACATAATTATTAGTGCTTACTGGTTCGAAATAATCATTAATATACAGATATCCACCTGCAACAAGCAGGGCAATTATCCCAAGAAATATAATCAAGCTTCTGGTTTTATTCCCAGAATTACCGTTCTTTTTATTCGACATTTTTACTGATTTTTTTAAATTGTTAAATATAGCCACACAAATTAACACAAATTAGGAATGTATCAAAAAATCGATAAGATAAAAATTTTTTAAAAAAATGTAACTTTTTATCCTTTTGAAGCGTCTTAGTAATAAATATATTTGCAAATGCTCTTTCAAATTAATATTTTTGTTCTTATGAAAAAGATTATATCCATATTGATTATCGTTACAGCTATTAGTGTGCTGTTTGCACAGGATTATCTGCTTGAATCATTTACTGCAAATTCAGACGGGCGCAATGTAGTGCTTGACTGGAAGTCAGCCAGTGAAGCGAATATATCCGGTTACGAAATTGAAAGAAGCAGCTCAGGTTCAGATTTTAAATATATCTGGACAGAAAAAGCTCATGGTTATGCTTCTGTTTATTCTTTCAAAGATGATAATATTTTTATGAAAGATGATGCTAACGGGGACAAGGTATTAAGCAAAAATAATTTTGCTTATAGAATTAAAATTCTAAAGAAAGATAATTCTATAGCTTATTCAAATAATGTGAATGTGGTTCACAGCCTCAGTGGAATCCAGAAGACTTGGGGAATGATTAAGGAAATGTTCCGTTAATAAATTTAAAAATGAAAATTAAAAATAATGCCGGTCTTGAGCCGGCATTTTCGTTTTATAATCGTAACGAATATAATAGATATCTTTACTCAAACAAATTGAAAAAAAAATGATATTTTTGTTAGATTGATTTTTTCAAGAAATTAAACTGATTATTAATGCAGAAATATAAATTCATTTTCTTAATATTATTATCATTATTCCTTGGTGAGTCACTACTTGCTCAGGATGATACCGATGAAACATACCCTGGTTCGAAGTGTGGTACATTCCAGACAAGCAGATTCCAGCCTGACAAGAAAAAACGTAATGACAATATTCTCAACAGCCGTCCCAATCTGCAGATGCAATTAGCTTCTCAATCGGGATTATTCCTAATTCATTTCGATACTACAGGGCATAATGCCGTTCCAGTGAGAGATGACAACAAGAATGGTATTTCTGATTTTGTAGATTCAGCATTGATATTTATTGATTATGTGTATGATGTAGAAGTTAATCAAATGCATTATCTGAAGCCCAAAACTGACAATGGCGTTGGTTCTTCAGATGCCTATGATATCTATTTGGTTAATATCGGCGATGGTGGCACTAATGGAGAAGGACTTTACGGCTATACCGACACTGAAGATGAATATTCATCAACTTACAACAGACCAAAATTTACTTCTTACATAGTAATCGATAACGACTTTTCTCAGAGAGATTCAACAAACTCTTCTAATGGTACTAAATACAGAACATTTAACGATACCGGCTTTACGGCATTAAAAATTACTCTGGCACATGAATACCATCACGCTGTTCAATTCGCTTACGGACAAGATTACACATCGCCCTGTTTAAATGAAATGACAAGTACCTGGATGGAGTATAGATTAGTACCGTACACAAGAGATTATCTTCAGTATGTTCGTTTGCTGTTTCGCAATCCCAGAGCATATCCATTTGGAAATGGGATAGCCGAGACCGGATATTTATATTCAATATTCGGGCAATACCTTCACTCAAATTTCGGTGACAGCTTGTTTCTGAGGATGTGGGAACGTATTGGTCTAGGTGTACAGGGATATCAAGCATTGGATAGTGCACTTATCGATAAGAACACTTCACTTGCTGAGGAATGGTGCAAACAGCTGCAATGGCTATACTTCACCGGAAAACGCGCTAAAGAGAATCAGTTTTTCAAGATGGCTTCTCAATTCCCTTTAGTAACTTATTACAAAGATGAAGTATTCAATGAGCCTTCGTTCACTCATTCAGGAGGTCTGTTGTCGTATGAGTTCCGCTTTTTCAGAGTTAGATATGATTATCCTGATCTCAACCCTACATCGGACACTACCGACATATTAATCACGGACACAGACACTCAATCAGCTGTTTTGCAGGGAACAAGAGAACTGCCATATACTATTGCTCTTTCTTCAACGCCACTGACTGACTCTCACGAATATGGCAAAAATAAGAAATACTATTATCAGTTGTTAGCTCCCCAGTCTAATATCTGTGATGAGTTTTTCTATTCGGGAGGAGATATAACGAAGCTAATTGCTTATGCTTATCCAAACCCCTTTATCAAATCGCAGGATCCTAGTCAAAATATGTTCTTCCCAGTGCCTGAAGGAGCAAATATAAATTCCAAAGTTGAATTTTATATAATTAATTCATCCATGGAAAAGGTATTCGAATCATCACAGATGATTGTAGGCTTGAATAATCAAAACAGGGTAATTATTATGAGCAATGACCAAATGGATTTTTCATCCGGTGTCTATCTGTTCCATGCAAAGTATGGGAACAATGAGTGCTCAGGCAAATTTGCAATTATTAAATAAGGAATGTGAATTGAATATGAAGGATTTTAAACTGACGGGAAATAATTTAAGCAAAAGTTTTATCCGCAATAGGTTTATCTTTCGCGATATTTCAATCAGTTTAAGCAATTCTAAAATGATATCAATCGGTGGCGAGAACGGATCCGGTAAGACAACAATGCTAAAGATTTTATCAGGGATTATCCCGCCAACTTCCGGGCAGGTTACACTTAATATTGATGGGAAGCTGATTCCGAAGGATAAAATTTCTGAAAGTATTGGATTTGTTTCTCCATACTTGATTCTTTACGAGGAATTTTCACCCATTGAGCATCTCCAACTATTTGCGAAGTTCCATTCTTTAACCTTCGACATGGATTGGGCAATAAGTATGCTTAA
>CAIOZA010000012.1 GCA_903862655.1 uncultured Ignavibacteria bacterium
TATTTAGTATAAGAGTTAATTATCAATTTGGATATTTTTTATATAATTATTCCTTTGTTCCTTCAATTCCTCTTTTAATTCTTCCATCAGGATAACAAATTTCAAAAATTATTTTAATAGACCCCTTTTCTAGACCAATTATTCTAATTTCTTATTCCTCTATTCCATCTAAATCTAAGCCATTAATTGTTTATGCTTTTTTATCAATATTAATTGTTGCGATGATTTTGATAAGGGCAACTTCATTAAAACCCGTTTATAAAAAAGCTTTATTAATGATTTATCCTGTCGTTTTCTTATTTACGATATTTGATTCATTTTATATGATTCTGCCATATTTCAATACCAACAGATATGATGAATTAATGGCATCTATTGATTTCAAACTAGTTGGATTAAATCCGACTGTTTGGATAGAACGCTTTATTAATCCTCTTTTTACTGAATTGATGTATATTTGTTATTTTCTATATTTCCCAATGCCATTGATTTTACTAGGACTTATGTATAAGAATGGGGGTTTAAAGAAAATTGAAGAAAGCATTATCATTTACTTGGTTTGTTATTATGGTTCTTATATATCGTATTTTATTTTGCCGGTTCATGGACCTAGATTTTTTCTTGCTGAAGTACAAACGGTCAAACTTGAGGGGATTTATTTCACAAATTTAATTACCGGAGTTATTGATTTGGTAGAAAAGAATAAGCTGGATTGTTTCCCATCACTTCATGCTTCAATATTGCTTGTAACATTATTTTTGTCATATTCTCACAATAAAAAGCTATATTATATTTATTTACCATTTGCTTTTGGAATACTAATTTCCTTAATTTATTGCCGTTATCATTATTTGATTGACATTTTAGCCGGAATTATTTGGGCAATATTCTCAGTATATTTTGGTAAATTTGTTTATAAAAAGTTTAGTAAGAATTTTATGTTCCATTTTGGAGAAGACAATAGAAATGAATAAAAAATTTGAAATATTTTTGGCTGGCTTAGACTTTGAGAAAAAAGATATCAACACCTATATAATATTATTAATTACTCCTTTATTTTTATCTATCTATTGGTATTTTGGGACGGTCAGAGGATTCGGAGAGTTTTTCCCTGTTATGAAGGAAAATCCCATATTTGATCTTTATGGAGCAATTTATCAATATGCTTTCTTTTTCTTTTTCATGTTTATAATTCCAGTTATTTTCATAAAAACTGTAATGAAAAAGTCATTGCAAGATTTTGGTTGTGGATTAGGTGACAAAAAATTCGGGCTAATATTTCTATTAATTGTAATCCCTGTGATTGCAGTTGTAATATATTTTTCTGCAGGAATGCCAGACGTTCAAAAGGAATATCCCATATCGAAGATAATCATGACAAAACATGATTTAATAATCTGGCATGAATTATCCTATATTTTGTTTTACTATGTTGCATGGGAGTTCTTTTTTAGAGGCTTTATGCTGTTTGGATTGAAAGACAGGTTTGGAGGAGTTAATGCAATATTAATCCAAACAATTGCTTCCTGTATGATTCATCTTGGTAAGCCTTCTGCCGAAACAATCACATCTATCTTATATGGTGTAGTTTTCGGTGCAATAGCTTTGAGAACAAGATCAATATGGTATGTGTTGATTGCTCATATTGTAACTGGTATTTTAACCGACTTATTTATAATTTTTCGCTAATAAATTAACAACTTTATAAATTTATTAAAAAGTAGAACATGTCTGATATCTTTTTAACGGGAGCTAATGGATTTATAGGTAGCCACATAGTTGAGAAACTGATCAATGCAGGTCATAGATGCAGAGGTCTAGTACGTAAAACTTCTGATCTTTCATTCATAGAAAAATTTGATATTGAACTTGTTTATGGGGATTTATCTGATGTAGAGTTATTAAAAAAATATATCGGGAATTCCGAGATAGTAATTCATATAGCTGCTCTTGCATCGGATTGGGGACCATACAAACTATTCTATGAGACAAATGTCATAGGGACGCAGAACATCGCCAAAGTTGCAGCGGATTGTAAGGTTAAACGATTTGTTGATATTAGCACAACCGCTATGTATGGATTTGGTAATCTAGAGCTTGATGAGAACTCCCCTTATAAAGATACAATCTTTCATTATACAGAGACTAAAAGGCTTGCAGAAGAATGGCTCAGAGATTATTCCAAAAGCACTACGATGGAAATTACTTACATTAAGCCGGGAAATGTATATGGAACGCGTGATAGAATTTTCATGGAAAACTATTGTAAAGCAATTATCGAAGGTAAAGTTGGATATATTGACGGCGGGAAGAAGCTTACATGCCCTACTTATGTGGAAAATTTAGCTGATGCAGTTGTGAAAGCTTGCTTTGAACCAAAAGCCAATGGTGAGGCTTTTATTATTACTGATGGTTTAGATATCAGCTGGAGAGATTTTACAGAAAAACTTGCTGATGAGCTCAAAGTGAAACGCCCAAATTTTTCAATTCCTTTTTTTGTGGGTTATTCAATCGGATTTATTTGGGAGATGCTTTATATGTTATTAAACATAAAAACTGCACCACTTATAACTAGATATAGAATTTCAAACGGTGGTAGTAATTATACTTTTAAGATTGATAAGGCTAAGAGTATTTTAGATTGGGAGCCTGCCATTCCATTGGATGAGGCTATCAAAAGAACTGTTATATGGTATTATGGCTCTAGGAAAAAAGAGGTTTAGCTGTTCAATAGATGAAATTTGTGAAATTTAAATTATTGAATTTTCCAATTTTACTTAAGTAGGTAAATGAGGATTATTCCTGATTGCCAGCCAAATATTGACAAGCAACGAATAAGAAATTGAAGACCCTGTTTAACCCCAAATAATTTGCTGTGTATCTAATTCAATTTACAATAAAACTATAGAGAATCCTTTTTAGAGTTTGAATTTAAGAAAGTTTTAATATATCCTAAAAGGAACAAGATGAAACTCAAGACTTTGATTGTAATAATTTTGATGTTCACTATACATTTGATAACTGTTGGCGACATTAAAGCTCAAGAAAGTATGATTCAACCAGGCGAAGATTTACTTTATGAAGTTTCTTTCTTTGGTGTCAAATTGGGAAGTATAAGAATTATAACAGAGGGCTATCAGACTTTGAATGGTGTTAAAGTAATCAAAGCTAAATCTTATATTGACTCATATAGTGGTCTTCCCTTTGTAGATCTGCATTCAATTTTTGAAACATGGATGGATGAATCAGTGAGTTATTCACATAAGTTTGTTTCAAATACAAAGACGAGTGAAGGCTGGCGTTATGAGCAATTACTTTTCAACTTTGATCAGGGTACCATTCACGTAGAAGATTTTGTGGGTAAAAAGCAGACGCGAGACTTTACAATTAATACAAAAAAGAGATATGCAGACGGATTAAATCTATTCTTTCTGGCTCGAGCAAAATTATATAGCAAAAAGAATCTTAAGATTCCAACAATAATGGAAATCGACACTGTCACGACTATTATTAATTTTGGCGGAAAGAAGGCAAATGTTGAAATTGATGCAACTGATTATCCAATCAAAACAGTCTATTTCAATGGTGATGCGAATTGGACAGGTTTATATGGATTGACAGGAAAATTTGAAGGATGGTTCAGTGATGATGCAGCCTGCATTCCTATTAAAGCTAATATGAAGGTGTATGTTGGTAATGTCAATTTAGAACTTAAAAGCTGGAAACGAAAGGGTTGGCAACCACCAAGAGGGTAATCAAATAAATGATGCTGGAGTGAGTGTAATTCTATATATTCACTCCAATACTAAAATAGAGATGCGGATATCCATAAATAATAGAATTTGGAGATTTCCGAAAGAAGAACATTTCACCAATGGCAATTTTAGCAGGTCCAATAGGAGTATTAACTCCGATACCAGAACCAATACCATGCTTAAGACTTTGAAATTTAATTGATTCGGGCACTTCCCAAACAGAACCTAAATCATATCTAAGAGTAAGAAAGGTATCAAAAAAGATATCAAATGGAAGTTTAACCTGATATTCCAGAGAACCTCTAAATAATTGTCTTCCTCTTTCTTCATTTTCTGAAATTCCATAAAAACTTTCGATACCACCTAGATTAAAGAATTCATTACTAGGTAGGGTTTTGTCTGCAAAACCGAAATAGAATATTGGACGAATAGTATGAACCCCAAATGTCGTATTTCCCTTGTATGAAAAAGAAATTTTAGAAAAAGATTTCGCTTCTGAATTCTGAAAAATGGAACTTTCGAGAGAAATGTTAATATTTCTTCCTTTTGTGGGAAATCCATATCGATTTTCATTATCGAATAATACCCCGAATTTGAGGGTATTAACCTTTGAATATGGCACATCGGAAGTATCATTAACTAGAAAATTTCGTTGTTTTTCATATCGATATTCACCAGAAAAGATACTATTCTTTGAAATCCTATAACCACCTGATGCAATTATTCCTAAAGCTTCTTCCCTTATTTCATTTGCAATAGCTTTCCTATAGCGAGTGCTGTGCTCTAGGTTATCTTTAATGAAAACATGTAAATCCTGCTGTTTATAATACCCTGTGACTGAAGCAGTAATCATAGTGTTTAGGAATCTCTGTTGAGTAAGATTAAAAGAGGTAATAAAATTTCTTAATCCACCGGCTAATCGGTAATTAGCTCTGACACCCGAATTTAGAATATTAGTCTGAATTAAATCCAAGCCAGCCTGCATATATCTTTCATTATCAAGAAAAATACCGAGACTAACCATTTGATCTGGTTCTTCCGTGATATCAATATTAGCAGTGATCGAAGAATCAATATTTGATTTTTTAAATGTAATATCAGCATTATCAATAATATCGCTGGAAACTAAATTTTCCCAGGAATTGAGGATTTCATCGGTCTTTAAAATCTGATTTTCTTGGAAATCCAGTTCTCTTCTTATTAAGTATTCACTAATTGTATTCTCGCCGGTTATAAGTATATTCGACAAATAACCTTCATTATATTTGAGGGTTAGATGAGACGTGGCAGTATCCCATTCAATAAAAGATATTGAGGCAAAAGGAATGTTATTGATTCTTTGATATCTGATGAAAGATTCGCAAATGTTTCTAAGGTTTTTGGAAGTAAGTTTTATATCGGAATATTCCTTTTTGAATCGATTATACAAATCGTTAATTTTGATATTTTTTGGGATAAAATCAATGCTTTTGATTACAGGAAGTTGTGAGCCTGATATATTGACAGAATCATTCGTTTTGAACATCAAACTCAAATTGAAATATCTCTCATTTGTTTCATTAGCAAAGTATATAAGGTTGATAAATTTTGATAGTTCGATTTGGTTGATTTTTGGATAGTTTTTATCCCATAATGTAAGAACATCAGAAAGTAAATCTTTAATATCAGATGTGATAGCATTTTTATTCACCAGAATATTTGCGTGTTCCGATGCCAGATATTCTTCGATTTTTGAAGCCTGCTTAAGAAACAACGATTTGCTAATTTCATTAACAACTGATTTGGTGGCTTGCTTACCATGAGAAATTAATGATTCTATACGAGTAAAATCAGCATTGTTGAGATTTCCGATAGGAGGAGTAACAATAAAATCAGCATATTTTCTGGATGAATCAGAAAAATTCTTCATTAGGATTGAAACCACCTGATCAGCGATTATCCAAGGATTATTAATATTTTCGATTGGATTGAGTGGAGAGATATTGTCAACTGCTATAACCAAATCTGGATTCAATTCACGAGCGGTTTTAGCTGGTAGATTAGCAAATAATCCACCATCTACTAAAATCATAGAATCAATTCTGACAGTTGAATTTCTTAAAGGAAAAGTAGCACTAGCTCTTATCGCAGAAACAATATTGCCTTTATCTATTGAGACTGATACCCCATGAGCTATATCAGTTGCAACTGCCCTAAATTTATACTTTAGATTGTCGAAACTAGCAGAAGTGTGATAAATGCTATTCAGGAATAATTTTTGATTATACTGTTGAAATTTATTACCTTCAGAAATACCTTCAGGCAGAACAAGCTTAAAGTTATTGAAACGAAATCTTAATAAACTTCTATCGTAGATTAACTTTTGATCCTGAAAATACTCACTTCTAGTTCTATCTGGATTTAAATCGAAAAATTCGTTCCAGTTTGTATTTAAAGCAATTAGATTCAACTCATCGGTTGAATAACCTGATGATATAAGACCACCAATAAAAGCACCTATACTTGTTCCAACAATGTATTCTGGCACAATTCCTTCATCGATTAAGACACTAAACACACCGATTTGTGTTAATCCGCGGGATCCTCCACCACTAAGAGCTAAGGCTATTTTAGGTTTTATTTTGTCATATTTTGGAAGATAAAGAATATTTTTTGTTGAAGTAACGATCTGAGAATATTCAACAGAAAAATTATCTTTATTTATTTTTACTGATTGTGGGATAGAATTAGATGTAGATAAAAAAAATAATAAAAATGTTATCATCAAATATCCTATTGAATCTGATGATAATTGAAATTGAAGTTTTGTTTTGCCTTTACTCAATTTAGTAAGTCCATTTTAATATATTACTTGATTTGAAAGATGCCATTGAATTCCTGCAAAGGGATTTCATCTATTTCGATCGATTTCACTCTGGATCGTGAAGAACCGATATAAAGAGAATTCAACAATGACTCATATTGAAGCTCGTTGCAATTTGCAACTACTTCAACCTTGCCATCATATAAATTTTTCACGTAACCTTGTATATCTAATAGTATTGCTTTTCTACTGACGTAGAACCTAAACCCAACACCCTGGACAAACCCTTCAATAAGAAATATATATGTTTTAAATTCTGTACTACTCATTTGAGAACTATATCTTTACTGACTTTATCGGCAATTTCAGACCCACAGAATTTTTCGATTAAATGAAGAGCAAAAGCAAAAGCAGTCCCAGCTCCCTGGGAAGTAATTATATGACCATCTTCAACAACTTCCTCATCGACGAATTGATATCCCTCGAACAGATCTTTAACTGAAGGATGAGAAGTGATAAACGATCCGGGATCGGCAATTTTTTGTTGAGTAAGTAGAGTCGTTGCTGAGCAAAGAGCAGCAAATGTAACATTTTTATCTTTATGTCTCTTACAAATTGATTGAAGATATTCATTTCTATTCAAATTAAATACTCCCTGATTTCCTCCTGGAATAACAATAGCATCAAAATGATCCTCTTCGACTATTGATTCGATTAGTATGTCAGGAATAATTTTTACACCACGAGAACAAGTAATGATCTCACTCTCACCTGCTACTTTTACCTGAATACCAGCCCTACGAAGCATATCTACTATTATTACAGTTTCAATTTCCTCTGACCCATTAGCTACTGGAACTAAAATCTTAATGTCCACTTTAAACTCCAATTATAAAAATAACGTCTGATAATAAAAGTAAATTAAAAATAAAGTTTGAATTTTAATATTATATAAAAAATTATATCAAAATTATTGCGATTTTTGTTAATATTATTTATATTTACAAAAACAAATTATAAAAAAGACAAAGGTATATGGCTAATACTGAAACCAGAACAACCGAAGAATGGATTGAGTTCGGCGATCACGCCTTTAATAATGAGAAATACGATGAAGCAATCGTTCATTATGAAAAAGCAATTGTGACAAATCCTAAATCAGCTTTTGCTTTTTTTAAATGCGGTAATTCTTATGCTGCGCTAAATAACCATCAATCAGCAATACACTTCTATGATACAGCAATTACATTGAATCCTCAATTTTCTTTTGCTTATTTCAAACGAGCTATTAGTTATTTAGAATTAAAGGATATAAAAAGATCTTTTAATGATTTAAATTTAGCAATTTCTCTTAATCCAGAATTTTCTTTTGCTTATTATCGCCGTGGCTATTGCCATTATCTTTACCGTGAATATGATGTTGCAATCAAGGATTTTAACATATCAATTGATCAGAATCCTACAAATCCAGATGCATATTTTCACAGAGGTTGTTGTTATTTTGAGCTTCAGGACTATAATCAGTCAATACTTGATTTTACAAAAGCAATTGAAGGTGAACCCAAGAATGAAACAAATTACATTCAACGAGGAATGGCACTGAACAACCTACAAATGTACAAAGAAGCTATCCGAGATTTTTCAATCGCAATAAAATTAAATCCTGATAATATAAAGGCATACAGTTATCGTGGTCTTGTATTATGTAGAGTTAAGAACTTCACTAATGCAATTAAAGATTTTTCATTTGTTCTTGATAAAAATTCTAATCATATTGATGCTTATATCAATCTTGGAATAGCTTACATGTCAATGAAAGATTATCAAAACTCAATCCATAATTTTGATAAAGCATTGGAACTGGATCCTAAATCAGCAATTACTTTTTATAATCGGGGTAATGCCTTTTCACATTCTAAAAAATACCTTGAAGCCATATTTGACTTCGAGCAATCTATTATGTTGGATCCGCGCTTTGCAAATGCATATTTCGCTAAGGGTAATGCCAATATGAGGTTGGAAAGATACAAAGAAGCAATTATAGATTTTTCTAAATCCATAACAATAAACCCAAAATTTTATCAGGCTTATATTAGCCGTGGAAACGCTTTTATGAAAGTTAAGTATACTAAAAATGCCCTGGAAGATTTTACATTGGCAATTGAAATTAAACCAGAAAATCCTTTGGTTTATCTGAACAGAGGATTGGCTTATAAGTCTGAAAGATATAATCCAGAAGCAGCCCAAGACTTTTTCAAGTTTCTTGAGCTATTCAAGCAAAAGAACCCAATGACCGACAAAATCAAGTCATGGCTGAATAAAAATGGTTTCCTTGGTGAAT
The DNA here is from genome assembly GCA_903862655.1 of uncultured Ignavibacteria bacterium. Classification (GTDB taxonomy): domain Bacteria; phylum Bacteroidota; class Ignavibacteria; order Kapaibacteriales; family UBA2268; genus CAIOZA01. The sequence continues at coordinate 8,900 of CAIOZA010000012.1, forward strand.
AATAAAAAAAAATCCGACAATGAAGCGGATTTTTATTAATATTCAAAATTATTATTGTCTTATTATTCCATTTCTTCAATTAATCTATAACCAATAGCAATAGCTCCTTCAACAGCTGATCCTTTGGGCTTTATTAATTTGTATCTTTTATCTTTTTGTACAGTATCGGCAACCATTTTAGCAAGCAGGGTATTGGCATCTATTATCCCACCCATTAATGCAATTGGAATTTGTTTCATATTGAATTGACCATATAATGCATCAAGATGTTCTACTAAATGATCTGCGGCTCTTTTTATGATTTCCAGGCATACTGGATCCTTTTCAACAGCGCATTTCATTACCATTGGTGACAGCATGTGATATTCAAATGCTCTCTCAGAAAATGCTTTGACTATCGTGCGAGCCTCTTTGAGGTCAATTGAGGGATTAATATCAGCAAATGGTTCAAGTAGAGTAGTTTTCTTTCCACGACCATCAATATCTCTAACAATAGCAGTTAATCCTTCTCTGCCTATCCAAGCACCTGAACCTTCATCGTCAAGTTCAATACCCCATCCACCACATCTAATAATTTTATTCTTCTCAGTTTTACCAATTGCGATTGAACCGGTACCAACGATCATAACAGCACCAGGATTGCCTTCAAATGCGCCTTCTAGAGCTAGTTCAGCATCACTTGTTACCATCACGTCATTAAGAGTCATTTCCTGCCCTCTGGCTAGAGTTTTAATTAACTTCGTTGAACGTAGTTTTTCTTCTTCAAGCCAGACACCAGCCAGACCAATAACAACGGCATCTATTTCGGCTGAATCAATTTCAGCTTTTTCGCATAGATCCTCTATCATTGTCAGCAGTCTTTCGCATGATTCGCCAACACCAACAGCTCCTATTCGAGTGCTTCCAGCAGTTGCTTCGGCTAATATATTATTTCCTCGTCTAATTGTGCCTCGTGTTCGAGTTCCTCCCCCGTCAATTCCTATTAATGTGTACTCGCTTTTGATATTCATAAAATGTCCGATTTAAATTCCAAAATTTTGCCAAATCAATAGAATTAGTTACAAATACTGTGCCATTAAGTTGGCTATTTGGAATCATTTTTTACAAGTTTATTTAATTATTGATTTCTTTAAAATTATTTGATTAGTGTAGTTTATTCAGTTGTAATTAGAAAATAGAATTTAAAAAATATGGTAATACGGACGGGAAAAGAATGAGCGTCACTATAATACCGGCTAATGCTCCATAGAAATGAGCATCATGATTAATGTCATCCGAAGAATTTCTTGCTGCAAAAAAACAATATGCCAGGTAAAGTAAACCGAAAATTGGAGCAGGAATTGGTACAGGAAAAAACATTATTCCCATTTTTGCTCCGGGATTAAATAAAATGGCACTAAATACAACACCTGATATGGCTCCTGAGGCACCAACAGCTCTGTAGTTTGGATTATTTTTGTGTTTTATAATAGTACTAATGTTGCTTAAAACTAAGCTGATAAAAAATATAATTAGAAAATCAATTGTACCTGTTATAGATTCGAGATTGAATGCAAAGAAATAGAAAGTGAGCATGTTGAACAAAAGATGAGTTAAATCAGCGTGTAGAAATCCGCTCGTAATAATTAAATACCATTTATTTTGGTGTACAATTTTATATGGCTGCAAAAGCCAGTTTTCATAGAGTTTTGGGCTTTTGAATAATGCTATTATGCTAATTGTGCAAATTAATATTAATAAAATTATCGATGCAGGTGATTCATTAAATAAAAATTGAGTATCCATAATAAGACTTTCTTTGTTAATTTTGTTTTTAAATTATGAATTTTCTTGTGAATAATGAAAATAATTATTGAAAACACTAAACTGAATGAATTATTTGGTCCACAGTTTGAATTTATTGCTGATGGATTTCATGATGGTGAATATAATATGAAATTTGATCTTGACAGAACAATGGGGCTAGTTCATAAGGAGTGTCTGCCATTATTCAGGCTTTATGCATGGAACCCATGGACTGTCTCACTGGGTGCCAATCAGAAAGAACAAGATATCAATATGGACTTATTAAAACAAAAAGAATTCGCTCTAGTAAGGCGTCCGACAGGAGGCAGAGCGGTTCTTCATGCTCACGAAATCACATATTCAGCGGTTTTGAACATCCCAAAGGGTATGACTGTTCAGGATGCTTATAGAGATATTCACATGATAATAATTAGCAGTTTAAGAAGAATGGGTGCAGATTCTCTTGATTTTGAAAAATCTCAGGCTGATTTTCTAGATTTCTATAAGAACAAAACACTGTCAATGTCGTGCTTTGCAAGTTCTGCAAGGTATGAAGTTGAATATGAAGGTCGGAAAATTGTAGGTAGTGCTCAAAAAACTTACAATAACACCTTATTACAGCATGGTTCAATTCTTATTGGACAAGGGCACGAGCAAATAGCAGAAATAGCTAATTTACAATCTGCAAAGGAACGTTCGATATTAAGAAATTTCATTATTAAACATAGTGCTACAATTGAAGAAATTCTTGGACGTAATGTTGAATACACAGAATGTGAAAATGCAATATCATCTGTAATTTTGAATAATTGATTTACCGGAGAATTTATGTCGGAAATATTTAAGAACAAGAAAATAATCGTCGGAGTTACAGGTTCTATCGCAGCATATAAATCTGCACATCTAGTAAGAGAATTAAAAAAGCTTGGTGCTGAAGTGTTTGTTATTATGACTCCATCTGCCACAGAATTTATTACTCCTCTCACTTTGGAGAATCTATCCCGCAATCCTGTGACTGTAGATATGTTCGACAAAAATGCCCAAAGCGGTGGAGCATGGCACATTCATGCAGCCAATGAATGTGATTTGATGATAATCGCTCCATGTTCTGCATCAACACTATCGAAAATCGCGACCGGAATATGTGACAATGCATTAGTAACAATTGCAACAGCTCTGCCACCAGAAGTGCCACTTATCATAGCACCCGCAATGGATTCTACAATGTTTCTTAGTCCTGCTGTACAAAGAAACCTAAAAACTCTATTATCGGATGGAGTACACATAATACAGCCAGCGAATGGAGAGCTTTCTTCAGGATTAATTGGTCCTGGAAGGCTACCTGAAATAGATATTCTGGTGAATGAAATCAGTAAAATCCTCTCCTCAAAAACTGAAATATCATTTGCAACGAACAAACATTACAATCTTGAATCATTAAGATCCTTCTATGAAAATAAGAAGGTTCTCGTCACGGCCGGACCAACAATTGAGAAAATAGATGACGTGCGATATCTGACTAATCGATCTTCTGGGAAAATGGGTTATGCTATTGCTGAGAAATCAAGCATGCTTGGTGCAGATGTTATTCTTATTTCGGGTCCTGTTAAAATTGCCCCTCCAGCAAATGTCAAGTTGATTAATGTAGAAAGTGCTGAAGAGATGTATGAGGCAAGCATAAAAAATTTCAAGAGCTGTGATTTTGCAATTCTATCAGCAGCAGTTGCGGATTTTACTCCCATTGTAAAAGCACAAGGCAAGATGAAAAAAGAAGATATTGGCAATGAATTAACCATACATCTGACTCAAACAAAAGATATTCTGTTAGATATTTCAAAGTTGAGAAAGAAAAGCCAGATAGTAACTGGTTTTGCGTTGGAACATGTTAACGAAATTGAAAATGGGATAAAAAAATTGCAAAGAAAAAAGTGCGATATTATTGTTCTGAATTCAATGTCGAAGGAAAATAGTGGATTTGAAACCGATATGAATACAATTACAATCCTTGACGCAAAGGGCGTGATAAAGGATTATCCAACAATGGATAAATCTGATTGTGCTCTGGTTATACTTGAATCAATAAAAAATTATTGATTTTTATGAATGTATTCAACTAATCTAAGGAAAAGCTCCTTTTCTCGAAGAAAAACTATAAATAATTTCTCAGAAATTGAATTAAGACGGCTTTTATTTGAATTTTTATAAATTTCAAAGAAAGTATCGGCAATCTTATCCCAAATCTCTGCAATTTTCAGATACTCAACCCCACAAAGGTAAATAAATTCATCATTCATAGAATCTCCGGAATTGCGCAGGAAATTACCATAAATTTTTCTAAAGCAACCACCACCGGTACCACCAATTTGATTAATCATCACAAAAGCATGGTAAGCAGAAAATCTTAAATCTTCGTCCGGCATTTCGGACCACGATTTTACTTTTTCGGAGAAAAGTTCAATACCTAGTATCCCAAGGTTTTTTCCTGGTGGATTTAGAAAGTTTTCAGCATTCTTTAGAATTGCTTCGAATATCATTGTTCGGTTAATTTGAAGTATTCCATGAAAATCAAAAGTAAGCCAACGATTTTTTGGAGGATATGGTTTTTCTTTTGACGATCGTGCTAATATTAAGTTATCGAAAGAAAGTATATGGAATTCATCGGGATTTTCTAGGTCTGAAAGGGTAATTTTATAATCTTTTGAGTCTCGATCAGAGATATAGACAACTTCCTGTGAATCATCAAATCCAAAGACTATGACAGAATGCCCGCCAAAATGATAATGATCGGGTAGATTCAGATACGGAAGGTATCCCATGTCGACATATACAAGTACCGGATCTTCATCTTGAATCATTTTTAACATTTCACTGAAGCCACGTTTTTTTGAAGTGGTCTCATGTCTTTTTATTTTTATATTTAGCATTTGAGCTAAGTTTTCTTCAAAATCTCCGATTTTATTTCTTCCACCAAGAAACGGAATTTTGCTGAAGTTAAACTCAAAATAATAGAAGTTAAGGGCAGAAGCAAGCCCGAACAGCATTTCCTCTTCGAAATCATGTCCATAATATGAAAAGATTTGCTTTAATGAATTACTTACGCTATGGTATCCGGATTGCGGTTTGAAATTTTCAATAACGTGCTTCATACATTACTCTTTATGCGTTAAATTAGATTGGGTAAACTTCGGCAGAACAAATATTCGAAGAAAAATCGAGAATTTAAAATTATTTCTAAATGATGTACACTTAGTGTTGCAATTCTAAAATTTTTCTGGCAGCCATTATTCCACTAATAGCGGCTCCTTCGATTGTTGCTGGTAGCTTTGTAGCAGTCCAATCACCAGCGACAAAAAGATTTGATATTGGAGTAGAATTGTTGGGACGAATTCTCTCGGTTGCTGGATCTGCAATGAATGTAGCTCTTTTATCGCGTATCAACTTGGCATGCAGAATTGAAACACCTGATAGCATAGGAAATGTTAAATTTAGTTCAGAAAAGCATTTTTCTATTAATTCTTGGGACGGGATATCAATGTATTGATTTGCACCACTGATGGTAACATTTAGATGGCCTGGATATTTTTTCTTTTGTTGCTCTGACACCTCAATAAAATTTCTACGGTTAAACATCCATTGAGCTGTTGTTCCGATAAGAGCATAAAAATCATTCGTTTCTATTGGTTTATCCAGCCAATAATAGATATTGATTATTGTTGAATAATGAAAGTCTTTGAAATTTGAAAAATATTCATAATTTTTTAATTCATCGGGTAAAAGTTTGTATGCTGAGTGAGGCTGAGTTGTCAGGATATAATAATCGGACACAATCTTCTCCCCTGACTTTAATTCTAGAGAAGAAATTTTAGCACCGGAAGTAAGCATTTTAACTACAGGATTAGCAAAAATAATTTTCCCATTTCTTTTAATGAACCAATCAACAAATGGATCAAGCAGAGAGCTCAAATCTTTAGTTGGAAGGATGAGTCTGGAGGCGTTTTTGCCTGTAAGAAAAGTTCTTTTAAATACTTCATAAAGAAGTTCAGCAGAAGCAATGCCAGGACTTTGATTCAAGGTAGCATAGATTAATGGACTCCAGAAATTATCAATCGATTCCTGAGTTTGCTTATTACGCGTTAGCCAATTTATGGCGGTTTTATTTCGAGAATTATTAATCCCAAATTGTAGTTTCAATAAAAAAAGGAATAAATAAAGTTTCGATTTGAGATTTAGTAAGTTAAAATTAAAGAAACCTAGCAACATACCAAATTTTCCAGGTAATAAATTGGAATTTAACTGGAATTGTTCACCAAGCAGATTTACAAAATTAACTTTTAAAGAATTTTGAAATCTCAGTAATTTTTTTGTATCTAATATCTCTAAAATTTCAATAAACCGAGTGTAAGCATCGACTAATGCATGCTGACCATTATCAATCATTTCATTAGTGACTGAATCATGAATGGAATATACCCTTCCACCAATTGAATTTTTGGATTCAATAATAATCACAGAAAATCCGGATTGAACTAATTCAATAGCTGCTGAAATTCCAGCTATGCCGGCACCGATAATAGTAACTGAAGGTGGCATTGTCTCAAAATTTTTGAAAGTTCATTAGACTGAATATCCAGTGATTTATTTCTTTTTTTCCTATTCGATTTTAATTCAATAAAAAATAATGTAGTTATTACTTTTAATTTTCAATTATTTTCCTTAATTTAGTGGTCTTTATTATTGCGGATGTGGCGGAATTGGCAGACGCGCTAGACTTAGGATCTAGTGGGGCAACCCGTGGGAGTTCGAGTCTCCCCCTCCGCACTTTTATAGAATTTAATTTTAGGATACAAATTGAAACATTCAATTAACGAACTAGAAAATTGGATCAGACAGTTAGAAATAATTGCAGAACCGAGTGAAGTTAACGAAGAATTGGAGAAAGCTTACCGAGAGGCCCAGCCACATATAGACATGAAAGGTTTTCGCAAAGGAAAAGTCCCATTGCACATGATTAAAAAATTCTATGGAAAGCAGATTGAAAGCGATGCTATGTCCGATATAGCTGCTGATTTATTTAATAAAGTTTTCCATTCAGAAAAACTTTCCTTTATAGGTGAACCAAAATTAGTTTCAACTGAGAAAGTTGAATCAGAATATAAATTTATTTTCGAGTATGAAATTGTACCTGAATTTATTTTAGCAGACTATCATGGGATTAATATCGATGAGCCTGTACATAGAGTTACTGATGAAGAAATTGAAAAGGAAATCGAACAAATCTGTTTACAGTTCGGAAAACTAGAAGAAACCGATCAAATAACTGATGATCTGCATGTTGCCAATACAACAATTCAAGAAGTTGACGAATCAGGATTACCAATAATCGGATCGAAAACTGAGAATCCAGATATTTTCCTGCAGTCACCATATTTGGCTCCAGATTTAAAAGCTCTTTTTATTAATCTGAAAGCCGGAGATAGTTTTATTCACAACCAACCAGCTCAACAAGCTGATCAACCTTCGAAGAGATTAAGCTTCACGATCAACAATATTAAGAAATTAGTTCCTGCTGAGTTTAATGATGCTCTAGCTGAGACATACACTGGTGGTAAATTAACTTTAGCACAGGATCTTAAAGATGAAATTGGATTCCAACTTCAAGAACAATGGGATCAAAAGAGCCGTCAAGCAATGGAAGATCAGATAGTTGAGAAGATGGTAGCAATGAACGATTTCGAAGCTCCAAATGGAGTTGTAAGAAATGTCGTCATTGGAATGTTTGAAGATGTAAAAAAGAAATATAAAGACGTTCCTCAGTTCCAGACTGCAACAGTTGATCAGTTCTATAGTGAATTTGAAGATAGTGCAATATTCCGTGTAAAATGGGAAATTATCAGAAGCAAGGTGATTGAGAACGAAGACTTAAAAGTTGAAGATTTTGATTTCGATCCATACGTTGCAGAAGAATCAGCACGCAGAAAGAGCGATCCGGAGAAAATCAAAGAAGAATTGATGGAGAATCAGAATGTTATCGCAACTATTCTTTATAAAAAGGTTGTTGATGTTATTCTTGATTTTGCCATAACAAATGAAGTTTCGTTTGATGATCAAGGCCATTATCATCCCGATGGAGCTGAACATCACCACCACGATCATGACCATGACGAACACGAACATCATCACCAAGAAGAAGATGATGAAGTTGAAAAGAGTAAATAGAAGTAATTACAATATATCCAATCGATAAGAGCTGTCAATAAAAAGACAGCTCTTTTGATAAGGTTCAAAATTAAATTGTTGAAAATTCAATTAAAAGATTGGCAGCTTAAATACGTTATAATTAACTGTTTTTAAAATTAATCAAGGAAAAAAAATGATAGATCAGTTAGTACCGATAGTTGTGGAGCAAACCAGCAGAGGTGAACGTTCATACGATATCTACTCAAGGCTTCTTAAAGAAAGAATCATATTCATTGGGACACCAATAGATGATCATGTTGCAAGTTTAACAATTGCTCAGTTATTATTTCTCCAGAGTGAAGACCCGAATAAGGACATAAACATTTACATCAATTCACCCGGTGGAAGTGTTAGTGCAGGTTTAGCTATTTATGACACTATGCAGTTCGTTCAACCGGACATTGTCACAATAGCTATGGGAATGGCAGCTTCGATGGCACAAGTGCTACTATGCGCAGGTGCATCAGGCAAAAGATATGCTTTGCCAAATTCCAGAATCCTTATGCATCAACCAATGGGAGGCACTCAGGGCCAGGCAACAGATATAGAGATTTATACAAGGGAAATGCTAAGAATTCGCCATAGCTTGTTCGAAATCATAGAAAAACATACTGGCAAGGATAATGAAACAATCAAAAAAGATGCAGACAGAGACTATTATATGTCAGCTCAGGAAGCATTGGATTATGGAATTATAGACAAGATAATGGAGCGAAGCACTTTAATTCTACCAACAACTGAAGAAAAGAAATAGAAAAATCATTTTATGGCAAAAGACAAAACATCTTTTCAGAATTTTTTGAGATGCTCCTTCTGTGGAAGATCTTCTCATGAAGTTCAGGGCTTAATCGAAGGGCCTAACAAAATATTTATTTGCGACATCTGTATTACTAATTCGCTCGAGATACTAAAAACCAATAACAAGGAAGCGAATCCAGAATTAACGATGAATAATCTGCCTAAACCATCTGAAATCAAGCAAAGGCTTGACGAGCATGTTATAGGACAGGATTATGCAAAGCAAGTACTCTCAGTAGCTGTTTATAATCACTATAAGCGAATCCAGTCCGAACATCTTGCTGGCGAATATGCTGAAGTAGAAATTGAGAAAAGCAACATCATGTTTGTAGGTCCTACAGGTACCGGTAAGACATTGCTGGCAAGAACTCTTGCAAGAATTTTAAGGGTACCGTTCGCTATTGCTGACGCAACCACAATTACTGAAGCTGGGTATGTTGGGGATGACGTAGAATCAATTCTTGTGCACTTGCTCCAAAGCGCAGATTACAATGTAGCATTGGCTGAACGAGGCATAATATATATTGATGAAATTGACAAAATAAGCCGCAAAAGCGAATCTACGAGCATAACACGTGATGTTTCGGGTGAAGGAGTGCAGCAGGCGTTATTGAAAATCCTAGAAGGAACAGTAGCCGGTGTGCCACCCAAAGGTGGAAGAAAGCATCCTGAACAACCTTTGATTTATCTTAACACAAAGAATATTCTCTTTATTTGTGGTGGTGCATTTGTAGGATTAGAGAAAATAATTGCTCAGAGAAAAAGGTCATCTAACATCGGGTTTACAGCAACAATGGAAGATGCAATTGAAGAAACAATGCAACTCCTGAAAAATGTAGAACCTGACGATTTGATCAAGTTTGGATTTATTCCTGAATTGGTTGGCAGATTGCCTGTTCTTGCACCTCTTGAGGAATTATCGGAAGAAGCTATGATCGATATACTCATAGGTCCCAAAAATGCAATCATCAAACAATACAAGAAGTTATTCATAATGGAAGGTGTTTTGCTTGAATTTGCAGAGGACTCACTAAAGGCAATAGTAGACAAAGCACGTACTAGAAAAACAGGAGCCAGAGCTTTGCGGTCAGTAGTTGAAGAAAGAATGTTATTGGTAATGTATAAACTTCCTGACGAGAAGGATCTCCTGAAAGTAATAATTAATGCTGACTTCATCAATGGAAATTCTGAACCCATTTTTGAATATAATGACAACGTAAAGAGATCTAAATCAGCTTAATCATAAGTTTGTGATAAATATATTTTTGAAAATTCAACAGAAATCTATATATTGCATATCTATTTATAGCAAATATTTAAAATTTACAAGGTATATATCATGTTCGCAGTTGTTAAAATTGCAGGTTCACAAGTAGAAGTTAGCCCAAATGCTAAAGTTGACGTTCCATTCATAAATGGAAATCCCGGAGACATAGTTGAATTCTCAGATATCTTGCTTTTTGAGGACAATGGAACAACAAAAGTTGGCACACCACTGATCAAAGGCACAGTTTCAGCTAAAATTATTGAGCATTTCAAAGGCGACAAACTTATTGTCTTTAAGAAAAGAAGACGTAAGGGTTACCGTAAAATGAACGGTCATCGTCAGCAGTATACAAAAATTGAAATTACAAATATTAAAATATAATTCTGAAAGGTATTAGCTATGGCACATAAAAAAGGTGGCGGTTCCTCTAGGAACGGACGCGATTCCAATGGTCAAAGACGCGGTGTTAAGAAATTTGGTGGTGAGTCCGTTATACCCGGGAATATAATAGTTCGCCAGTGTGGTACAAAATTTCACCCAGGTGACAATGTTGGATTAGGCACAGATTACACTATTTATTCATTAATAGATGGTGTTGTTAAGTTTGAAAGAAAAGATAGATCAAGATTGCAGATTTCGGTTTATCCAAACTAATAAGCCTTAGAAAATAAAAGGTCTTTGTAAAATTTAAATATTGTTACAAAGACCTTTTTTTATATCAAAACCTTACTAAATCACATCTTCATCGAAATCATCTTCATCATCGTCGTCGTCAAGATCGTCGAATTCTTCATCTACGATTTCTTCTTCGTCAAAGTCTTCTAAATCTTCTTCATCATAATCATCTTCGAACTCATCATCATCTTCATCGTCATCTTCGTAGTCTTCTTCTTCGTAATCTTCTTCTTCATCAAGTTCATCATCTTCAAATTCTTCATCCTTTGGCATCAAAGAATATTTGCGAAATTTTTCTTCTTCGGAATTGTAAAACATAAAGTCTCCTGCTATAAACTTATTAAATAATATTTTTTGATTATCTTTTTATAAATTAAATTAATTTCGAAAAACTCTGGATTGCTAATTTATAGAAATTTTATTAATCAAAAAAAAGAACTTTTAAAAATTAAAAAAAAAAAATGATAAAAAGCCTTTCTAAAGAAAAAGCCGGAGATATTATCTCCGGCTTTTTAAAGATTAGGAAGCCATATGAAGGCTTATTATTTCTTCTTTTTTGCTGTTTTCTTTTCAAGTTCTTCTCTTATGGCAGCTCTTGCTGCTGCTAGACGAGCAATGGGCACTCTAAATGGAGAACAAGAAACATAATTCAAACCTAAAGTATGGCAAAATTCTACTGATGAAGGTTCACCACCATGTTCACCACAAATACCAATTTTAAGTTTCTTATTTGTTTTTCTACCTTCTACAACTGCATGTTTCATCAAAAATCCCACACCTTCCTGATCAATTGCCTCAAATGGATCTCTATTGTAGATTTCACTTGCTATATAATGCGGGAGAAATCTTCCGGAGTCATCTCTACTTAAGCCCATAGTTGTCTGAGTCAGATCGTTAGTACCAAACGAGAAGAATTCGGCTACTTCTGCAATTTTACCTGCAGTAATAGCACCACGAGGAACTTCAATCATTGTACCAACCATATAGTCTAATTCAATACCAGATTTTTTGATAACATCGTCAGCAACTCTTCTAACAATTTCTTCCTGAAGTTTTAATTCTACCACATTGCCAACCAGAGGAATCATTATTTCGGGCATAACAGCTTGTCCTGCCTTTTTAACATTGATTGCAGCTTCGAGAATCGCTCTTGCCTGCATCTCAGTGATTTCGGGGAATAGAATGCCTAAGCGGCAACCACGGAAGCCCAGCATAGGATTAAATTCGTGCAAAGCTTCAACTCTTTCTTTAACTTTGGCAACAGGAATACCAATCATCTTTGCTACTTCTTTCTGTCCTGCTTCATCGTGAGGAAGAAATTCATGCAATGGTGGGTCAATCGTTCTAATTGTAACTGGACGTCCATCCATGGCCTTGAAAATGCCTTCAAAGTCTTTTCTCTGTAAAGGTAACAATTTTGCAAGTGCTGCTTTTCTCTTTTCGACTGTTTCAGCAAGGATCATTTCTCTCATAGGACCAATCTTACCTTCGCCAAAGAACATGTGTTCAGTGCGGCAAAGTCCGATACCTTCTGCTCCGAATGCAACAGCATTAATGCTTTGATCAGGCTGATCAGCATTTGTGCGAACATTTAATGTACGATACTTATCTGCCCATTCCATTATTTGCTTGTAGATATGGAAAGTTGGTGCATCTTTCTCAGCAAGTGTTTTGTCTATCAAAACCTGGATAACTTCACTTGGTTTTGTAGGAATCTTGCCAAGAATAACTTCACCGGTTGAACCGTCAATGGAGATAAAATCACCTTCTTTGACTACATCTTTTTTACCTTCAGATCTTAGTTCTCTTGTCTTATAATCTATTTTAAGCTCACCACAGCCTGCAACGCAGACTTTACCCATCTGGCGTGCGACGAGAGCAGCATGCGATGTCATACCTCCACGAGCAGTTAAGATACCTTCGGCAACATTCATACCACCAATATCTTCAGGTGAGGTTTCAATTCGTACAAGAATAACTTTTTCGCCTTTATTTGCCCATTCGACAGCATCTTCAGCGTTGAAAACAACTTTGCCACATGCAGCACCAGGACCTGCGTTCAGACCTTTTGCAAGAAGTTTACCACCTTTTAAAGCTTTATTTTTCTCGTTAACATCAAATATTGGACGAAGTAATTGATTGAGCTGATCTGGATCTATTCTCATCAAGGCTTCTTTCGGTTTGATATAACCTTCTTTGACCATATCAACGGCTATTTGCATAGCAGCAAAGGCAGTTCTTTTACCAGAACGGCATTGAAGCATATAAAGTTTGCCTTTTTGAATAGTAAACTCAATATCTTGCATATCTTTATAGTGGTCTTCAAGAATTTTTCTGATGCTTACTAGTTGGTCATAACTTTTTTTGTCAATTTCAATCAGTTTTTCCATTCCGAGAGGTGTTCTTGTACCGGCAACAACATCTTCACCCTGAGCATTCATGAGGAACTCACCGTAGAATTTGTTAGTACCAGCTGCAGGATCTCTTGTGAAAGCAACACCTGTTCCGGAGTCCTCGCTAAGATTACCAAAAACCATAGCTTGAACATTTACAGCTGTTCCCCACCAATCAGGAATTCCATTTAATTTTCTATAGATATTTGCGCGATTGTTTTGCCAAGATCCAAATACTGCACTGATTGCTCCCCAAAGCTGTTCCTGAGGATCTTCCGGGAAATCAATTTTTAATTTTTTCTTAATTGCAGCTTTGAATTCTTTAACTAATTCTTTAAGATCCTCAACAGTTAGTTCTGTATCGGTTGTTACTTTTCGTGCGTGTTTTTTCTTTTCAAGAATTTCTTCGAATGGATCGATGTCATCTTTGCCTTCTGGCTTCAATCCAAGAACAACATCGCCATACATCGCTACAAATCTGCGATATGAATCATAAGCAAATCTGGGATTGTTGGAATGTTTAATTAATCCTTCAATAGTTTCATCATTTAAACCTAGATTGAGAACGGTATCCATCATTCCGGGCATTGATGCTCTAGCACCAGATCTTACTGAGACTAACAATGGATTGTTTTTATCGCCGAACTTTGCTCCCATTTCGTTTTCAACTTTAGCTAAGGATTGTTTAACCTCATCATAAAGCGATTTAGGATAAGTCCTGTCATTGTCATAATAGTATGTACATAATTCAGTTGAAATAGTAAAACCGGCAGGTACAGGCAGGCCTATATTAACCATCTCAGCTAAATTAGCTCCTTTACCACCCAATAATTCTTTCATGGCGGCATTACCATCGGATTTGCCCCCACCGAAGAAATAAACATACTTTGCACTTTTTTTAGACTTGTCAGATTTTTTTGACTTACCATCTTTTTTCTTGTCTTTTCCCATTATATCTTCTCCAAGTAATATTGAAAACTTCAAAACATTATATAATAAATACAGATTACAAATTTAGTTATCTTTATGTTAATAGACAAAATTTTGCTAAAAATTAACAAATCAGATAATTACAAATATTAATCCTCATTGACTTTAAAATCAATTTTTAGATCGAGAATTTTTTCAAGTAATAATTTTCTACGGTTGGCACCCCATATTTCAATATCAATATCAATGGATGGTACCTTTGTTGAAAGGAATATATCAACATTTCTTTCATGAATGAAACATTTGATTTTAGAAACCACCTGCATCTGCCTCCTATCAACACCTTCGGCTATACGAAGAATTCCGGCTAGAATGGTAACGATCTGTTGCTTCTCCTTTGACAGTATCTGAAAATTCTCATGTTTCTTTTTAGGAAGACTTTTACGGTGGTAGCGCGCAATGTTGGCAATGATCTCAGCTTCATCATTTGTGAAACCAGGCATAATACAATTTTTTATAATATAGTAACTATGCTTATGATGCTGATCATGCGAAATGTGATATCCGACATCATGCAGATAAGCAGAGGCTTCAAGCAGTTCCCTCTCTGGATAGCCAAGTTTGTGAATTTCTTGTAAATCATCGAAGATTTGAAGACAAATTTCATGAACGAGCTCGGAATGTTCCATATTCACACTGAAGTGTTGAGCTGCATTCCTAACTGTATCATATCTCAATCTGCTCAAATGGTGATACTGCATCAGTTCCTGAGTCTTCTGAACTGTATCGAACACAATACCTTCTCTAAGAGAATAATCTGATAGAAGGAATTTATCAATCTTTAATGCCTTGATGATATGTTCGAGAATTAAGGCCCCGCCAAGAATAATATCTGCTCTTGTAGGATCCATCCCTGGTATAGCAAGACGTTGCTCTATAGATTTAGCTGAAATAATTTTTTCAATAATTTTAAGGATATCTGTACTGGTTACGGAAATACCATTAAGAATTGGTGGAACAGTTTTTCCATTAGATGCAAGCACCATAGCCACAAGACTAGTAATTGTTCCGGATGTTCCAACAACATTATGGAATCCTGTTTCCCTGATATATTGAATAGTTGGGGTCCAATCACCGCGAATATACTCCCTACATTCCTGCACATTATGATAGCTGAAATTTGTGTCAAGTTTGAATCTTTTTGTCATTCTTATGGCACCTAGTTTTGCGCTATGCAAGTATTTAATATCACCAGATTCACCAACGACTGTTTCAGTACTACCACCACCAATATCAATAACCAGTGTTCTTTTATTCATGACAGGTAAGGCATGAATAACACCGATATAAATAAGCCGAGCTTCTTCTGCTCCAGAAATCACTTGTATGTCGACACCAGATGCGTCTTTAACTTTTTTGAGGAAAATATCCTTATTGGTGGCTTCTCTAACGGCTGAGGTAGCCACGGCAACTATTTTTGCATCCTCACTTTTGGCAAGCTTTTCGAAACGGATCATAGCTTCAACGCCACGTTCGATAGCATCGGGATGAAGAACCTTCATATCGGTACTGCCAGAACCAAGACGAACCATTTCTTTGTCTCGGGTATGAACTTTTAAAATGCCATTTTTTGAAACGGAAGTGATAACCAGATGGAATGAGTTAGTGCCTACGTCGATTGCTGCAATGACAGGTAGTTTCTTATTCATAAGTTATATTGTTTTCTCCCTGTTGTCATTTTTTGCTGCTTCGCCTTTGAGCACAACGACATCATCATGTTTATAAATAACATTCTCTTCTGATCTTCTAGGACTTGATTGACTTTGTTGGGGCTGGAATTGTCCGAAGAAATTCTTCAATTTTTTTAGTACATAAGTAAAAATCAATAATACACCGACGAAGATCGCGAGTAATATCACAAAGAATTTGACCATATTTTCTTTTAATTCTAGTTCTAAAATTTGATTGACGATTGAGGACGAAAAAATAATCTAATTATAATAATAAAAAAAGCGAGTAATTTCTAAAAATTATTCGCTTAGATAAATTTAATTAATTGTTTATCGTTGGTAAGATAGACCACAAGTAGATATTATCTAAATCAAAATAGATCTGATTTTCAGCAATTACTTCGGATGAAGCATTGATTTGACAATGCAAAACCATATAATGGCGATATTCCTCAACCTAACGTTCAGAATAATCGCAACTAATTTTTAAACATAGCTCAATCGAGTTAGAAAAAGCAAATAAACATCTATACGGATTAAATAGTAATCATAGATTAGAATTGCTGATCGTCGTCTCTTTGACTAAAAGTTCTTGGTCTGAAACCACCGCCACCACTTCTGTTACCAAAGTCACCTCTTTGTTCGCCTTCGGTTCTTTCATGAGCAACGTTAACCTTGATGGTTCTACCTTCGACTTCAATTCCATTTAGTGCATCGATTGCTGCCTGACCGGTAGCATCGTCCATCTGGACAAAGCCGTAACCTTTTGATCTGCCGGAATTTCTATCAGTGATGATTTTGACTGATTCGACATCACCAAATTTTGAAAAAACATTTTTCAATTCTGCTTCAGACATACTGAAACTTAAATTAGAGACATAGATATTCATAAAAAACTCCAAAAAAAAGCAAAAAAAAACAAATATGCAATTAGATGATTTAAGAGTCCTCTGGGTCAAGTTAAATTATAATAAACATCAGCCTGACTTTACTCTACTTTTTATGGTTAATAACACTATATTCCATGAAACAATATCAAAGATTTATTAAATTAAACAATTTTATAAAACAAAAAAAATTATTTTTTGTAATTTATAACAATACAAGTTTGAGATTACTTAGAATCGTTCTAGAAAATGAAAAATAAAACTGAATATAGCTGTTCAAATTGTGGGATCAAATCACCCAGATGGCTTGGTAAATGCACATCTTGTGGTGAATGGGATACTTTTTTGGAAGTAACTCAAACAGCTCATGAAAAAAAATCAGGAAGAGTAAAAGTTGACAAGCCCAAAATTTTTCGTTTAAACGAAATTGAAACCGCTCACGATTACAGAATGAAAACAGGAATATCTGAGCTTGACCGTGTACTTGGGGGTGGAATTGTACCCGGTTCAATTATTCTCGTAGGTGGTGATCCAGGAATTGGAAAATCAACTTTAATGCTTCAAATGTGTAGCAAGAATAATAAATTCAAACCTTTGTATGTTACAGGTGAAGAGTCACTCCAACAGATAAAACACAGATCAGAAAGATTGACCGACGTAACGCCAGATTTGATGATACTTTCAGAAACTAACATAGAAACAATCAATGCAGCTATAGAAGACACTGATGCTGATTTTATTATTATTGATTCGATTCAATCTGTATATTCCGAAAGAGTGGAATCAACTCCAGGAAGTATTATTCAGGTCAGAGAATGTGCGTCTCTACTTATGCAGACCGCTAAGAAGCTGAATAAGCCAGTTTTTATAATCGGCCATGTTACTAAAGATGGGTTTATTGCAGGTCCGAAAATTCTTGAACACATGGTTGATACTGTTCTGCAATTCGAAGGAGAAAAGATGTATTCATACCGGATACTTCGTGCTTTGAAAAACAGATTTGGGTCAACTAATGAAATTGGTATTTTCGATATGATTCAGAGCGGACTTAGGGAAGTCAAAAATCCGTCGGAACTATTTTTAATTCACAGGAATAATCAGGACACAGGAATCGCTATTGTTGCAGCCATAGAGGGTTCAAGGCCGATACTGCTGGAAGTACAGGCATTGGTTTCGACTTCGGGTTATTCTATGCCTCAGAGAACGGTTAACGGCATCGAATTGAGACGAATGCAAATGATACTGGCAGTACTTGAAAAAAGACTGGGGATTCAATTTAAAAATAATGATGTTTTTGTGAATGTTGCCGGAGGTGTTTACATCAATGATCCTGCAGTCGATCTTGGCGTCGCCGCTGCATTGGTGAGTTCGTATCAGGATAAAGTAATTAATCCTAAGACAGTTATTATTGGTGAAATTGGTCTGACTGGTGAAGTGCGGCAGGTATCCTCACTCGATCAACGAATTTCAGAAGCTGAGAAACTTGGATTCGAAACAGCAGTAATTCCAAAAACTAATAATCATTTTAAAAAATCTAATATCAACATTATCCAGACTGAAAGAATTTCTGTGGCTCTATCTCAAATATTTGACTAATATCTCGGGAAAAAATATGTTTAAAGAAATAATCAATGTTCACAATCGACAACTCAACAATTTGTTAAATAAAAAAAAGCAGTTTACTTATTTAGCAGATATAATGAATAACCCTCACCTTGATCAATCATTCAAGACTTATTTTAATGCTGAAGTTGAATGGTGGATTTATGAAGAGTCCATTCGCAGAAGGATTAATGTCAATTTTGATTATGAGAATGCTGATCTGAAGAACAATCTGTCTAATATTGATGATCTGCTGTACAATTCGGCAAGATTTGACAAGAACAGCCTGGAAATAACTATTGACTCATCGATAACAACTTTACTTAACTATTTTTTAAGACCTAGAACTGCATTGAAGTGGTTTATTTACAGAGGTGAGCCCACAAAGCCTTTCAATGAGATAATCAAGAGACTAAATTATTTTAACGAATATCAATATTTAATAATGGGTTTTTTAAATTATGTTGAAGAAAACCACATTCAGCGGAATCCTGATGATCTATTCTCAGTTATTGAATTTAACAGAATTATCGAAAAAATAGACAATGACTATTTGTTTAATCTTCTTCCTGAAGATTTCATAAATTTACTTCTACCTTTTATTAAATTTTTCAATCCTGCTATTCCTGATATCGACAGTAAGACTCAAATTCCGAGTGAAGCACTGATTGTTTTCTTGGATGATAAAGGGATTGATCCATTAAAACAACTAGTAGAAAATCACCTCATTCATGATAAATTGAAATCAATCAATGGAGAGCAATTTTTAGAAATAATTTATGCATTGATAAATCAACTAGATTCTGAAGGGATTGTATCTCCAGGTATTCACACAGTTCCAGAACAAAAGTCTTCAATTTCAGATTTTAATATGAATGATTTTGATTATACTTCTGAAGAGGCAATTTTACTAGATGAAATTTCAACCAATATAAATGTTGAATCAAATAATATTCCGGATCAAAATGACAAGTTTATTCCAGATAAAATGGTTGAAATCGTAGATGAAGAGGCAATTCTTAGTGCCGTTAATGAGAACGAAGAAACAACCGATGCCTTCGCTGAAGAATCTAATATTGAAATATCTGATGAGCTTGATAGTCCTATGAATGATATTCTTCAACCAGTTGTGGAATTCAATGATGGGAACCAAAACAATAATGAGATAAATGATGAAGTCCTGTTGAACGATTCTATTAATGATGAAATTCAATCTATTACTGATAATAATGCTGTTGAAAAAGATTCCATTGAAGAAGAATTACTTACTGAAGATGCCTTTATTGACTTACTGGAAGGAAAAGATAATTCTGATGAAGAGATAAATCTTTCAGATAATAATTTTACTCCCGTAGTTGAAGAAAATCCCGAAGTTAATCTTGAAGATTTTCAGAGTGAACCGACGATTGAAGAAATTCAGGATGAAGCCGCAAGTACTTATGAAAAGGAAGACGACGACGAAGTAATCTCAGAAGAAGCGATATTTGAACAAGAACAACAGATGCTCAGTGACTTCAGAGAATTGAGTGAATTGTCTGAACAGATTAATACTACTTTTTCGAAGGTTCTTGATTTGAGAGAAACTGATGTAACAGAATTTGATTCCATAATTGCTATAGCTGATGAAAATGAAGATGTAATTGAAAGTATCGATGAATCAACATCTATTGAGCAAACTGTTGAAGCAGATTTTGAAGAAGTTGAAGAAAAAATATATACAGATGAACAAAAAAACTTCGGACATTTTAGTAATGGCGAAGATATTCTAAAATTTGATAATAAGTAAAAAGACAAAATGAAATTCATAGACACAGCGAAAGTAATGATTCAATCAGGCAATGGCGGGAAGGGTCTCGTTAGCTTCCGAAGAGAGAAATTTGTACCTAAAGGTGGTCCTGACGGTGGCAATGGCGGAAAAGGCGGCGATGTTGTGTTCATTCCCGATCCACAAATGAGTACTTTACTTGATTTTAAGTATAACAGAATTTATAAAGCTCAGAATGGGAAACCAGGCGGAAACAGCAGAAAATCAGGAAGAGGCGGCTTGGATATCGAAATCAAAGTACCATGTGGTACACTGGTTAAAAGATTAGAAGATGGAGAAATCATTGCTGACCTTGTAACTCCTTACAAAAGAGTTGTTGTGCTTGAAGGAGGTAAGGGCGGTCATGGTAATTCCGAATTTGCTACGCCAACAAAACAAACTCCACACTATGCTGAACCCGGATTACCCGGTATTGAGCTTGAAGTAGTACTTGAGCTCAAGCTTATAGCTGATGTAGGAATAGTTGGGTTCCCGAATGCAGGGAAGTCAACATTAATTTCTGTAATATCAGCAGCTAAACCAAAGATAGCCGATTATCCATTTACAACACTAGTTCCAAATCTTGGAATTGTAAGAATTGATTTATCAAAAAGTTATACAGTAGCGGATATTCCAGGACTGATTGAAGGAGCGGCAGAGGGAAAAGGTCTTGGTACTCAATTTCTTCGTCATGTGGAACGAACAAAAGTATTATTATTTATGCTGGATCCGTTTCATGGAGACATTAAATCAGATTATAAGATTTTAACCAATGAGTTAAAAAAATATAATCCTCAGATGTTGAAAAAGCAGCAAGTAATCTGCATTAGTAAAGCTGATGCAATGGATGATGCGATGAAAAAGGAGATTAAGAAGATTTCTTTCAAATCCGGGAAAATCAAACCAATGATCATTTCTTCAGTTACTGGTGAGAATATAGAAGAAATCAAATTTAAACTTTGGGATATAATCTCTGGCGAACAAATTCAAGCTAAATAATCAATATTGAATAGTAAATTTTAGGTAAATAATTCTTAAATTTTCATATAATTGTAATAATTTTTCAAGAAATTTAATGAAATTATTATTTTTTATACTTCTACTTTCGCAAACTGTACATTCCCAGTTTCTTACAAATGTTGATAGCAGAGTAAAGGAATTAATTTCCTCAATTGCATTACGAGGCACCTGCTATAGATCGCCTTAATATAACTGATTATAATTGGTCTAACGAATGTCTTCATGGAGTTTGTACGGTCAATGCTACAGTTTTTCCACAATCAATAGGAATTGCCGCCACCTGGAATATTCCTTTAATGTCTCAAATTTCAAATGCTATCTCGGATGAAGCCAGAGTATTCTATAGAAAAAAAATCAGAGGATTAACTTATTGGTCTCCAAATATTAATTTATTAAGAGACCCCAGATGGGGCAGGGCTCAGGAAACTTACGGTGAAGATCCATACTTAACCTCGAGGATGGGTGTAGCATTTATAAAAGGATTACAGGGAGATGACAAGAATTTTTTAAAAACAATTGCGAGTCCAAAACATTTTACAGCACATAGCGGGCCAGAAGGAATCAGGTTTTCATTTAATTCAATTGTTAGTGAAAGGGATTTACGAGAAAGTTATTTGCCAGCTTTCAAGGCGGCTATAACTGAAGGTAAAGCCAATTCTATTATGAGTTCTTATAATGCAATTAATGGAATCCCAAATTCTGCAAATAAAGGGCTATTAACAGATATTCTCAGAAAAGAATGGGGATTTAATGGTTATGTCGTTTCAGATTGTGGTGCACTTGCTTTCATACAATGGGGACATTTATATTCAAAATCAGAGGAAGAATCTGTTGCATTGGCATTGAAAGCGGGCTTAGATCTGGAATGCGACGCTGTTTATTTCAGAAGTTTTAAAGCAGCTTTGGCCAAAGGATTAGTAAAAGAAAATGAATTAGATACATCGCTTTTCAGATTAATGAAGGCAAGATTTCTGCTAGGGATGTTTGAGCCTTTCGATAGCGTCAAATATAATTTTATCCCAGACTCAGTAGTCGATAGCTATGCAAACAGACAGCTTTCACTATTAGCATCAAAAGAATCAATTGTTCTGCTAAAGAATCATAACAACACTTTACCATTAAGCAAAGATATTAAGTCGGTACTTGTGATTGGTCCAAATGCAAAAGGATTTGTCAACGGGAATTATTCCGGTGTGCCGTCAAAATATGTGTCAATATTTGACGGGATAAGAGCAAAATTAAATTCTAATATTCAAGTAGATTATTTAAAGGGATGCGATTTAGTCAGACCCTTGACTATCCCTATTTCTAAAAAGAATTTGAAAACACCAGAAGGATTACCCGGGTTAAAAGGTGAATATTTCAATAACATGTATTTAATGGGTAAACCTGATTTTGTAAGAATAGATAGTTCAATAAACTTCGATTGGTTCTATGAATCACCAGACAATTCTATAAGAAATGATTCTTTCTCAGTCAGATGGACTGGCTTTATAAGATTTGACAAGGAAGAAGTTGTCTCTTCCCTAAGGATTTCTGCTGATGATGGATTTCGTTTATTTCTTGATGACAAACTGATAATTGACAAGTGGCAGTTCCTTAACTCAGTACCACAATATCTTTATGATACACTGATTGCCGACCATGAGTATAAATTCGTTTTAGAATATTATGATAGTAACAGTGCTTCTAATGTACGATTTGAATATGGGAGCGACACAACAGGAAGTGGTTATTGCAACAATATTACAGATGTATCCAGAAAATATGATGTTTGTATTTTTGTTGGTGGTTTGTGGATAGAATATGAGAATGAAATACAAAAATTGAAAATTCCTGGATTTCTTGATGGTGACAGAACAACTCTTGACTTGCCTGAGTGCCAGCAGAAAATATTAAAAGCGTTAAATAAGAGCGGTAAACCAGTGGTATTGGTATTATGTAATGGCAGTGCCATGAGTATTAACTGGGAAAACGAGAATATTCCGGCAATTATTGAAGCATGGTACCAGGGAGAAGAAGGAGGAACGGCAATAGGTGATGTATTATTCGGCGATTACAATCCATCAGGGAAATTACCATTAACATTTTATAAATCGGTAAATGATTTACCAGATTTCAGTAATTATAGTATGTCAGGCCGAACATACCGCTATTTTGACAAGCCTGTTTTGTATCCTTTTGGTTATGGTTTAAGTTATTCAACATTTAGCTTTGAATCTATGGAGATTCCTTTCAAGACAATTAAATTGTGTGAAAGGGATACAATACCAATTTTCTTTTCAATAAAAAATACATCTCTACGAACCGGAGCTGAAGTTGCTCAATTATATATAAGAAATCTTGATTCAAAATTTATTCAACCAAATAAACAACTAAAAGGTTTCAAAAAAATAGAGATAAAACCAAGCCAATTAGTAAATGACTCTATTTTATTAAATCTAAATGAATTATATAGCTATGATACTGTATTGCACAAATATTTTGTAGAATCTGGCAGGTATGAAGTTCAACTTGGTTCATCATCAGTCAATATTCATTTCAAAGATACAATTATTGTAGATAATTGCATCACTGATTCAGTTGAGCCTTCTTTAGCTCCTGAAGGTGGAATATTCCCTATTCCCGCAGAAGATATTCTATACCTGAAAACAAATAATAGTAATCATAATCTAAGAATTGAAATAATATCAGTTGAGGGAATCAAAGTTATGGACTTAGAATATAGTACATCTATTGATATTCACTCTCTATCACCAGGAGTGTATTTTATAAGGGTAGGAAATTTTAAGGAGAAATTTATAAAAATCAGATAGCAGCTTAACTGAGGAAAATCAATAGAATTATACATCAAATTTGTATCCAATACCACGTACATTTTTGATCAACTTGCCTGAATCCTTTAGCTTCTCGCGAAGATTTTTGATGTGTACATCCACAGTTCTATCAAGAATTCCCTTATCGTTGGAATCAATATAGTCTAGAATCTGATTTCGAGAGAACACCCAACCTTTTTTACTGACAAGTAGTTTTAGAATTTTAAATTCTGTGGTTGTAAGTTCAGCTTTTTCTCCATTGATTCTGATTTCATACTTTTGAAAATCTATTTCAAAATTGTCATTGACTCTGAATTTTTGAGTTTGAGGTTCAATATTTTCTCTGCGAATAACCGCTTTTACTCTTGCTACAAGTTCTCTTGGAGAGAATGGTTTGGTAACATAATCATCGGCACCTAATTCCAGTCCAATGATTTTATCGAGCTCTTCAGCTTTTGCTGTCAACATAATGATTGGAAGCTGAGAGTATTTTTCACTTTTCCTTAATAGCTTACAAACTTCCAGTCCATCCATGTCCGGGAGCATAAGATCCAGGATCAGCAAATCGGGAATTTCTTCTTTCAGAGCATTAAAGAACCGGTCAGCACGCAAAAATTCTTTAGTTTTAAATCCAGCTTTTTGGAGATTGATAGAAACTAGTTCAGCTATATCCTTCTCATCTTCGAGAATATATACTTTCTTAGTTGACATTTCTTTATCAGTATTAGGAATCATATATTACCCATTTAATGTTGAAGAATACGGTAGAAGAACAGTAAACCTTGATCCTTTATCACTTTCACTTTCCAAAAATATTTTTCCTCTATGAAGGTTAACGATGTGTTTAACTATTGATAAACCAAGTCCTGTGCCTGCTAGCTGTCTAGAGCGTGATTTATCAACTGTATAGAATCTTTCAAAAATTCTATCCTGATCTTTAATTGGAATACCAATACCAGTGTCACTTATCACAAATTTAATATGATCAGATTCAGGCGATGCTGAGATCTGAATAGATCCTTTTTCAGTATACTTAATGGCATTATCGATCAAGTTAATGAACATTTGCTCGAGTTTAAAAGCATCAGCCATAAATCCATGAATATTATTGTTATAATCAATGGACAAAGTTATGTTTTTAGTTTTAAGCTTTTGTTCGAAAGTATTATTCAGGTTTTCAAATAGAGAATTCAAATCAATATCTGAAATGTCGAGTTTGACATTAATATCTTCAAGCTGAGAGACTGTCAATAAATCCTGAACAATGTTGATTAATCTATTTGTATGATTCTTAATGATAGATATATATTTTTTATTCTTTTCCTCAATATCGTCTTCAATGGTTTCGATGTATCCTTTAATAACAGTAAGTGGAGTTCTTAGCTCGTGAGAAACATTCACAACGAAATCCCTTTTGATGTACTCCAATTTTTTTAATTCCGAGATGTTATTGAAAATCAGCACTAGTTCACTTTTATCGTTGATGTGGTTAGCACTGCAAATGAAAAAATCATTTTTAAGTTCAATTTCTGCAGTGATATTAATTTCAGATTCTATCATTTTCTTAATTGTTTTGTTTGCTTGATTATCGCGTATTACTTCCCAATAATGCTTACCAATAAGAGCTTCGTAACCGGTGATTAATTTAAAACTATCATTAGACAGTATTATTAATCCATTATTATCGATTACAACTAAGCCTTCCTGAATGGATGAAATAATTTTATTCAATTCATCTTTTTGGCTATTGGTTTGATTGAAAAGACTCTCTAGCCTTTCTATCATGTTGTTAAAACTATCTCCCAAGGATTCCAATTCGTCATTTGTTTTAACATTTGTTCTTATTGTAAAGTTACCATTTGCAACATCCTTGGACGCTTTTGCAAGAATGATGATCGGTTTAGTTAATGTGCGAGATAAAAATAGAGCAAGTAAACAAGATATAACGGCAACTATAAGCACTATTTGAAGTATCTTATACTCAAGACTATTAATAAGACTGGTATAATCCTCCATGAGTATGCTCAATCTGGTAACACCGAAAAGAGCATTGTTAACTTTAAGAGGAGTTGCCACATACATCATATCCTGATTGATTGTATAACTGTGACGCACTGATGTTCCTAACCCTGACTGTAAAGCTTTCACTACCTCTGGTCTATCGGCGTGATTATCCATTGATGTTGGATTAGCTTTGGAATCAGCAATTACTTTACCATTAATATCGATAATAGTTATACGTGAATTAATATTACCACCCAAATCCTTAACGACTGAATCGAGTTTTACCAAATCTCTGGATAATAATAATGGCTGTATGTCGATATCTATAGTGTGACTAATATTGATCTGGCTTTGAATCAAATTACGCTGATAATTTTCACTTATCGTATTAAATGAAAAATAAAGTATCGGTAAGATCAAAACAATGATGATTAACAAGTAGCCGAAAAATATTTTTGTAAAAATTCTTTTCATATTGAGATTAATAAATATTCATTTCATTTGTCATCTATTTCGACCATTTCAGGATCGATTTTAAGTATATCTTCAATCTTCATGTGCTTGATAACTTTTGAATCAAAAAGATAGACCAATTCTTCTGCAATGCTTTTGGTTTGTTGTGATATCGCTTGGAAATTTTTATTAATATCCTGAATATAACAACATGGATCAATATACTTAGGATCCTTTTTCATAAGGTCTGTTAGGATGTTGAAGTTTTCGATATATAATTCTTCAACATGTCCAACGAGCTTGAGGGTATCCAAAGCCAAGTTAAGATTAATATCAACAAATGAATCCATTAGTTTGGTGATCATTACAACAATTTGCTCAGCCATAACTTTAATTTTTGTCAATTCCATCAAATCTGGAGGACAGAACATTTTCAGAACATCACGAGTAATATTTGTGGTCATATCACCTATGATTTCCAAATAAATATTTATCTGATACCCGGTAAGAACGAGTCTTAAATCATTAGCCACAGGCTGATGCAATGCTATTATTTTTATACATTGAGTATTTATTTTTACATCAAGTTTGTTGATATTCTTTTCTAGATCGAGTACCAGCTGTGCAATTTCTGTATTGTTATTCAACAATGAACTGATTGCCAATTCGATTTGCTGTTGTACTAGCGTTCCCATTTTAACTAAACGGTATCTTAGCTTTTTTAGTTCATCGTCAAATCTTTTAAGAACATGATCATTCATCTATGTGACCTTTTAAAATTTTATATACAAATTAATAAATTTAAAGTAAAAAAAATCAACCAAATCTTCCGGTTATGTATTCTTCTGTCTTTTTGTTGCTTGGATTAGTAAAAATTGTTTTTGTTTTATCAAACTCAATCAGCTCCCCGATATAGAAAAATGCAGTAAAATCACTAACTCTTGCTGCTTGCTGCATATTATGTGTAACAATTACGATTGTATAATTATCCTTTAATTCACTGATCAATTCTTCAATTTTTGATGTTGAGATTGGATCTAGAGCTGATGCAGGTTCATCCATTAATATTATATCAGGATTAACAGCAAGACATCTAGCTATACACAACCGCTGCTGCTGACCACCGGAAAGACCGAGTGCTGAACTTTTCAATCTATCTTTAACTTCATCCCAAATGGCTGCACGTTTAAGACTTTCAACAACAATTTCTTCAAGTTTGCTTCTTTCAGATATTCCATTTACTCTTGGACCATAAGCAACATTGTCAAAAATTGATTTTGGAAATGGATTAGATTTCTGGAATACCATTCCGATACGTTTTCTAAGCTGAACAACATCAATATTCTTATCATAGATATTAATATCATCAATGTAAACACTTCCATCAATTTTAACTCCATCTATAAGATCATTCATACGGTTTAATGTGCGCAAGAAAGTTGACTTACCGCAACCTGAGGGACCAATAAATGCTGTAACTTGTTTTTCAGGAATATCTAATGTGATATCCATTAATGCCTGTTTTGTTCCATAATACAAGTTGAGATTTTTAGTGCTTATTTTGATGTTTACATTTTTCATTTCTAATAATTTCGTTTGTTTGTCTAATTATCATTTATTAATTTCTAACTGTTCTTAGCAGCTCTGGATCTTATTCTTGATCGGATAAAAACTGCAGTAAAATTCAGTAAAAAAGTCAACATAAGCAATACCAATGTCGTTGCATATTGCAAAGGTTTAGTTAATTCTACGTTAGTCGATTGAGTGGTCAAAACATAAATATGATATCCAAGATGCATAAATTGTGAATAAAATGTATTAGGTAAATCAGGTAAATAGTATGCAACACCGGTAAACAAAATTGGTGCTACCTCCCCTGCCCCACGACTGATTGTAAGAATTGTTCCGGTTAATACACCAGACATTGCGCCGGGAACAACAATTTTCATAATTGTTGTGAACTTGGTCGCTCCTAATGCCAGACTTGCTTCTCTCTGTTCTCTGGGAATTGTTCGTATAGCTTCTTCAACAGACACAATAACAACAGGTAGTGTGAGTAGAGCCATAGTCAGTGCCGCCCAAATCAGAGCCGGTTGTGCCCATTTTGGTCTGCTTCTATCTTTAAAGAATTTTATAGTCTCAGTTTTCTTTATTGCAACACCAGATCCAAACATTTCTGTTAGAATTTTAACCTGATCAATTTGTTCAATCCAATATTTAGAATCATTATCAGCTAAACATTTTTTGATGTCATTGTCTGAAGCAGATCCTGAATTTTTAAATGGAGAAGCGGATGAATTGAAAACTGTTTCTAAATTATTCATTCTCCGGTTTAGCTCAACATTATCCATTTGTTTACCAACGAACCCTATGAAGAAACCAAGGCCAAAAAGACCGAAAACAATAGCAGGAACACCTGCTAAGGTATTAACAGCAAATCTTATAGATTTAGTTAGTATAGAATTCTCTTTGGCGTATTCAGCCAGATAAATAGCTGTTATTGTGCCAATTGGAACACCTATTAAGGACATAATTAAAACCAGAAGTGATGTACCAACAAGAGCAGGAAATATTCCCCCACCAGTTAAACCTTCTTTGGGAGCTGTGAATAGAAATTCCCAGGTGAGGTGACTTTTTCCCAAAAGGAAAATATGCAGCAAAAGGTAAATTATGAACAAAATTATAAACAAAGCCGAAAAACCACTTAAGGAAACGAAAAATCGCTCACTTATCTTTCGCTTTATGCTAATTGAAAGTTTGCCACGCATGAAGAATCCGGCAATGAGGCTAAATATAACTATTATTAGAAAAATAATATTCACTTATAATCCTTGTATTCTTTTCATTAATTTTTTGCGAACGTAGAATTCTGCTAATGCATTCAAAGAGAATGTAACCATGAAGAGTATAGCTCCAATCAAAAATAAAACTCCATAATGTACACCTCTGAATTCAACTTCAGCCATCTCAGCACCAATTGTTGCAGCCATTGTTCTTACAGATTCAAATATATTATTCGAGACTAATGCAGCATTGCCTGTTGCCATAAGTGCAATCATTGTTTCACCGAAAGCCCGGCCGAAACCAAGAATCAAAGCGGCAAAAACACCTGGAGCTGCAGAAGGCAAAAGAACTCTCCAAGCAGTCTGCCAACGCGATGCACCCAAAGCCAGGCTTGCCTCACTCATGAATCGTGGAATAGCAGTTAGTGCATCCTCTGTAACTGTGTAAATAATAGGAATAACCGCTAAAGCCATACCAATACCGCCTACAAATGAATTGAGCCGATAAGTAGTATGGAAAACTTCCTGAATAACAGTTGCTAAAGTCATCAAGCAAAAGAAACCAAGAACTACCGAGGGGAAACCCGCAAGGATTTCAATTGCTGGTTTAATAATTTCTTTAAGCCACTTAGGTGCGAATGAGACTGTAAAGATTGCAGCCAGGATAGCTAATGGTGCAGCAATAACCAGCCCTATCATGGTTACTTTCAAAGCACCATAAAAAAGAGGTATAAAACTAAATTTAGGAGTATTACCAACAGGTTGCCAAACATAATCAGGTTTATTATCAATATAATCATTTGGAGAAAACATCTCTTTGAAAGTGATTGGCTTTTCTCCCAATGTTTCCTCTAAGGAGGTCTTTAGAATTTGGGCTCTTTGTGAAATTGCTTGTTTATCAGATTCAGTAAGATTTTCAATTGGAGTTTCGACTGATGTTTCTATTTTTTTTAATTTGGATTTATTTTTGGTTTCGACAATTTGCTTTGGCACATCTTTTTCAGAAGAATAAGTATCTTGCTTCAACTCACCTTCGGTAGTTGTTGGAGAATATGATTCCTGCTTCAAATTTTGATCAACATTTGATGAATAAGATTCTTGTTTCAAATCCTCTTGGTTAGTTGATGGTGAAGTAGAGTTATCTGAATTTGAATTATAACTTTCCTGCTTGAGATTATCACTCGAAGTGTTTTGATTTGAATTTAAATGACTTTTTTGTACATATTCATTAATTTTCTCCGGACTCTTGAATGCGTAGGTTGCTTCCTGAAAAACGTAGTAAAAAATAGCGAATATTGCTGCGATCGAAATAAAAGCTACTAATTTGATAAATTTTTCGGCAAGAAACTCTCCGATATATAATTTCTTTCCATAAGCTAAAGGTTTATGAATGATGTATTTTACAGAATTTTCGCTATTTGGTTTTTCTTTTTCCATTTTTCTAAATTATTGATTTTTTCATAAAAAAATTTAAAGCCCGTAATAAATTGATCATTACGGACTTTAATTTAATAAAAATTAGAGTGGGAAATAACCAACTTCAGTTACAACTTTTTGCCCTTCTGGAGAAAGAATCCAATCAATGAAGAGTTTCAAGCTACCACTTGGTCTGTTTCTCAAATACATATATAATGCTCGTGAAATAGGATATTTACCGTTACCGATGTTTTCCTTCGTAGGATCTATTCCATTTACCTTACACATTTTAACACCCTTACTATAACCATGACCTCCATAGCCAATTCCGTTTATATCTTTTGATACTGCATTTACAACTGCAGCAGTACCCGGTAGATTCTGACATGAAGGAGCATAGTCCTGACCACCTAGAACATTATCTTTGAAATACACATAAGTACCAGAGTTGTTTTCACGTGAGTACATTATGATCTTTGAATCTTTACCGCCAACCTGTTTCCAATTTGTGATCTTACCTGTATAAATTTGTTTCAATTGATCCATTGTTAGATTTGAAACTGAATTTTCACCGTGAAGATAAATTGTGATACCATCTTTTGCACATGGAATCTCAACACCGAGTGAACCAAAGCGCTCTTTTAATTTTTTGATTTCTGACTGCTTCATTGGACGTGATGAGTTGCAAATATCTGTTGTTCCATTAATCAAAGCTGAAATACCTGTACCTGACCCACCACCTGTGACCTGTATGGAAACATTAGAATGTCCGGACATATATCTCTCAGCCCATCTTTGAGACAAAATGACCATTGTATCTGATCCTTTGACTGTAATTTTATCCTGAGACATAAAAGCAGAGAAAATAAACAGACCTGAAAGAAGCAATAACGGAAGAATTAATTTCTTTTTCATACGATAAAACCTTTTAATTATTTATAATTTCATTTTATATTTTACAAATTTCAACTAATAGTATTAAGTCATTATTAAGATTTTGTTAAGATTGCGTTAAGATGTATTTTTCTTAACAATCGGACAAATCCATAATAATCAATCAAGTGCGTTTAGAACTTATATTGAAATCTCAATGTTAAAAGATTATCAATTGGATCTGATGCCAACAATGCTTTTCCTTTAATTAGATTATTAGAAATAGTGGTTTTGGGCATATCATACCATAATGAAATCCTCAAGTTATCGAATGAATAATTATGAATACCCAAACCGATTGTTGAAATTGCAAGATCTTTTGTATTATCAATAGCTGAAGCAGCAATTTTAGTGTTTGGATTGTAATTATCATATTTTGCAGCAAATTGCCATTCGCTTGTAATGTTTTTTACCAACATTACATAAAATCCACTGAAATCTCTTTTTCTGATAACTGTACCGGTTGATTCGTCAGCATTGCTTCCCATAATATATTCACCCAATATTTTCATTCCACCAAGGAAATCCCAATAAACCTGTGCTTCGAATCCATACCAGTTTCTAGCGATTGCATCGCCTTTTTTCATTGTTGTCGAGTCCACAGCTGAAGTAGCAAGGTCACTTGAAGTGAATTTATTTGTATTGGCAATCATATTACCCATTCTTGTATGAACACCTAAATCAATACCAAGACCGAGATCGGGGATTGCGAATTCTTTAGTAAGTCTCGCCATATAATACAATGGTGCACTGTTATAATTTGGCCAGAATTGGCTTAAATCACTATTATAAGTATTATTATAAGCTGCCAGCTGAAGTTTGAATAAATCATCAGGAGCAACCGTAAACATGAAGCCTAGATCTCTTTCCTTTGGATATAAAGTAGCTATTACTTTCGAACGCTCCATAGACTCTCTTTGGCTTGAAGAATACTCAACTTCATAATTTGGTCTGTTAAATACACCAAGAGTAAGAGAAACATATTTTGTCCATGGATCAGTAAAGTTAATATAAGCATCTTTTAATTCAAATTTTTCGTTTGAAAAATCACCCTGCAATACGTATTGTGATAATCCAGCATCGTAGGCAAATTTAATTCTGCTACGACGTACTCTGAAACGTCCCTGAACCTTGCTGTCAGTTGCATCGTAAGGATTTGCTCCAAATCCAGCTGATGATTCAGTTTTTTCAAGTTGAATCTGCATATAACCTGATACTTTAAACTTTTTGAGTCCGGCTACATCGGTAATTAAAGTTGTAACACTTTCATCGATACCTTCGACTTTACCTTTGATTTCTTCTATGCTGACAGGTTTTTCTTCGCCTTCCTGAGCAATAAGCGTCAAGTTGAACATTATAATTGTTAGAAAAAGAATTGAAAGTGAAGTTCTGAGCTTCATATTTACTCCAAAAATTGATAAAACAAAATAATTAATTTTTCTATTATGTATTCTGCAAAAATCAGGGAATAGTATGAAGATAAAATAAAGAAGATGTTAAGAAAGAGTTAAGATGAGCTAAGTAATATATATTAAAAGATAATCCTGTAATGTTAAGTTAAAATAAAATCAGAATATTGATTGAAATACTTTAATTCATAAAATGATGTATTGATGAAAATTTTTATACTAAATACGACTAAGAGAAAATAAATGAGATGCTGAAGGAGAAAACAAAATGAAAAAGCTGAGGAATTTGGGGAGTTGTTTGGGGAGTTGTTTATCATTTCTTATCATCACTAATTATCGTTTATTATCATATATTTGCAAATTTTGCAAAGCACCCAAAAACGTATAACTTAATGATTTTAAAGGACTTATGCCTGAGCCAAATGGGGGACTCGAACCCCCGACCTACTCATTACGAATGAGTTGCTCTACCAGCTGAGCTAAGTTGGCATATTTTTTAAATATACTATTTATCAATCAGTTAGGGCATCACAAAAAGCCATTAAAAGTTTCTAAAAATTCAATGTGACCCGAATGTGACCTTTTTGAATGTGACCTAAAAAATGATTTTATTTAAATGTACGATCTGCGATTAATTCTGTTGTTGAAATTATTTGTTGCCTGTGCAACTTCTGACTCAACGACATGAATACGACCTTCAAAATTACTAAATTGTTGGTTAAGTTGTTCGAGATTTTTTATGATCTGAGTGATCGCTATGTGTTTAACGAATAAATTTTTCAAATAATCCTTGTAAAAACTTACAAACAATGAAAATATTAGCATTTTTGGAACTTTTTTCTCTTTTTTTCGTTTATTCTGTATAATTATTTAACTTGCAACAAAAAATGAGTAAAAAATGAAGTTAACAAAATACCCGTGGATTATGAGAACATCGATATCTTTGTTGTCTGCATTCCTACTATTTGTTGCATTATATAATTTCATCGGCACCAGCATTTCTGCTACTGATGAAAATTTGTTCGACAATCCTGTCTCGAAGTTTTATCTTATTGACAACATCCCAGTTTCCGATTCAATCCCCAAGAACAAATTCATTGAAAACTCCTATACTATTTCAAAAGGTGTGTTCATTCTTAAGATCAACAATCAAAACCTTAAGGATTTAGGAGATTTAGACAAAGCTCTATCAAATAAAGATGCTAAAAATCAAATCAAAATTTTAATCTATGATTCTAAAACTGGAATCAAGAAAACTGTATTTACAAAATCTGAATATATTTCTGATAAGTCCGTAGAGTTTCTAAAGTCAGATGTGGTTGTTGTGCAGGTAATTAAAAATGGTGCTTCCGATAAAGCAGGACTACTTGTTGGCGACATCATTACAGAGATTAACGGCAAACAGTTCAAAGATATTTATGATGCGGATAAAATACTCAGAAACTCCCCCATTAATTCAGCTATCAATTATGGAATTCAAAGAGCCGATCAACATTTGTTATTGAAGGTTATTCCTGTCAAATTTGGTATCCCTTTTATCAACGTAATCCAACTGTTGATCTCATTGGTCTTTCTGATATTTGGTTTATTCCTATCACTGCACAAGCCACAGATCAAAGCATCAGTGGTTCTTGGTTTAGCTCACATAGCAACATTTGCATTGTTGTCACTTGAGTATTCAAGGTTTCTAACTTTGAACGAAACAATAGGCGCATTACGTATTTTCATTATGATATTCGCATCTAATCTTGTATTTGCATTATTTATTCACTCATCATTTTTATTCCCCTTAGAAGTCAGGGAAGTAATCAAAAGAAAATGGATAATCATTTCGATTTATTCTTTTGTAATCTTTGAATCTTTACTGAGAATATTCAATGCGTACGCATTTAAAAATATATTTATTTTTCAGTATATAAGCACATTAAATATAACACTAGTGCTCTTCTTTATCATCATAAGAATCGTTTACAATAAAGGATATTCCCTTGAATATAAGAAGATTAACAGAGTAGTTGGTCTGTCAGTTATGGTAACTTTTCTTGGAATATCAATTGTCAATACACTATTGTCCTCAATTCCATCTCTTATGGTCGAAAGAAATCCTATCATTTGGGTAAGATTGTTTATACTCATGATCCCAATCAGCTTCTTCTTGACTATATCGAAGTATAAGCTGTTAGATACCAATATCAGAATAAAAAAGAATATTCAATATATTTTTGCAGCTTTTGTATACCAGATATGTGCTTTGGTTATATTGCTTACTCTACTGATCTGGATATCCCAACTGAATATAAGTTTTCCTAATCTTACAATATCGGGTACAAATATAGAAGTCTTAAATACGGCTCTGAGTACTGAATCACAATTATGGCATCAGAAAATATTTTTGATAATCTCCACTATTTTATTTTCAATAATTGGGTGGAAAGCCAGGATCAGAATCTTAAAATTTCTTGATAAAAAATTTCATAGAGTCAGATTTGATTATCGGAAAGCGACGAGTGAACTAGCTGAAATATTATCTAAATATTTAACCATCCGTGATCTTACGGCTACAATAGTCAGAGAAATTGCCGATCTTGCAATGCTCAAGAAGACAGGTCTGATCGTATTCCGAAATGAAGAAACAATAGCAGCACATGATTATTATGGTGTAAATAGCAGTGAACTTTATGATCTGCTTTCATCATCAGGGATTACTCTAGTCCAATCGATCAAGAGTTTCAAAGAGTCTTTTAGGGTTGAGTATTTACCAGAACCGCATAAGGAAATACTTCGTGCATTCGGTTTTGTTCAAGTTTTACCTATTTATTCGAAGAATAAACTTTTGGGCGCGGCACTAATTGGAGAAAAGAAAGCCGAATCTTCTTTGAACAGAGCAGACATCGAATTCCTGAATACTTTTTCAGGACAACTTGCAGTAGCTATTGACAATTCCTTCATGTACGAAGAGTGTACTTTACAAGAAAGAATCATGCATGAGCTTGAGATTGCCAGACGTATACAGCTTGCTTCACTTCCAGACTCAATTCCGAATATTGAAGGTCTGGACATTTCGGGAACATCAATTCCGGCTTATGAAGTTGGTGGTGATTTTTATGATTTTCTCGAATCGGATAACGGCGATTTCATGATGATAATTGGGGATGTCAGCGGTAAGGGGACATCAGCGGCATTATATATGTCTAAGATTCAGGGTGTGATTCGTACATTGCACGAGTTTGGATTATCTCCGCGTCAATTGCTGATTCGCTCAAATAATATCCTAGCAAAATATATTGAAAAAGGGTATTTTATTTCTGCAACAATTATTAATTTTGAGACAAGCAAACGCAAAGCTCAGTTTGCCCGGGCTGGTCATCTTCCGGTTTACTCATATTCGAAGAAAAGTGGAAAGTTAAAGCGCATAATAAGCAAGGGCATGGTGTTAGGATTGACTAGGGATAAACTATTCGAGAGAAATCTTGAAGAAGAAGAACTAAATTATGAATCAGGTGATATTTTGGTATTTGTAACCGATGGGATTACAGAATCAAAGAATAGCATGATGGTAGAGTTTGGTGAGGACAGGCTTATAGAAACTATTAAAGCTAATGCAAATCATAACGCAGAAGAAATAAGAAATCAAATAATGAAAAATTCGAGGGAATTTGCATCAAACGAACCTCAGTTTGATGATATGACGGTTGTAGTAATCAAAATACCTTGATTCACCATCAATGCAAACCTAATTCAATCGTTTATATCCGATGTATAAAGATTAAAATGGTAAATAAATGGAATTAGTTGAATTTTGGACAATTTGTTCTTCCAATGGTATTATTCTAAGTAAGGAACAGATATTTGATCTTGAGAGATATTATAATGAGATGATATACTGGAATGAGAAAGTGAATCTAGTTTCAAAAAATGACGCAGAGAAATTTTTTGAAAAGCATATCATGCACTCACTTACCTTACTGAAATACTATGAGATTCCACAAAGAGCCAGAATGCTGGATGTAGGTACTGGTGGTGGATTGCCTGGAATTCCATTAACAATTGCAAGACCTGATATTTTTACGACTTTGATTGATTCCATCTCGAAGAAAATCAAAATCACTAAAATGTTCGCCCAACATACTGGAATAAGATCGATGAAAGCTGTGTGCGGAAGGGCAGAAGATTTGGCGTTAGATAAGCAACTAGTAGGCACTTTCGATTTGATTGTCAGCCGCGGAGTTTCCAAAATTGGAGTTGTGAGTGCATGGGTTTACAAATTGCTGAAACCTAATGGCGCAATTGTCTTTTATAAGGGTGGAAATCTTGATGAAGAGATTGAATCGGCTCAGGATCAGTTCAAGAAAATGTATTTTAATGAAATTGATATTGAATTACTTGGCGCACCCTGGTTTAAGGAAGATGAAAAAAAGCTTGTTATCTGTAAGTTTTTAAGATGAAAATAAACAAAAAGTATATTATATTTATTTTTCTGCTTTTATTTGGATTTATGATTTCCGAAGCCCAGCAGAACAATGTCTCAAAAAGCAGGGTTAAACTCGCAAGAGTGAAGTACAACGGCGGCGGAGACTGGTATAACGATCCATCCGGTGAAGTTAACCTGTTGAAGTATGTGGCTTCAAATACAAGCATACTTGTCGATCCGACGTATGAATATGTTGATTTGTCGACAGACAATCTATTCCTTTATCCTTTGATTTTTCTGACAGGCCATGGGAATATAAATTTTTCTGAAGCAGAAGTAACCCGTCTCAGAGCTTATCTCGAAAATGGGGGCTTCCTTTATATTGACGATGATTATGGCTTAGATGAATTCGTTAAAAAGGAAATGAAAAAAATATTCCCTGATCAAAAATTCATTGAGTTACCTTTCGAACACGAAATATACTCAGCACATTTTAAGTTTCCTAAAGGTCTCCCGAAGATACATGCACACGACGACAGGCCTCCACAGGGCTTTGGTCTTTTCTTTGAAGGTAGATTATGCGTCTATTATACTTACGAGTCTAATCTTGGGGACGGTTGGCCCGACGCTGATGTACACAACGATAGTCCTGAAGTCAGGGAACTGTCGTTGAAGATGGGTACAAATATTATCGTTTATGCTTTAACACATTAAATCTGAGTATAATGAATAGTAAAATAGCAACAATATTAAATAAACTCAAAAGCACTAGGAGACAGGAAACTGTTCTTCTTCTCAACTCCGGACTTTTGAACACTCTCTCAGCATCATTACTTGTACTACTGATGATCTCAGTTGTTGAGCTTTTAGCTCATGGTGATGTCAGTTTCAGAAGTATTTTGTTTGGAATATTAATTCTCGGTTTCGGTGTTGCATTTTACTATTTCCTGATGCCTAATTTTCTAAGAGCATTAGGTTTTAAGTATAATCCAGATCTCAATTCTTTAGCAATTAGAGTTGGGAAAGTTTATCCGGATATCGAAGATAAACTCGCAAATTCACTTCAGCTCGTCTCAGATTTAAATTTACTTAAGGGAACTTCAGGGAATTTAGCCGAAGCTTCTTTTGATAATATTTATGATAAGAGTATTAATAAGGATTTCAATAAGATAATTGAAAAGGATAGGATCAAAAAATCACTTCTTTTCTTTCTTGCAATAGTTCCATTGACGGCAATACTTTTCATTGTTTTCAGCTCATCACTTGGTGCTTCTCTCTATAGGATTGTCCAATTCAACAAATCATTTATTCCACCGGCACCTTTTACCTTATCCATCAATAAGATTGATAATCAGGTTCTTCGTGGTTCAAATATTAAAATAATAATCAAAGCAAGTGGTAAAATTCCTGATCTTGTTCAGATTTGCGTCCGTGAGTTGCAGCAAAAGGAATTTGATGTACTCAATCTTAAAGGCGATTCGCTTGGAAATTTCGAATATAATATAACCTCAATCAAGAAATCGGTAGTATTTTTCGCCAAATCACCATGGATGAATACAGAAGTTAAAACAGAGATGGTGACAATCACTGTTGCTGATCTTCCCCTAGTGAGAAATTTTGCTGGCAGAGTTAATTATCCTACTTACACAAACTTGTCCGGTAAAGATTTCAATGAGCAGAGTGGCGACATAACAGCATTGAAAGGCTCGAATGTTAATTTCTCTATTGTTGCCAATAAAGATCTGAAATCAGCCCAGATTTATTATGTTAAATCTAAATTCAGTTCAGATTCAATTCAAACTGCTCAATCCGATACTACACTTGTAAATCTAAGCCTACAGGGTAGAAAAGCATTTGGTGGATTTAATATCAGCAATTCAGGATATTATTTCTTTAAACTTACAGATAATGATAATCTTATTAGTACAAATCCTGTTGTGTATTCAATAGTGGCTCAAAATGACGAATGGCCTACAATCAATCTTGAAGAACCCAGAACTGATGTTCAGCTATCCGATGATGCAATTTTGCCAATAAAGGCTGGGATAAGCGATGATTACGGTTTCTCAAATTTAACACTAAATTATAGGTTGATTGAATCCAGATACGCTGATCCCGATACTAAATTCGCTACAGTTCAGATTCCATTTCCAAAAGGTCAGACTTCACTTTCTGTGCCTTATATCTGGGATTTGAATAAAGTGAATATTTCGCCTGAAGATAAGTATGAGTTTTATCTTGAAGTGTTCGATAACGACAGAGTTTCCGGACCAAAATCTGCTAAAACGAAGATTTACACACTTCGTTTGCCTTCACTCGATGAAGTATTAAAGTCAACCGATAATATTCAGGAACAGGTTAGTAAGGACGTTCAGAAACTCGTAAAGCAGGCTGAAGAAGTCAAAAAAGATATGGAGCAAATGAACCGTGAACTCTTACAGAAACCAAAAGGAGCTCAGTTAGACTGGAAAGAAAAGAAAAAAACTGAAGATCTACTCAAGAAGCAGGATGATATAAAGAAGAAAATTGAAGATGTTCAGAAGAATTTAGATGAAATGACTAAAAAGCTAGAAGAAAACAAAGCCATTTCACCTGAGACACTAGCTAAATATATGGAACTGCAGAAACTTCTGAAGGAAGTTAGTGCGCCGGAACTGAAGAAGCTCCAGGATCAGATTCAGGAAGCTATGCAGAAAATGAGTCCTGAGGAATTGCAGAAAGCACTGAAGAATAACAAATTTGATGAGGAGCAGTTCAGGAAATCGATTGAAAGAACGATGAAGCTTTTAAAGAGGCTTCAAGCTGAACAGAAAACAGATGCAATCCAAAAGAGGACTGAGGATTTGATAAAGAAGCAGGAAGAGCTCAATAAAAAGATGAATAATTCCAATCCTCAGGATAAAAAACAGAGGGATGAACTTGCGAAAGAGCAAAAGGAATTAGGAAAAGATCTGGAAAAACTGAACGAAGATATAAAAGATCTTGATAAATTGATGAAAGATCTCGCCAAGGATATGCCAATGAGTGAGATGGAAAAAGCAAAAGAAGATTTGAATATGCCGGAAACTGCTCAAGAAATGGATAATGCTGAACAGGAGATGGAGAAGAGCGATTTAAATAAAGCAGATAAAAGCCAGAAGAAAGCAACATCCAATCTCAAAAAGTTTGCGGAATCAATGAAGCAAGTAAAGAAAAAGATGCAGGATAAAGTCGCCAAGGAAGCTATGAAGAAGATGCAGAAATCTATGGAAGATTTGCTTGAGTTATCAAAACAACAGGAGAAACTGAAACAACAATCTCAAAATACTGATTATAATTCTACCAAAATTCCTGAAATGAGCGAGAATCAATCCGACATCGAGGAAGGACTTGAAAATGTTGCTAATTCTATGATGGAATTATCTCAGAAGTCTATGGCAGTAACACCAGAAATGGGCTCTCAGATTGGTAAGGCTCTTCAACAGATGCAAAAGTCTATGCAGGAAATGGCAAACCGGAATATGCCTTCTGCGGCTCAAGCTCAACAGCAGTCAATGGCAGCAATGAACAACGCAGCTGCTCAAATGCAAGCGATGATAAGTGCAATGCAGAACCAGGGTGGTTCTTGTGACAATCCTGGTGGATCAGGATCCGGCAAGAAAGGCACTGGAATGAGCTTCGGACAAAAACTTCAGCAATTGGCGCAACAACAGCAAGGAATTAATAGCGGCATGCAAAGCATGGGATCGCAAGCATCTAATAACGGACAACTTTCTCCGGAACAGCAGGCTGAACTCGGAAGAATAGCAAACGAACAGGGAAGAGCTCAGAAAGCCTTACAGGATTTAGCGAATGAACAGAAGCAATTCGGTGGAGAGAAAAAAGCTCTCGGCAGTCTTGATAAAATCGTACAGGAAATGCAGGAAGTACTAACGGATCTACAGAGCGGAAATGTAAATCCAGAAACTATGAAGAAGCAGGACAGGATTCTTTCCCGTCTGCTTGATGCTTCTGTTTCGATGAATGAGCGTGATTTTGAGAAGAAAAGAGAATCAACAACTGGTAAAGAGATGAACAGACAAGGACCAAGCGATGCTGAACTTGAAAAAATAAACAAGGCTAAATCTATTCAGGATATGATGAGAACTATCCAACAAGGTTATACAAAGGATTATGAGATGATAATCCGCAAGTATTTCGAGGCTTTGCAGAACCAGGGGAATTCACCGAAGTGATGAACTTTTGTGTCATTCCTGCGCATGAGACTGTGTGCAAAGTCTGATTTAGAGCTCATTCCGAACGCAGTG
Source organism: uncultured Ignavibacteria bacterium (assembly GCA_903862655.1). GTDB lineage: Bacteria > Bacteroidota > Ignavibacteria > Kapaibacteriales > UBA2268 > CAIOZA01. The sequence continues at coordinate 50,539 of CAIOZA010000012.1, forward strand.
AAGAATCTGGATGAATATAGAATATCGAACATTGAACACCGAATAATGAAGTGAAATACAGTAAAGGAGAGCCATTAGGAACGCAGAGAGGAATCTAGTCAGCATGAATACTGGATGCGCTTCGCAGGCCTAATGACAGGCTAATTATAACAATATATTTTGATCAGAATTGCATTCAATAATCATAAATTATAAATCAATTACCGCTGCAGCCTTCATTGCAATTGCTCTGATGACCGGTTGTTCCTCATTCTCCTCAACTCCCTACAAAGGAAATATTTCAGATCATTTCGATGGTGAGAAATTCCACAACACAGATTCAATCGAAAGTAAGAACTTTTTCGATCTTCTTTACTGGTTTGCTACAAGAACCGAGAGTACATGGCCCATGTATTGTTCAAGTCCCTTAGGTGAGAAACCTGTCGAAAAGATAGGGAATGGATCGCTCAGAGCCACATTCATCGGACATGCAACAGCTCTGCTTCAATTTGATAATATTAATATTTTGACTGATCCGGTCTTGTCAGAAACCATTGGACCCGGAACGCTTCTGGATCAAAACAGAACTCGTCCGCCAGGCATCCGATTCGAAGATCTGCCAAAGATAGATATCGTACTATTAAGCCACAATCATTATGATCACACTGATATTCAGACTCTCAAGCGACTGGCTGAGAGATTCAACCCTGTTATGCTTGTTCCTTTGGGCGAAAAAGCTCTGTTACTGGAGAATGGTTTGACTAATGTCATAGAGCTGGATTGGTGGCAGGAGACAACGCTTCTGAACAGAAAGATATCACTTGTTCCGGCTCATCATTTTACTATGCGTGGCATTGAGGACAGAAACACATCTCTCTGGGGAGGATATGTTGTCGAGACAGAGCAAGGTCCAATCTACTTTGCAGGCGACACTGGCTGGGGGGATCATTTCAGGAAAATCAATGAGAAATTCGGCAAGATCAGGCTATCACTTCTTCCGATTGGACCGGTTAATCCTCGTGGTTTTATGGCTCCTGTTCACATTGATGGTGTAGAAGCCGTCAAAGCGCATATTGTCCTCCAATCGCAGACTTCTATGGCTATTCATCATGGGACATATCAGCAGGGGGATGATACCATGCTTGAGCCGCTGGAGGTGCTGATAAGAGAAATGAAGAAGAATAATATTCAGAAAAGTGAATTCCGTTATCCGTTCAATGGGAAGTTTATTGATGTAGCTCCGCTTAAACCTTAGCTCTTTTCAATTGAAGCAGCCAAGATTCCTCACTTCGTTCGGAATGACAGAAAAATCAAAGAAGCTCAATTAACCTTAAACCCTAGTAGTTCGATTCATCTATCCATTTTTCTATCTGCCAGATGGCTCCGGGAGCGGCTCTAACAAGAGTCAGATTGACCCTGCCGATAACTTCATCGGAGTAGGTGGGATCGAAAATGATATTGAGTGTAAATCCGCGAGTGATGTTCATCCGGCTGGAATCTCCGATTGCTATCACAACCTGATTCCAGATCAGATTCACACTTTGAGCAGCATTGAACAAACCGAGAGTCGTCATCATGTCCTCGGCTCTACCCCAGGAAACATCGACATTCTTGTCGTAGTTGTGGTAAGTGAAAGTGAAGTTATCCGACAGAAGTTTCCCGTAAACAAGTGTATCCTTGAAAATATAAGCATATCTGAAATTCTCGAAAACTCCGTCAATAGTCTTCTGATCGGTGAGAATGTCATGTGAACCTGTCGCCAGCTTAGGTGCAAACGGGTTTGTGCATGAATATGCAACGATTAAAGTTACTAAAATCATGATGAGAAGAGACATGTTTTTGTTATATTTTGAATGTTGATTTTTCATTATTTTTAATATTTAATCGCTACGCGATATTTTTTGCATCTTTTGCATCAATTTCATCGTGTTTTTCGTGTTTCAAATTAGCATCAGAAAAAATACAATTACACAGAGAACCACAGAGTATTTTGTATTCTCTGTGTGACTCTTGTATTCCTCTGTGAAGCTCTGTGTAATTTCTTAAATATAGTTGAGAGAACCACAGAGAAAAACAAATTACATATTTTGCATCATTTGCATCGGAAATCTGCACTTTTTGCACTATTTTAATAAATAACGAGTTATGAAAATATTCTCTAACAGCCTTATTTTTCAATCAGCTTATTTTTATAATTGCATCATTTGCATCAATTGCATCGCGTTTTTTGTTTTCTGCATCGAAGATGCTGAATTTGAATAACCGCGGGTGAAACCCGTGGAGGTGAACAAAAGAACCCCACCCTAGCCCTCCCCGCGAGCGAGGAGGGAGAAATACAAATTGCAATTTTTGAATTATTTGCATTGTGTTTTTCATTTTTTTTCAAGTTAGGGATTTGATATTGGTAGAAAACCGTACCCCCAAACAAAATTACATCGCAGATGTTAAATATTTAATCGCTACGCGATATTTTTTGCATCTTTTGCATCAATTTCATCGCGTTTTTCGTGTTTCAAATTAGCATCAGAAAAAATACAATTACACAGAGAGCCACGAAGTATTTTGTATTCTCTGTGTGACTCTTGTATTCCTCTGTGAAGCTCTGTGTAATTTCTTAAATATCGTTGAGAGAACCACAGAGAAAAACAAATTACATCATTTGCATCGTGCCTTTGCACTTTTTGCACTATTTTAATGAATAATGAGTTATGTATAATTTCTCTAACATCCTTATTTTTCATGCATCTTATTTTTGTAATTGCATATTTTGCATTAATTGCATCGCAAATTTTAATTTTTCAAGTTATCATCAGAAAAAATACAATTACACAGAGAACCACAGAGTATTTTGTATTCTCTGTGTATCTCTTGTATTCCTCTGTGAAACTCTGTGTAATTTCTTAAATATCGTTGAGAGAACCACAGAGAAATACAAAAAAGCATCAGACATATCTTTTTCCCAGATCGCTCCGATGGAGCTATGATCATTTTATTAATTTTTTTCTACACACAGTTCGCTACTACGTAGCTGAATATCACCCGATGAAATATGCGAAATAGAATCGAATATTTCAAAGAAACGGTTTAAAAATAATATTAAAAAGAAATATATATTATATTCCAAAAATCCAGTTAGGGATTCATGAAATTTCTATTCTTTAGCCTTGTAAATATGACATGTGTCTTTCAGCATTTCCTTTGATAAATCATATCTTTGGGTTTCGTTCAGCATGTTGAAACTGCGGTTCATCAAGCCAAGACCCTGATCATATCCAATCAATGTTGTCGCTGCAAAATTGATTGTTTCGAGTATTAATTCTCTAAGGTGAACACATCCGTCGCTTCCGCCGATCCGATGCGTAACTTCTTTCACGATGCCGCGTTCAATCTTCAGACCGATTAACATTGCGGCTTTGATGGAAACGATAGGACACTGACCATGCGGATTGTTCGCAAATTCGCTCTTGGCATGGACAATCAGCTTTGACTGCGGTTCGATGTGCATATTGAACCGTATCAAATGATAGGGATCCAACAAAGTTGCTTCGAGCATGAGATTCCCGTTCTCCAGCTCGAATGCTTCAATTCCGATGTCGCGCTTCGACACCAGATGTTTTACAGGAATTCTATCCAAATCCGATATGTTATTTGTATTCATGTTTTTTGTAATTCTAAAGTTATAAATGTTCGGCTTTATAATGTTAATTCGCTAATCTTGCCTTTAAAATGCTCCACGACTGAAGAGAATCAGATGTATTTTGTATGTCATACCATGTTCTGATAGCCCAGAGCCCGCTTGTTCTTGGAACAATTGTCAACTGAAGCGTCCCGGCATAGCTCTTTGCCAAGGCATCTATAGTATGTTTGACGCTGAGCAGATATGAGCCTGTGAACACTGCCGAATCGGGTGACAATACATCGAATTTACCGTTTATAAGGCTGATAGCTGGTATAATGTCCGTCGGAGTGGCATTTAGCAGGGTTGAGAAGTATCTGCGTTCTGAAAAGAGATTCCATGACATAAACGTAGATGAATATGTCGCTGATGCTTCAGATGACGGTCTGAAGAAGAAGGGGAATCTGTCTCCCTGTGATGTATCTGCCAGACATGCTATGTAGTTATCTACGTTCTTCTCGGTGATCGAGTTGATGAAATTGGATATCACAATCGAGGCCGATGTAGGAGGAACAAACGAAGATTTCTTCTTGTTCGGCTCTTCAGGTGTTCGGGTTGAGAATAAATCACATCCTCCAAGAACAATGGCTATACTCATTAACAGTATGATAAATATGGATTTAGACTTAGTCAAAGATATTCCCCCGTCCCAATAAGTTGTATGGATCAAGAACCTTCTTAACTGTTCTCATGCAATCGATTGCTTCATCTCCGTACATGTCCAGCAGATATTGCTTCTTCAGCTTGCCAATACCGTGTTCTGCCGAAACTGTACCTCCAAATATAAGCGTTTGATGTATAATTTCATCATATATTTTCACAGAATCATCAAATTGTTTCTGACTGTTCGGGAGTAGATTTGCATGTAAATGTGAATTCCCTGCGTGAGACCAGATAGCATATTCAATCCCGGATTTATCCAGAAGATTTTTCACAAACTTATAAAACGGGATAAATTTATCGTCGGGAACGGCAGTGTCCGTTCCGACTTTTCTGAACCCTATCCTCTGAATCTGTTCAGAAATATGCAAAGGCAGCTGATGTCTGAACTCTCTGAATGTATTATGCTCATTTTCTGACAATGCAGTCCAAATGAAATCCGTAAACTTAGTAAATTCAGCAATTAACGCGTACCATTTAGAAATAATTTCATCTTCATTCTGTGCAGTCATTTCCTGTTCTATCCAAACTGCACCGTTTACATTTTGTGGAATTTGCGGGTAATAACTTTGGAGAATTTTCAACGCATTGGCATCATAAAGCTCGATTGACCTAGCAGAGATGTCGCTAACATCCTGATAATTAAGCTTATTATTTATTTTGCTTGTATAGCGGATGTTATCCACAAATGTTAATAACTTATCGACACTATCAAAGAAAATGATTAAACCGAGTATCTTTTCGGGTAAAGGTAAGAATTCCAATTCAGCTTCAGATATAACACCTAAAGTACCTTCATTGCCAATAAATAAATCAATCGCATCCATTCCGTTTTTCATGAAATATCCTGAAGCATTTTTTATATCTGGCATATTTATATCATAAATAGGGATATTATATGATATTTTTCTTAAAGAATAGAATTTAAGCATTTTATTTTTAACATTATACTTGCCTCTAGATATTAACGTTTCGTCACCATTTGGAAGAATGATATTTAGTGATTTAACGAAATTACGATATGCACCATATTTGAAAGTTCTTGAACCTGAAGCATTTACTGCGATATTACCTCCAATTGAGCTGTTCTTCTCTGTTGGATTGGGTGGAAAGAAGTATCCTTTGTGATTCAGTTCCGCTTCCAGCTCTGATAGGAATAATCCGGGTTGAACTTTGGCAAGTCGAGTATTCTCATCTATTTGTACAATGTGATTGAGGTTTTCTGTAGATATAATTGCACCATTTTTGGGTACTCTTCCGCCTGCCAGACCTGTGCCGGCACCGGAAATAGTATAAGGAGTTTTGCTGAAGTAACATTCGGAAACCGCTTTTTGTAGTTCGCTAGAATTATCCGGTATATAAACTTTATCGGAGTCTCCCCGATAATTAGATGCGTCGGAAAGGTAATTCTGAATTGTATCGGGATCTGTCTTAATGATCATTTAATTTCCAGTTTAAAATATTGACGTTTAATTAAAGATTTAATATATTGACATATTATTTTAATTACAGTTTAAAAAAACTGATATGAAGTTGACAAAATTATTATTAATAATAGCTTTGCTGTTATCGAATCAGATATACTCGCAACAACTGTTCCAAAATGAGTTATTTGCCATTCATCCGCGTGTGGGATATTTATTGAATTATCACAGCGGTGATTTCGTTGGCGTTAACGGTATGTACAGCTGCGGCAGTTTTACAAGTGGATTTGGAGCCGGACCCGGCTTTTCTCTATCATTCGAGAAAGCTTTTGGTGGATCATTAATTACAATTGGATTCGGTTATGAGGATAAAAGTGGAAAGCTTAAAGTCAGCAGTTCCTATCCAGAACGCGATACTTCCACAGGAATAATCAGAAATATTGTCACAGAAAACGAAATGGATGCCACTTTAGGCTACTTCACTGCCAAGGCTGATTTCAGGTATCTTTTACTCGATAACTTCATAAACGGACCGCTGAGGGCATTTGCCGGCTTTGGTATGGATCTCCCTATTAAATCAACTTACATTCAGAACGAAAGAATAATAAGTCCAACTGATGCCACCTTTCTAGATAATGGATTAAATGTACGCGAAAGACAGCTGGCTTCGGGTGAAATCGCACCGAGAAGCGGAATGGTTCCAGGAATTTATATTGGGCTGGAAAATATGCTGAAAGTCGGCAAAACTGATTATTTCACTCAGCAAATCAGTTTCAATCTTGGCCTATCAAATATTGTCCAGAATGTTAACTGGAAGATAAATTCAATCAAATTTGAACTTGGTTATAGATTCAGTATCGCCAAACCGGAACCAAAACCGGAAGAGATTATCACTCCACCGGTTGAACCTGATAATGTTAAGATAATTGCATCTTCAATACCATTGAAGGATACTACAAGTATTAAGCTAAATAATATTCAGGAGATACCTATTCCCGTACTTCCTGCAAAGCCTGAGCTAAAAATTGCAATAGAGAAATTGGAACATCAACTTTACACGGGAAATGAAATTCTGGCTACCTTACCCATCGTGGATGCCGTTTTCTTCGAAAGAGGATCGGCTGAAATTCCGGCGTTCTATCTGCAGAAATATGATTCTCTTCCAGATTTCTATCACGGCGACGCTGTAGATGTTCATAAATGGGTTATCCCACGAATAGTTGAAATTTTAAAAGCAAATCCCAGAGCTAAACTGACCATTGACGGTACAACCAGCGGTCCTAAGAACGAACCCGAGGGACTGAATCTATCGATGCAGAGAGCAAAAGCAGTTGAGAATGTTTTTCTCAATTTGGGAATCAAAGGAAATCAAATAACAAAAGGAACTAGAATATATCCACTTTACCAGTCGAATCAGGATCATGAGAAAGGGCAAATTGAGAATCAGCGCGCCGATCTGTTTGTGGAAAATGCACCTCTTCAGAAGTATGTTTCATTACAGAGATACAAGCTACTCGAGGGTAAAGCTTATTTCAGCATCGAATCGAAAAATGTTCCGAAAGATAGTTTAGTTTATTTCTCATCGAACATTCTCGATAAAGACGTACAAGTGAAACAGAACTCAAAATTCGATTTCGGTTACAAGCGCAGGATACAAGATTCGGATTCAAACTATTCTGTAACTGCGGGCCTTCGCTATGAAACAGATTTTAGTCCAATGATTTCCAAAGAAAAGTCTATCAATCATAACGATACAATTATGATTGATCTTATTGTCGAGAATTTCAATGCTGTACTTAGATTCGATTATAACAGCTCAAAGCTCAGCGAAGACAACAGGGGACTTCTGCGTGATCTTATCGCAGTTTTGCCGGTCGGCATAACGATAATCGTTGCCGGATCTGCAGATGCTCTCGGTCCTGATGAACGCAATGTCGTTCTAACAAAAGAGAGAGCAGACGTAACAATAGCATATCTCAACAAGATATCCGGAGGAAAGTACAACATCGAGAAAAGTTATGAGTTCGGGAAATTCCCTGAGGACACACAGCAGGGAAGATTCTTGGACAGATCGATAAGGATAAGGCTGAGAAGATAGAGCTATACTTTCATTCCGAAAGTAGTGAGGAATCTAAACTAGATATACAAAAACAGATCCCTCTCTTCGCTCGGGATGACAGACAAATATGTCATTTCGAACGTAGTGAGAAATCTATGTATTTATATCGTGGGCACATGCAATGTACCCCAACAAAAAACCAAAAATTCGCAAATATTACTCTTTTTACCAAAACCCGAAACGCCGCATCCAATGCACTATAACAAACTATTTTTATTTTCTGTGAGACGTTTTGCCATTTTTTGTGTCATTATAGTATAGGTTGTGACAAATTTCAAAATACTTATTGTAATAGTGATAGATATGTGTAAATTTGTATAAATGAATAAATAAGGATAATTCTAATGAAAAAGAACCTTTTAATTTTGTTATTGATTTTGAGTTCCACTTTTTGTTTATCCGCTAAGGATCCTCTTTTTAGCATATATTATTCTGATGGAACTAATAAATTAATGAATTTAGATTCTATTGCTACCTTAAAATTTAGCAATAATCCCAACAGATTAATTGGTTTTTGGGGATTTAATATTGCAATTTTTTATTCAACTGAAAATATTGATTCAATAACATTTTTACCAGATCGTTATTTTAAAATCAATTTCAAATCTGATGAACCTGCATTATATTATATGTACAATATTGACAGAATTGTTTTTAAAGATATATCTGATTCAGTCCAAATATGCTCCAAAGTATGGATGACAAAAAATCTAAATGTTGATCACTATAGAAATGGGGATCTGATACCTGAAATTAAAGATTCTGATGTATGGAAGAATTTAACTTCTGGTGCATGGTGTTATTATTATAATGATTCAACTCTAGGAACAATTTATGGCAAATTATATAATTGGTATGCTGTAAATGA
>CAIOZA010000013.1 GCA_903862655.1 uncultured Ignavibacteria bacterium
TCAACACTAATTTTATTTGATTTATTTTCATATTTATTGCCTCTTTCAAAAATAATAGTTTTACAATTATTATAATGAATTTTATTTATATATTTAATCAGAATGAAAATTCCTTCATCTAATATTCCTTGTGGCATACTACCAAAAGAAAGATAATGTTGTTTTGGGATAACCAGTATATGATTATCGATTATAGGAAATTTATCATTAACAATAATAAAATTATTAGTTATTTCCAAAGTTCTGTCTTTAAATTCGTTTATATTACAAAACTGACACATTTTTATTTAACTAGATTTTCTGGTGGATTACCTAGATTATGGATAGCTTTAAGCATATTTTGATATCCATTTCCTCCTAATATTTTAAATTCAGTATCATTTCTTAATATACAAGGTTTTGCATTACCAGAAGATGTAATCCTCATGTGCATCAAACTACATTCATGACATTCTCTAACTTTGCAATGGGAATGAAAAAAAAGAACTCTAGACCCACTATGATGAATTCCATATATTTCATTTGTTGCCACCGTTTTTCCTAATGTAAGAGAAAATTTTTTTGTTATAACCTCGATCATATTTATAAAATCTACATTTATAGAATTTACAATTGATTCATCTACTAACTCTAAAATTTTTATTAAAATATTATTCGTAATACACCATTCAACAATATTTATTAAATTCTCAATATCCTTATTTAAATATACTGATGCAACTTGAACATTTAGTCCAATATCTTTTATAGAATAAATAACATCTTTTATTTGTTCTGAAGATTTGCCTTTATAAGAATTCTTCGAAATACTTGAATTAAAATAATCAAATCCTATAACTATATTATTAATTTCTATTTCTTTCAATTTTATAATTGTTTCTTTAGTAAGTAATGTTCCATTGGTATTTATACCAAAATTAATAATTTTATATTTTACTTTTATTAACTCAATTATTTCAAAAATGTCAGGGTGAATAAATGGCTCACCACCAGTAAGTCTAATCTTAGTAATTCCGAACTGCTTTCCTAAAATAATGATTTCTTCTATATCCTTAATTGCAAGTCTTTTTTGTGAAAATTCTCCTTGGCCTTCATTATGACAATAACTACACTTCATATTGCAACCAGCGACAATACTAATTCTTAATTCCGAACTTGGAATTGACAGATGCTTATAAAATAAATAATTTTTATCTATTTTAATCATGTTAGGAATATAATGAAGTGTTAATTACAATGAACTAAACTGGATTCACAGGTACCGCCCCCTCCACATACACTACTGCTTCATTACTCAGCGGACTAATAAATTCATTGTGCTAGGCTTTTACCTGATAAAATAATGTTAAGCCGAGTACTTGATTCAAAGCTCGAAAGTAGTTTTGTCGTTGTTCCGTTCGCCACTGACAGATCCCTAGTTCGATCAGTGGCTTAGGAAAAAATGCAGTCGACTGTTGTACTTAAACAGCCAAAGATCTTTATTAAGCAATATTAATGATTTCAGGAGTTCCTTCTGGTCCAAAATTAGGATCATATGGATTTCTAGCTTTACCTTTGACTTTATATGCACCAAATGGGACATTAAAACCACAATCGGTGTTTGTTCCATTGTATAGAGGCTGCCAAATTAAATCTCCAACTTTTTGATAGGTAATATCATATTCACATTCTGGACCGGATGAATTCCAACTCAATTCTTTAGTTGAAATGTTATAATGAAAATTCTGAGGTGGTTGAGCCATTAGATTCTCCTAAAAATGTTTAAAAACTAATATTGATTAACTTCATATAGGATTTCATTTAATTTATCAGTTACTTTCTGATATTCATCCCTTATGAATGGATTTATTGTTTTAGTTGTCTCATGAATATGTATAGTAATTGGTAGCATAGTTTTGATAATATCATTATGAAGGATATCATATATCTTTTCATTTATTGAATAAGCATGATTGAATTTCGATTCCTGAATTTTATCTTTTCTCCTTGTGATGTACCAAGTTGTTCCGTATGCTAGAATAAAGAATACACTTAAAATTATTAAGGATAAAATTAATGTTAAAACCGTTTTCTGTTTTGTGATTATTTCATTGTTTAACTCAAGATCTTTAATATATGATTCAGCTTCAATTTTTCCTTTAACCAATTCTGTTACCTTTTTTTTGTCATTTTGGTTTACTCTTTCAAGATTAGTTTTTATTGATTCTAATGTCATATAAGCTAAATTTGTATTTCCCTTTTGCTTATAAATTTTTAAAAGAAAATCTTTTAATTCAACGGCATATCGATCATTTTTCTGTAGTTCGGCAAATTCTATTGCTTTTTTAAAATATGTTATTGATTCATCAAATTGATTTTGATTAAATCTTAATAAGCCGAATTGTTCGTAAATAAAAGCTTTATTCTCTGAGCTTTTTATTTCTTCGGAGTATTTGAGTGAGGCGGAGAGAAATTTATCAGAATTAATATAATCATCGATATTCATATAAACTATTCCAAGATTTAAACAACAAACACATAATTGCATTAAATCTGTTTGAGGATTTAAAAGCTTCAAAGACTCAGTTAAGTATCTGATTGCATCATATTCCTTTTCATTGTTTATCATCATTGCACCTAAACCTATCAATATTCTCGAATAAGTTTTATTATCTTTTGATTTTTTAGCTAAATCAAGTGCAAGATTATAATATTTCAACCCATTAATAAAGTCACTTTTTAGATTATATACTGAGGCGAGTTGGTTATATACCTTGCATTCTTCATTTTTATCATTTAAATTACTTATTAGTTTGAATGCAGTATTTGCATATAATAAGGATTGATTGTAGTCAAGATACAGATTATACAATTTTGCTAGGAATCTATTTGATTGTACTTTTATTAATATATCAGATGTTTTCTTAGAAAGCATTTCAGACATTAAAGCAAACTTCAATGACTCACTAAGGCTTCCTTCAGAGTTTAAGACAATAGCTAATTTTAGTTTCAATTTTGCTTGATTAGTAAAATCTTTCTGTTCTATATTTTGTTCCGCTTGTTGATAAGCCTTTTTAGAGCTAACAAAATCGTTCTTCTTGAAATAAAGATCTCCGAGAAAAATAGATTGATTTACTAATTCTGACTTATCTTTTTGAAGTTGTAATTTAGAAATCAAACTTAAAGTTGCAGAAATTTCCTTTTCAACTTCAGCATTTGACATCTGCTCAATCTTAATCGATAGTTCAGATGTTTGTATTGCTTTCTCTATATTTATATTAGATCTTGCGTCCTGTCCCATTAAGACGAAGAGTAATGCAATACATAGAATTTGGATATATTTTTTCATTTGTTGTTCCCATTATTATTTAAATCCAATAATTTATCGAGCATTAAAAAGTAATTCATAATCTCTTCAAGAGTAAACTTCTCAGAAAGAATAGATAAATTTTCAATGGAATTATTATTATTATTCCTATTACTTAATTTAATACCCATTACGTTGTCATTGTACATACTTTCATTGTCATCAAAAATCCATTTTGAATTACAACCAGTTATTTCTAAAACTCTAAGAATAATAGGGTCAATAACATTATTCTCTTCAAGAGATTGTTCAAGATCTGCAAGTGGGTAACTTGTACAAGCTGAATAATGCTCAAGAGAGTTGTAATTAGTTTCTATCCAATACTTTATTCTTTTAGAATTAAGATTTTCTAAAAAGATTTTATTTGATTTGTAATAATTGAATTTTAATTTTTTTCCAGTTTCATTGTCAGCGAACATGGAGCCTGTACCAGAAAACAGCCAATTGATTGATAATCCCTTTTCGTGCATCTTTATTAAACATTTTCCATCTGGTTTTACTAAGCCAGAAACGTATCTAGCTATACAGCTTTTTGATAAATTCATTTCTTCAGCGAAATTTATTTGGCTGGTATAGCATGTTAAAATGAATTCTTTTAATCTTTTATGAACTGCCATGTTTACATTTGAGCTACTTTTATTACCAAAAAAGTTTACATTTGAGCTACTTATTTATAATCAAGCATTTAACTCATTTAAACTTAATAAAAAATTGTTAGAAAAAAAATCAAAAAAATATTTTTTTTTAAAAAGTGAGGATTCAAGCCACTCTTTTTTTTGTAGGTAACTAATCCTGAAAAATAAATTTGGATATTACAAAAATTCGAATTTAATTAGATGAAAAAATATATGGTAATCTTCTGAAAGATAGAACAGAAGCTCAAATGTAAACTTTTTGATGAAAAAAAGTAGCTCAAATGTAAACTTAAATTTTAGTAGAATTGAAAATCGAACAAATGGAAAGTCCAGAAATAAGATATATCACCCATGTGAAAAAAGCATCAAATTTGGATATAATTGAAATTAGTAATCCAGGTCAACCGTGGAGTCCAGTTAGTAAGAAAGATGCAATAAATGACATAGTCTCTAAAACATACCGATATCTGGTGAATTGGGGTGACTTCACAACAGAAATCAAGGTAGTGGTTAGTAATATTAATCATAAGTATTTAAGAACTGACAAGGATGGATCGGCAAGAAACAATCTTGAAGAGCTACCAAATTGCTAATAAATTTAGCTTTTTGATTTTCAAGTTAAATAAATGTGTGGATTCAAAATAATTGTAGGAGAAAAACTATGGCTACCATTGTTTGAAAAGGGACAAATAAAAGAAGCAGAGCTGGAAAGTTGTCCCAACCAGCCCCACCTTGGTGATAAAACACAGCATAGTTTTAGGCATGGTGTGGATTATCTGATTACAAAGTTAATACATTTTTTACAATTTAAAAGAGACAATTATGAAAAAAATATATTTATCTTGTATGATATTGTTTGTTCTTACTCTCGCAATATCAATTAATTGCAAAGCAGTTCCTGTTCTTTGTGAACCGGATTGTCCTGAAACACCATTTTTATCACAATACCCTTTAACATGTAATTTTCAATTGGGTAATTGCCATTTTGTTGCTGATTATTATATTCGCAAGGCTTGTTCTACTTATTGTGACATTTTATTATGGCGAGTTAAATGTATTGATCCGCCTCCCTGCAATAATTACCCTGTTGCTCAATTAATCAACATCGCTACCGCTTCTATTATTCAGTGCTTAAGAAATTCTGGTGATTTTGAAAGAATCACTGGGCAACAAGCATGTTTTCCAACACAACCTGGTGATTGTAATTATAATTGGAGAGTATCTAAAGCTTCATGCTGGAAATGGTTTCAAAATTCCAGTTACAATGCAACACATCCACCCACAGAAGAAAATTACTGGGGAGGTATATCTTATTGTACTACTGATGTTTGTTGCTTAACATGGTACAAGGTTTGTATGGACAGTTTGGGACAGATTATAGTAACTGAATTGGAAAGTAACTCAAACGGTACTTGTCCTTACGATCCAACTGGTCAATGTATTTCAATCTGCGATTAAAGGAGCAAAAAAAATGAAAAATAACACAATACTTACAATTCTAATTCTTTTAGCGATTATTTTAACTCCGTTAGAACCTATAATCGCAAAAGAATTAAGTCAAAGTAAACACTTTGCATATAAATTAATTACCAAAGAAGGTAATATTTATCAGAGTTTACTTTTATGTTCAGATTGGAAAGAGATTAAGGTTGTTGATAAGTTGAGCCAATCAATGCAAATTAAGGACATCAAATCTTATCCCTTATATATTTCTTTAACCAATATGAATGATGAGCTTGGTATTTCAATAACAACACCTGAACAAAATGTATCATCAATCATGATATACAATTTGTCAGGCTTTTTATTTGAAGAATGGCAAATCAATTTATTTGTCGGAGAAAATATTATATCGAAGAATATTGGAAAATTGCCAAATGGGGTCTATTTTTTAAATATCGTTAATAATATTAATCAGATTGTTTCATTAAAATTCATTAAATAATAAGAAATCAGTCCCCTCATTTTTTTTTGAGGGGACTGTAGATTATGAAGATAGGAGTCTGGGTTATGAGGAAAGCAATTATTGGAATACTTGTAATTATTTGTTTATCCTGTATTATTCATTCACAACAAATAGAGGATTGGAAAGTTATTTACACTCTCAATAATGGCAATAGTGTAACAACTCCTCAACTTGTTAAAGTAATTGATTCAAAGCATTTCGGATTTGTTGAGGGTATAAAAGGAATTGCTGGTAAAACAAGAGCATTTTACATATCTGATTCATCATGGAATAACATTGTTAAATCAATTGAGTTTAATCCAGATGACACATCAAGAATCATTATTCAGGACTGGAATTTTCTAACAACCAATATAATTTATTTATTAGTTGATAGTTCAATTTTTAAAAGCTTTGACGGAATAAATATCTTTTATGATTATAAGTCCTTTATCTTGAAATCGGTAGATGGAGGAAAAAATTGGTCAAAGAAAGATATTAACATATCATGGCGTTCATCACCTTCTTCAGTTCTATCAATGAGTGATTCTTTAAACGGAATTATAGTTCAATTTCCTTCAAAATATGAAAATGAAAGCAATGATATAATATTAAAGACAAATGATGGATGGCAAACGTACTCAGTTGTTAACACTCATTCTCTTATGGTAGGAACAACAAATTGTAAATATACTCCACCATTTAATATTTCAGCTAGGACTTTATCTAATTTGATCTTTCATACTACAAACTTAGGTAAAGATTGGACAAAAAAGGAATTGCCTAAAAATTTGAAGATTAATGGAGATTTAAGTAATAAATTTATTCTTTATAATGACTCAACATTTTTTAAAATTTCATCTAATACAATTTCTCAAAGTGAAGGTTCTCACTTTATAGTAGGGAAAACTACTGATGGTGCCCAAAATTGGAAAATAATCTGGGATACTACTGGTTTTGGTGTTGAAATGTTAAACTTATCAATAATAGACGAGAATAGATTTTATGCGCATGGTACTAAATTACGTTATACTACTGATGGAGGAAATGAATGGATTCTTAAAGATAATGTATTTATTAATAACACTGAAACTCCAATCTATGAAATAATACAAATATCAGAGTTTGATAAACTTGCTGTAGCAAGTAATAATATTTTATCTTTTCATGGATCCTATACATTAAGTCCTCCCAAATTTACTTTTCCTGATAGTTCATACAATTTACCACTTGATTTTGAGTTGAAATGGAATCCTGTGGAAGGTGCTACTGGTTATCATTTACAGATCGTTCAGAGAGATGGACTGCCTCCATTGTCATTAAGACCACCTGCAAATTTCGACACTACACTTTTTGTAAATGATTCAATGATAACAGGCACTAATTTTAAATTATCAGGTACTTCTTTATACAAAGAATATACATGTAGAATTAAATCAATAAACAATTCACAAAAATCTCAATGGTTATCAAAGGCATTTACCACAACTCAAACCACGGAGATTAAGGATAATTCTTCAAATAATTTACTTTTTCTTTCTCCCAATCCTGTAACTGATTTCTTAGAATTATACATCAGTGTTGATTCTAAAGAAGCACTTCAAAGCGATATTAAAATAATGAATCTCCTTGGGGAAACAGTCTTTTCTAAAGTGGATCTAAATTCTAAATATCTAAGAATAAATGTCTCCACTTTTCCATCTGGAGTTTATTTTGTTAGAATAGCTGATAAATTTATAAAATTTATTAAGATTTGATTTTCGCTCTAAATAATAGATTATTTCACTTTTTTTATTGAGATTGCTATGCCCATACGAATTGCAACTTTTAATATCGAGAATTTATTTGCCCGGTATAATTTTAAGAAAAATCTCAAACCATCAGATGATGGTGGCTTTCAGATTAATGATTTGGCTTTCAACATATACAATGACTTAGAGAAAAATATAACTGCTAAAGCTATCAAAGCTATTAATGCAGATATCATCTGCTTGCAAGAGGTTGAGAGCCTTCAGGTTCTGGATAGATTCAATTCTCAGAGGCTAGTTGGATTGAACTACAAACATAGAATACTGATTGACGGCAATGATCCCAGACAGATTGATGTGGCAATACTCAGCCGTTATCCCATAATAAGTATCAGATCACACAGAGAGGAAAGAAGCAGTACGTCGCCATTATTCTCAAGAGACTGTCTGGAAGCTGTGATTGATGTTGATGGTAAGCTACTTCATTTGTATGTTAATCATTTCAAGTCTATGATTGGTGGTAGAGATAAAACCCATAACAGAAGACTGGTTCAAGTTAACAAAGTAATTGAGTATATTGAAAGAGACTGGAAGAAGAAGAAATATGAAGGTAATTTTATTGTGCTGGGTGATTTCAATGATTATCTCGAAGGGAAATCAGCCGTAACAGCATTAGTGCATCACAAGGGTTTGGAAAATGTTCTCGAAAGACTGCCCAAAGATGAACAATGGACACACTATTACTCAAAGGGAGACTATACTCAGCTAGATTATTTATTGCTTTCCAAATCTCTCGCAAAACTTAATAAAGATATTCTACCTTGTTTGATGCGTGAAGGATTGCCTTTAAGAGCAACAAAATATACAGGTAAACGATTTCCAGGTATCGGTGAGGACAATCCCAAATCTTCTGATCACTGTGGACTGTTTATGGACATAGAATTGGGTTAGAGACTTAAAACTGAATTGAAAAAACTGATTTTCCAAGAAAGTAATTACGTATTATTAATTCATATAAAGGAGAAGAAATGTGTTTAAGTCATTTTAATATTACAGGGATTGATAAATGGAAATGGGATGGTGATGCAATAGTTCAAAATCCAATTATTCCATCTATCAAAAGTATATCAGGTTCAAAATCAAAATATGATTTGGACATAAGGCAGTTTCTAGTTATCAGTGATAATGCAGTCATTCGTAGAGTATTAAATGAAATCTCAAGCAAACTCAAACAAACAGAACTTTCTATTTTTCATTCAAGGTTGCCAGGTTCGTTTGATTTCCGTGTAAAAATAGTTCTAGATTATATTTCTAAGAATATATCTTACAAACTAAATGATAATAAAAATCTTGATGAATGGCAGTTTCCTGAAGAAACCATAACACTTAAAAGTGGTGATTGTGAAGATAGGGCTTTTTTACTGGCTTCTTTAATGATCGCATCGGGAATTAGTAATTATTCAGTTAGAATTGCTTTGGGGAAACTGTATAACTGTGTAACAAAACAATCTCAAGATCATGTATGGGTGATGTATAAAAATGAATCAGGTCTTTGGATGCTTCTAGAACCAATGATTTTTACCCCAGAACAGAATAAGAAACATTTAAATGTCAAGAAAACAAAAGAAGAATCTACTCAGGACACTTTCGAATATATTCCTTATTTCCTCTTCAATGCCGATCATTGTTGGGCTTCAGCAAATAATTCATCATACAGGTCTTTTATTGAATATTTTGAAGATAGAACCTTTTGGAATAATTTTACTCCAGCATTTGCAACATCAATTCATAACAGCATATTTGATGAAGCATTTAATGAAATGCCTTATCTAGATTTAAATTATGTAAAGGCATTTAGTCTAACTATTGATAGTATTCAATCTTATGACCCAAGAGATCATTTTGATAATGGATATGTTAATGAAAGTTGGTCGTTAGCAATTAAAAGGCTTGAACAAAAAAGTATTTCTGGTCTAGCTTATGCAGGACATGCAATATCAGATTTCTACGCTCATACAACATATGCACATTTTGCTAAAATAAACGGAAATGGACTTGTGCTCTTTAATGGAACTATAACCCCAGATATATTTGCTACATTACCAGATTATGGTTCTGGTCAATTTGACTTAAATGATGCTAGCAAATTTTCAACAAATGCAAAATACTGTTCGAAAATATCTAAAGCAGATATAAAAAAATTAAATACTAAAATGATTATATCGGGTAGATTTGCCCAACCTGGTGACCCTTATCAAAGTTTTCTTGAAAAGTATTTTGTTAATATTCCTTATGAATTAAAAAATTCAAAAGATTTTCCTTGGAGAGGTTGTTTACCACATCATAATGAAATCGCAGTAGATGGACCACTTTTAAATAATAAAATTCCTGATGGACATAAATTATATTCTCAATCGCAAGTCTATCAGAATCAATATGATTTAAGGAAAAATGCAGCTGTAAGACATCTTAAAGAATTATACATTCAATGGAAAAGATGATATTATTTTTTAAATTCTTCATTAAAGGCAAATTAATATGAAACCATTCTCAATTCTAATGATATTAGCTGTTGCTATATTCATATTGGTGATAACTAGCACAAGCTGTTTGTGTGAATCTGATATTCTTATAATAAAAGATACCCCAATTGTCTATAATGTTAAATCAGATTATGATACAAAAGATACAAATAATCCAAATCTTTATAAAGCTTCTCTTGGCGATCATGTCACTCTAAAAGTTATGGGTTTATCTAACTTAGTAAAGCAAAGAAAAAAAGATTTATCCAAGCTGGTTAACGTAAATATATTTACTTATGCTGAACAAAAAGACACTTCAATTACAGATATTAAATATCTTCAGTTGAACGTTTCGGGGAGCGGATGTCACATATTTGAAAGTGAAAATGTAAAAGCTGAAGCACCTGATTTTTTAGCGATGAATTATCCATCAGATTTACCTAAATCTTATATCACAAACATACCAGTAAGAGATAATCCATTAAACCATTCTGCCTTTTACTTCGATGTTAATTTAACTACTACCCTTTGTAATTTAAAATTGAATTTAGATCTTGTAGCAGAGCATAGGGGTGTTTCATATGGTATTTTTAATTCAAAAGCGATGGTGATCTTTCCTAAGTATAAAGTTGAGTTTGATACTTGTTTCTCATTATTAAAAGAGAATTTTCGTTTTGGTACTACTTTTGGTAATGTTGAAAACTCAAGACTTTATGAAGGATTGACTGTTTACAATCTGGATTATCAGAGTATCGAAGTTTTCTTGAAATGGAACAAATTTAAATTGAAATATCACCAGATAGGCGATCTTTATCAATATATTGGACTTAATATTGATGATTTATTTAACCTGACCTTTTCTATAGAGGATATTCATATTCTGAATGATTTTTACTCAAACATAGAGATTGGTAAATCATATATTCCTCCTTCTTTAATACAAACTGATAATCTTAGTAATCAAGGATTAAATTTTTCAGCAAATATTAAGAATAATAATCTGAAACTTTATTCGCAATATAGTATTAGACAGACGGAAAGTAACATCTCATTAAACCTTCAAAGCGGTTTCTTAGCAGGTTTTGTCTATAAATTCAATAATAATAATTTTGATATTAATTTATTAACAGAATATCGGTATTATGGATCCTTCTTCAATCGTAATTATTCGAATCGGTCAATGCTGTACAGGATGCCAGAAAAAACCTGGGTATATAAAGATAATAACATAGTTGAAGTTACAACATATCCGGAATACAACAATACAATAGGTAAAAATCTCTATCCACTTTATTTATATGATAGACCTTTTAGCCAATGGGCTGTTTTCACCGAATACCAGAATAAAAATGTTACTGGACTAATTTTTCAGTTTATCTGTAAATACAAGCTAGATTACGATTTCATTGTGGTTACTGATTTTGATTTCAATTTCATCAAAGCTAGTGGTGTCCCAAGTTTCATTTATCCATTTTATAATATAGGTTTCGGTTGGGAGCCGGATGGAAAATACAATTTCGTATTGAGTATAACTAACAAGGGAATGAATCTTGATAAGCATTATCCGACTTTCTATTTGTATCAGAGTCTTCAATTAAAACTCAGTTTCAAATATAATTTGAATGATTAAATAAAGATTTTTTTTCTATGATAAATCTCAAAATAATTTTTCTTCTTTCTATACCACGTCACAATATTCCACTAAATGTATTACATTTGTATTACCCAGAATTTTAATTCGGATAAATTTATGTTTAAAACAAAGCACTTGGCATTCATCATCGCTTCAATCCTGATTCTCTCAGCTTGTGGCAACAAAACACTGCCGTCGGGCAACAACAACACCAATCCGACGGACACCACCAAGAAGGACACAAGCAAACTCGTCAATCCATTCTCTTGGGTTCACAGCGTCCACATCACTCTTGGCGTCCCGTTCGACAAAGACACTTCCGACGATTTCATCATCATTCGCAATCAGTACGTCATCAGCTACAACAAGAGCACAAATCTCTGCAATTGGGTAGCTTGGGAGCTAAACGGCGACTGGTTCGGATCTGTCTCCCGTTATGGTGGAAATTTCATCACAGACACCGGATTGCCCGATAACTTTTATCACGTCAAGCAGATTGTCCTCCAGATGAAAATATTAGTTTTTAATCTATTTTAATTTTTTGTTGATAATTATAGACAAATCTTATGAATTATAATAAATTATTTAAATATTTGCCACTTATTATTATAGTTTTCGCTATAATTATTTTATATTTTAACTCGTCGCAGTATTCACCCTGTGATTTTTATCATAATACATATTCTTCTGAAATTCATGGTAAAATTATAGATAATGCAGGTGGAAATTTTGATATAAAACAAACTGGCATAAACAGAAATAGAGATAAATGGTACACTTGGATGGGGTTTTATTGTTCTGATTCATTTAAATTGGCTAGCATAGGAGACAGTGTTTATAAGCCTGCAAATAGCGAGTTATGCACACTTTTCCATGGTAAAGAAAAGTACAAGTTCCGATATATTATTTACGATTACTGCCGAGAATGTATCGAATGGAAGAGAAAAAAGGGAATTAAATAAGACAAAAAAGAAATATATTAATATTAAACCCGGAGACCGAATGAAAAAGATAATTTTACTGATTGCTATGGTTGTTTCTTTATCACAGATGGGATAAACACGGCATCCAGTCTGTATTCTCCCCTCTTGAGAGGGGATTAAGGGGTGTGAAAGTGTTAGGAGAAAAGGAAATCTAATGAAAAAACTAATATTAATAATAACTCCGGAGACTAAATGAAAAGGATAATTTTACTGATTGCTTTGGTTATTTCTTTATCGCAGATGGCGTATTCCGAATGGAAATTAGCCAGCGAAGCTGTGAAAGGATCATGGAACAATTTTGTTACTAACGATAACAATTTTTATATGACAAATGGGGGTACAAAGTTGTATCGTTCAACAGATAATGGCGTAACCTGGTTGGCATTGAAAACTCCTTCTGTAAATTATATTGAAGCAATTGGTGTAGATGGTGAGTACATTTATCTGGGGACGAATAGATTTACACACATATCATCTAATAATGGAAATACCTGGACAAGAGCAAATGTTAATCTACTCGCAGCAGAAATTTTTTCCTTATTAATTGACGGTAACAATATTTATGAAGGATGTGCTCTCGGAGTCTTGATAAATAAAAATAGAGATACACTCTGGTCATTTACGAATGATGGGATGATTTGGGGTGATATTAAGTTTTTAAAATCAGGAGGTGGAAAAATATATGCTGGATCTAAAAGTAATGGCATCTGCTATTCAACAAATGATGGTGCAAAATGGATTGATGTAACTAAGGGACTTGGCAATGATTCGCTCACTGCATTAGAAGTATCTGACAACAAGCTGTATGTTGGTACAAGGAATGGAATATATTTATCTACAAATGATGGCACGACTTGGACCGATATAAGTTATGCTTTAACAAAAAGATATATTACAGCAATTGCCGTCAAAGACAACAATGTTGTAATTGGTACAAAACTGGGTGGTATATTTTCCTTGACAGAGAATACCTCGGTCTGGAAGGAATGTAATGACGGAGTATTGAATGGATCTAATATAACTATATCGGCGTTGTTGGTGGTAGGTGACACATTGTTTGGAGGATATGCAGGATGGGGTCTCTATAAATCGGGTGTTAATGAATGGATCACAGGTGTTGAAGATCAGAGAACTATTGAATCCGGTCTAGATATTTATCCTAATCCTGCAATAGACAATATAACAATATCATTGTCAAATTCGGCAGTTCCTATTCAAAAATTATCAATCTATAATTCACTGGGAATCGAAATTAAGCAATTTGACACAAAAGATCTTTCTGCGCAGAATTCAATCAACTTCTCAACCGAAGGACTTCCATCGGGAATATATCAATGTGTGGTGACTTCAGGCTATGAAAGAATAATAAAGAGTTTTGTGGTGGTGAAGTGAGGATAATTATTTTTAAAATGAAAAATCATTAGTTATCCATTGATATTTTTATGAAAAAAATTTCAATGATTTAAGTAGTTAAAAATACTTTATCCAATAAATTTTCTTGGATGAAATTAAATTGTCTTTACATATCATTTTGGTCCAAGCTTAATTTAAATGTTGAATCCGGTTTGATTAGACTAGATAATGTAAATGATTTATTTAGTATTCCACAATTAAGATGATTAGTAAAACTCCTTTGGGCTGTAATAATATAATACAATATATATGATAATTAGAGAATCTTTCAAAAAGACTTATAACTCAAGAATATTAAAATGGTTTCTTTTGGGATCCATAGGAGCAATAAATGTTATTTTACAAATTGGAAAGACTTATTTTGATTTAACTCAAGAATCATCCGTAATTATAGGAGTAAGTATAAGTATAGGAATATTCATTATAGTATTTTTGTATTTTTTAATAAAAACGGCTTTAAAATATTATATTGGAAAGAGAAAAGAAAGTTTATATGGTGAGGCAATAATATATTTGAGGGATTGTTTCGGAAAAATTCATTTTCTGAGAAAAGATGATAACTTGAATGAAGAAACATTAAAAAATACTTTGGCATATTGCTGTCAGCAATTAAAAGTTTTTTTCGATAAGAAAACTAAATCAAAGTGTTCAGTTTCAATAAAGTTATTTCGAAATATTATAAATTATGAAACTGCAGCTAATGCAAAACTATATAATTTATGTCGTGACAAAGATGCTCTTTATCGAGATACAGAAACATATAAAAATCAAAATCATAGTGTTTTCAATAACACTTGTTTTCGTGTTGTATTGACTAAAATTACTTCTGGGAAACCTTCAAATAATTTTCATTACATTAACAATGATTTAAAAGTAACTAAGGATTATCAGAATACAAGCTGGGCAATCCATCAGAAAAAGAATCAAGATGATACATGGGAATTGCCATATAAAAGTGAGTTGGTTGTACCTATAATTCCACTAGAAATTTTAACAATTGAAAAATATCAACTGATTGGCTTCATATGTGTAGATTCAGATGAAAAAGAAGTTTTTCATGAAAAGTATGATTGCGCTTTAATTCAAGGTGTTGCAGATGGAATATATGACATTATACTAAAAGTTTGTTTTTAACTAATTGTAATTATAATGGAAAAAGTAAATAAAACCGACAGTAATTTCATTGAGATTGTTAACAAAAACAGTCTTCCTTTTGTGATTGAAAGGATCGACCGACAAACTATAACTCTGAATCCAAGAATTCAAGGTGTTGGTAAAAAACATAGAAAAAAATTCAAAAATATATCAAGAGTATGTGAAATTTCTGTAATAAGTGAAGAGAAAATAAAGAGATTTGAGAGTATTGTTGTTACCTATCCTGAACACAAGGGGAATAATTTTGAATCAATTTTTGACAAAATAATTTCCACTGCAAATAAACAGTTTAAAAAATTGCAGTAATAAACAGTTATCCATTGATTTTAGACCTCTTTATGTTATTTGATTTGTAAGAAAATTTAATAATCACTTCTTGTCCATACTGTTAATTCTTACAGTATATATATCATTCATAAGTAACAGTAATTTATCCAGAATAAAAGTTATAATTAATATTATTATTGACATTGTATAATGAGCTATTTAAGAGAGTGAATATCATTTTATTTGAGATAGAAAATAGCAAAATAGCAAAATATTTAAACTCCCTTTGAAATCAGAATTTTATGAAAATAGTCACATTTAACATGATATTTCCGCCATTTCTGACGAATGAATATAATCCAATAACCCTTGTCTATTTTACCCAAATAAGTAACGAATAGAGTAGGGGAGTTAACCTCGTAACACTCTATATTCGTTTTATAAAGAGTTCATATTATTGTTTGAACATTATACTGAATTAACAAGAAAAATTCAATAGAGATGAATTCTGAACGAAATTTGAATAGTCTAAGAAGAATACTGAGTAAACGTCAATATGGGATTCTAATTTTTTTTAGAAAATTCTATACATTAATTATAGTTCCACAAGAAATTATTTTCTTATCTTGCTGAGAGATGGTAGAATTTTAAAAAACACACTGATTAAAAAGATTAATACATCCACAGAGTAATATTAAATTTTGTTATTTATTTTTTTCACCTTCTTCTTTGAATAATATTATTATTTTGGGGTCAATTTGTCTTGCAGCCATAGCAACATTTTCACCACGACCAATGTAATTAGCAGGATAACCTTTCTTACATTTTTCACAATAAAATTCAGTATTAGAATAAAAGTCTTCAGGTGGAAATTTTAACATTGAACCACATTCTATACAATGTGGATTTATTGTTAAAGCGTGTTTGTAAGTCTGGTCATAGTCAAATATCCAATTAACACCATCGATTATCTCAGAAGTATAGTTTTTAACATAATCAGGAACATCATCTTTAACTATTACCGGAATATTATTCTTTGGTATCTTAAAATATAAATATACTATCAATCCATAGGTTAATAACCAAAACCACAATGGTATTTGGGGCTTGATTTCGAGGAATTTCCAAATATAATTGAAAAGAATACTAAAAATATTGACATTTTTGATCCAATCATAGATGTAGTTAGCTAAGACACTCAAGAACATAACACCAGACCAAGCAAGAAGCTTTTTTCTATTTTTTATACTAATGATCATTTCTAAAATATTCATTTGTTAATCTGTTATAATTTTCTTAACTGTTTCACTTGCAATTTCAACTATCAATGTCCTTGTGGCTGTAATAGCTTCTTTGCTTAGCTTTTTAAATAATATTTTTAGTTTACTAGCACTAATATCTGAAGTTGATGTATTTTTTGAAATGTCTTCTATGCTTTTTTCAAATATTGCATTTTCCTCTTCATTTAAAGAGTTTTCCATTTTAATAAGTTCCATAATGGCTTCAACTCTTTTTTTCATCCAAGGAAATTCACCACCACATTTATAACAAAAGTTAGGTCGCTTCAATTTGTAATACATTGCTTCTTTGAGTGGATATCCTTGTATTTCGGTAGAGCACTTATTACATTTTATGATAGTCGGTTCACCACAATCACTACAAAAATCTTTTCTATATTCCGGATATTTATTATAGGAGCCTGTAATTACATGCCCATTTAAACAGATTTGAGAAGTATCATAATCAACATTCATTTTTTCACTTTAATTTTTTAATAATATCTTAGTAAACTAAATATCTTTTGTAAAATATTTTCAATAAAATTTCTTTCGTAATTGGACAAAAAAAATAGCAGCCATAAGTATATTAACGGCTTGTTAAACTCTTTTAATGTCTATCACATTGATGCCAATAGCAACTCTTACAATTAGATCATATGTAATTGATTGAACTAAGTTAACCACACACTTATTATTCTGGTAAAATTGCCATCCATTAGTAATAGTATCAACATCACAACAAATCTCATTTTCAATAATTTCATTCATCTGTTGAATTTCTCTTTTGCCAGAAATAATATTCTTGAATGGATAGGAATAACTAACCTGGTATTTACATTTTTCCATATTTTCACCTAAATAAATCAGTATTACAAAATTACCAAATAAGCTTGTAAAATACACATATTTGGTCCAGATTCAAATAATTTCTTTCCGCCTGATTCGGAATAACATATCATGGTATATTTGATTATTTCCCAATTCTGACACATTACTAATTGAGTTTATTTATTGTTGGAAATTGACTTTCATACTCCACTGGTGTTAAAAAATCAAAACTTGAATGTAATCTTATCCACCTATTAAACACTTCCAACCAAATTAATAATCCTAATTCCGCCTCCGATCTTGTCTGAAAATTTCTATGTTAAATAGATTCTATTTTCAATGGATGGAAAAATGTCTATGCTATCTCATTGTAATAACAATCACCCATAGTTACAATAGTAGGTGACTATCATTTCAATAATAGCTGCATTTCAAAATTAGAATGAATCTTCTTAATTTAATAAGTTTGTAGAAAGTCTAAATGTGAGTATTATTGATCTCTGGCTAGAATTTGAATAACGAAGATGTTACAATAGAAATAGATTATATGGGCAAATGTTTTTCTTCACTTTCATCAGTCATGTTAAAATCTTTCTCTGGATTCTTTAGTATATAATCTTCATGGGATTTATAGTAAACATCCCGGTACAAATATTTCCCACCTAAATACATAAATGTTTTACCACAACCACCGATGGACTTTTTGCAAACATATCTTCTACCAGTTAAATCATTTACTTTATTTTTACCACAATGTAGGCATGGTATATTATCTATTGCTTTTGGTCTGCCAACTGATTTTTTCTTCATTTTAATTTACCACAATCAATTTACCACATTTAGTTTTTTATGGACTATTAATATAACAAAGTTCTTTAAAAACTAAAAATTGAATTGTGGTAAATTCAAATTCTGATATATTTTTTAAAATTAAAATTTTTACTTTTTTGAGTTTTTACCACACCAGTATGTTTGTAGTAGAAAGTGTACATGATAAAATAGCACTTCAAAAACAAATGTTCAATATAATACAGAGGTAATATGAAAAGGAATCAGAATGCACAAGCTCAGCGTGAATATGACAAATATATTTCACAGCAAGTAGACCAAATGTATAATACTCCAGGCTTTTTTCTAAATAAGGAAAATGTTGACTTTTTTATACATATGATTCAACAACCTGAGCACAACCACTATTTAAGAAAGGTTATCGAAAGTATAAAGCCAGAAAATCGGCGGAAAAATTATTTTCATAATGTAGAACTGGAAAAATACTGTATAGTGCAATCAAGGTGTAGGATATTATCAGATTTGTTTAACATTACTTTTAATCCATTCAACTAATAATGGATCTCAGCAATTGCTTTTAATTACACTTGATAGCGAAATGCAAAATAAGAACTACCCGGTGGAATGGTAGTATTTTTTTTAAACTACCTGCTGGAAGTGCCAGCAGGCTTTATTTATTGGAGGTTTTATGTTCACAATATCAGTGGTCGGATTTGTACTCGTTAATGGTATTGAAGATAATGAGTATAACCAAGAGTTCCACAAAACATATAATTCACTGAAAGAATTCAGTGAGGATATGGTAAAGAATATCATGCCCAAGTATGGTAATCGGAACGAAACTAATTTGGTTGAAAGTCAGATAATTCGTTGGGAGTTGTATTTCAAAGATAACACCAGCGATGACTATAGCAAGAATTTAAGTATTACTGGAAAGTCTCTTAATGTATTTGAAGGATTGGGACCGGAGCAGATTCAGTCTCTTCTAATTGACTTTGAGTTTATCAACGATGATGGCACTACCCTTGTAGAATTTTATCCCGAGGGCGAATGTCCAAGTTGCGGACATAATAGCATGCTCTACGAAATTATGCAAAATGATGCTTATGAAGATTTTGCACGAAATTTTGAGTGTCCTATATGTGGCAATTCAGCTTCATAAATTTAGTATGCCAACGAGAAAGTATTTCATAATAGCAATTTCACTCTAAATTGGATCTTTGAAAGTAGAAGAAAAGGGAATTATCCTAACTATGGATCAAAAAATTTAAATTACGAGTGTGAATTCTTAGATAGTTTTTGATGAAATTGTAGTTAAATATATTTGTACTGATTGCGGAGTTAATATTTTGGAACACTTAATTTTAGATGAGTATCAGTTTTCACAAGCACAACACTTTGGATTATCCACTGTAGAATATCTCAATACAATAGGAACTGATAAAATAATTCTGCCTGAACAAGGAAGACACAAACTTTTAAAACCCAAAAAAGTACCAACTCTATATGGCAAATCGCTCGATATTTTTGAGGGATTGGGAGCGGAGCAGATCGAATATTTCTGGCAAAGTGAGTTTGAGAAGGTGATATCATGAGCTGGAAAGAATTTGATTGCCAAGGTATATGTCCCAAATGTGGATCTCATGAATTATTTTACGAACAACTGAAATGTGATGGTTTTGATGAAGTAACACAAAGTTACAAATGCCAGAAATGTGGCACAGAAGCATCAGAACTTTACATTGTGGAATATTCAGTAACTATTATCCTTAATGATGTGGAAGAAGTGGAGGAGGTGGAGGTAGCATGAAAAGTAAAATTGATAGAGGTATATTTATACCTGGAATTTCTATAGACCAAGTATTGCCAGAGGATATGTTTTTTATGTTTGGTGTGGTTATAAATTCAAATGGCTTGATGAAGACCATAACTAATGCGTATGTGGCTTTTCCACCAGATGTGGTTTTAGAAGTGTTAGAACTTGCGCAAAATGCTGTATTTGTTTCATCAGAAGGATAATAGATCTTTGTAACAATGTAAACCTGCTGGAAGTACCAGCAGGTTTAATTTAATGAGGTAAAAAAAATATTTGAATTGGACTGATGAAGAAATTGAAATAAAGTAATTAAAAAGGTTTGCAAAAAGAAAATATATACGATTCAATGCGGATTGTTTAGTCATATTATGATGCAGGCTAATTAAAAAAGAAAAATATTTTTAAAACATTTATATATTTATAGGAGTTAAAATGAGCTATTTAAATTTACCAACCGCTGACGATAGTTATTCAGATACTCGTGATTTTTATGACGGTTTAGTTCCGCATTTACTTATTCACGATTTTGAAAAATGGAATATTAGAGATTCAGATAAAAGAGAAATATTTAATAAAATGTGTTATACTCTAGAATTGCTTGACCGTGGAGTTGTATTACCTTATCAGTTAATTTATTGGGTAGTAGTATTTTTGAAGTGGTATCTTAATAGTAAGATTATATTTGATCATTGGACAAATCCACATGAGGTTATCAAATCATATTCATTAGTTTTAAATAAACTGATATATTTATTGGCTGAAACACTTGGTGATGACATTGATGAGAGAATGAGTAATTATTGCTTTGATCATGGAACTATTATGTCAGAAGGCTTTGTAAGTGAATTAGGTGTAGAGTTGGACGATAATGCTAAAAATAAAATTGAAAATTTAAACTGCAAATATTAAATTGGCAAGAGGAACATGTTATTCACAAAGGAACAATTAAATCACTTTTATAACCAAAAAAGTCCCAAGTGAAGGTATCATGCACTTGGGACTTTATATTTTTTCAAAAATTCAGTTTTACAATTCTTTGAATAATTAATTATACTAACTCTATGTTCAATGATACAGAATCGGCAATACTGAATGGCTTGATCATTTCCCATTCTATCAGCAAAGCCACTTTATAATAATGCCTATCGATGCTATAAATTTCATGATGCTCAGGATCATTTTCAATAAGTTTTTTCAATGGAGTTTTTCGTTAAAATATCTCATACATTTCAATTCTATAACCTTATCAGTATTTGATCTATATTCATTTTATGCTTTTTTTTGTTACTGACTTTGGGGAAAATTT
The DNA here is from genome assembly GCA_903862655.1 of uncultured Ignavibacteria bacterium. Lineage (GTDB taxonomy): Bacteria > Bacteroidota > Ignavibacteria > Kapaibacteriales > UBA2268 > CAIOZA01. The sequence goes on from CAIOZA010000013.1 coordinate 21,667, forward strand.
ATAACAAATTTAGCTGATATTGGGTCCAGATTTCAATAATTTCTATCCGGATGATCCGGTAGAAAATGCCATGGTATAAAGTCATCCAACCAGTCTATCCATATAAAAACCGCTATCGCTTAACTTTTGGGGGATTCTGGGCTTCATCTTCCTTTTTTTTCTTTTTCAATGCATTAATCTGATCAAGTTCTTCTTTCCTTTTGAGATCGTCATCGTTAATTACAAGATTGATTATACCAGAAACCTCATCACGTTTTTTGTTTATAAGGTTTGCATATATCTCGGTAACTGCAACTGAAGAATGCCCCATTATTTTTGAGACAGTATAAATATCAACTCCACGAGATAATGCCAGAGTTGCCCAACTGTGGCGAGAAATATGGAAATGTACCCTTTTGGTTATACCGGCATCTGAAGCCATTTCTCTAAGCTTCTCATTAATAAAAGAAGTTGATTTCTGAATATGAAAAACGAACTCTGAATCCTTATGAGAAATTTTCTGTTTTAGATAGATATTATAAGCTATATCTGATAACATGATAAGTGACGGTACTTGTGTTTTATTTTGTCTGTAATATAAATAGGTTCCTTTTTTACCTTGTTCTCGAATATTATCAAATGTTAGATTTCTAATATCCCCTAATCTTAGAGATGTTTGTGCCGCAAATAAGAATGCATTTTTTATTTCTTCAAATTTTGTATCGACTAGTAGCATCTGCTTCAACTCTTCTTCTGTAAGAAATTCTCTTTTTGATTCTATACCCTTGATCCTTACTCTAGTAGCAGGATTACTCGGAATGAGTTTATCATTAAAGGCTGTATTAAGGGTTGCTGCAAAAACGGTAAGATACGTTTTAGCTGTAGGAATAGCAAGTTTCTTATCAAGATCTGAACTTAATAAGTATTCTTTAAACTTTGTACAGAATTTAACATCAATAGAATTGAATTTAAGATAAGATGATTTCAGATATTCATTTGTAAAGGTTTTCAAATGTTCTAATGAGCCATGGTAGGAGGGAAGATTCTTTTTCTTTCCTATTGCTTCGAAGTATTCTAGAAAGTCAGCATGAGAAATCTTTGTTGTAAGCTCAAATTCAGAATCTCTACTGAACAAATCAAATTCCTTTTTATCACGTACAATTTCAGCTTTATATAACGTCTCTTTATCTTTTTTTGAAATAATTTGTTTATTACTTATTTGTAATTTTAAAAATCTTTTTTCTCGTTTATAATCTTTGTTGTATTCCAGAAAAATACTGTATCCATTTACAATTGGATTTAACCGAATTTTTATCTTTTTATTTCGGTTGAGATTCTTGATCTCATCTGTCAAATAAGGCATTTGTTTCTCGTTAATATTTCTCAAATTAATATTACAAAATTACGAAATATTATGAAAAGAAAAAAATATTTCACGTACAACCACGTACAAATAATGTAAAAACAAAAGTAACCAAAAGTAAATAAGAATGTTCACCGTTATTTATAAAAATATTAAATACAAAGAGTTACGATAATGTTAAATATTGTTTGTTTTCTTTTGTTTACTGAAAATTTACATTCAGGTTGTAGTGAGGGCAACTTCATGCAGGTTCAAGTCCTGTTCCGGGCACACAGTTCCAGAGAATTTGAAATTTTCTCTGCGACGGAAATGAGACTGGTAGTGAATTCGGTATTCACTATCCATTTTTTATATTAATTACAAACCATAGCATCTGTTCTATCCGATTTCGAACTGTATATAAAAAATAGCATCGCTATAAGATCAGAGAAATACTTCACAATTTTCTCATGCGACATAGAACTTCTCTAAACATCATATCTTTGTAATGTATAATTAATTGGTTTTATTTTATTATGTAAAAATATCTTATCTTAGTATTCTCAGTTTCGGAATATGATCATAAGCTTGATAATTATTAATAATAGTAGGGATATTAATGAAGCGGATTTCTATGACAACTTTTAATGTGCTGTTGCTCATCTCAGCTTTCTTGCCTCAAATACCATTATTTGCTATATCTAAAAGCAAACCAATGGTTGTTATTAGCGAAATACCTTATGAATGGGTCAAAAGTGTGCATGCATCCTTGGGCGTTCCTTCGAAAACAGATCAAGATACAACAAATGATTATATTATGGTCAAATCCCAATATGTTTTATCTTACAATAAGACGCTAAATGTTTGCAACTGGGTTGCTTGGGAACTAAATGCAAGTTGGTTCGGGGATGTTGCTAGATGGTCAGGAAACTTTATATCTGATACAACTCTTCCTGCGGGAATGTATCGTGTAAAGCACTCTGATTATACAAATTCTGGCTATGACAGAGGTCACATGGTAATGAGTGAAGAAAGAACAGCAACAGTTGAGGAGAATAAAAGTACATTTCTTATTACAAATGTTCTCCCTCAAAGACCAGACCTTAATCAAGGAGTTTGGTTAAGATTAGAGACATACTGTAATGATTTATGTAGAAAGGAAGACAAGGAACTGTACATCTATGCTGGTGGTGTGTTTCACACTGATTCTGTCATAGGAAATGGTGTAGCTGTTCCGGATAGCACTTGGAAAATTGTCGTCGTTCTTGAAAAAGGACAAACTTTGAATGATGTTAATGTAAATACTCCTGTCTATTCAGTTATGATGCCAAACCAACAAGGTGTCAGAAATGATGCATGGGAAAAATACATAACTAGTGTTGATCAAATAGAATTATCTACAGGATATAATTTCTTGTCCAATGTTCCTGAGAGTATTCAAAATGTCATTGAGAGCCGTATCGCTACATCGGTTGATCTTACAAAAAATTATAAAAAACTTGGATATCCTAATCCATTTAATGATTTGATCTATATTGAAAAGTCAATTATTGCAGAAGTCCAGAGCGTTGAATGTTTCAATGCTTTAGGTCAAAAAATTGAGCTATTAACTGAAATGCAATCAGATAAAATTGTAATAATAACAACTGAACTCGAAAGAGGTACATACTATTTAAAAATTAGGAATGGAATAGAACAGAATACGTATAGTTTTATTAAAGACTAATTATTCAGTAGAAAATCGACTATACCAAAATAAAGTACTTTATCAAATTTTACACACATAATAATTCCGATTTAAAACCAAAATGCTTCTGTAACTAAAAATTCAGAAGCATTATTGTTTCACTCTTACCAAAACTTCTCAAGACATTTAAATTCTTTCTACTCGAACATTTCTACAAACTCTACATAAACTCTTAACCTAGTCAAATTATGTTCGAAATTTTACTATTCAGCGAATGAGTAATAAAGTAATAATGTATAATCCCCAAAAAAGAGTTTATTTTAGACATAATATATCTAGTTTCTGATATGAATGGAGTAGAAATCAATTAATTAAGGTTAGTCAATGGAACTGATTCAAATTGATATTAACTTCATACAACGAAAACATTACAATTTCACCTGAAACACTTAACAGAACAGCTTCTTTAATTATTACTTTCATGATATTCTATCATATTCAAAATTAAAAATAATTTTTTACGAGTGATAAATATAACTAAAATACATACTTGTGAATGGATGAAATGTATAAATATTAAGTTAATATGTATTAAAATAACAATTAATTAAATTGAGAATATGTTCTTTTTTAATTCATATTGAAAAATTCAGCAATTCGAAATAATAAAATATTTGATGCTATATTTCCAATAATTTTGCTTTTATCTTTATTATAAATAAAGAATTAACCAAAATTGACGATAAAAAACATACCAGAATTTTGTTATTCAAATAATATTTTTATTTATGGTTGAGTCCATAAAGGTCATTGAGATGTTGATGATCTGCTTATGCAGTATATTAGAAGACATTGTCTTACAGATTAAATTCATCTCAGTGCCAAAATATAAAAATATTGACGCTAATTAGAAAAAGTAGAAAATATAGAAATTTAAGATACGAGAGATATTATGTGCAACATCGATAAATCCAAAGAAGAGCTTTTGGTAGAATTGGATAGGCTTCGAGAAGAGAATGCAGCTCTAATAGCTTCAAATATAAATGATATAAACAACTTTAGAATAGCGGAAGAGAAGCTACAAGAAGAACAATTATTCTCTATAGCTCTGCTTGATCAAATTCCTGGAATATTTTACCTCTACACTTATCCAGAATTTAAATTGATTCGCTGGAATAATCAGTATGAACTGCTTTTGGGATATGAATCAAAAGATATGACAGATCACTACATTCTGGATTGGCAGGTACCTTTAGCTAAAGACTCTATTCTCAATACAGCCAAAAAAGTTATTGCAGAAGGACAAGGATCAATAGAGGCTCAACTTTTAGCCAAGAATGGGACATTGATTCCATTTCTATTGACTGGTGTAAGATTTGAAAGAAGCGGGCAAGTATATTTGATGGGCATTGGCAGTGATGTATCGGAACGGAAAAAGACAGAAGAAGTACTTCTCGCAAATGAGGAACGCTTTCGTTCAATACTAAACGCCTCACCCGATGACATCACGATAGCTGATATGCAGGGACAAATCCTTATGGTTTCACAAGCAGGTTCAAAGATATTTGGTTTCGATAATGTTGACGATGGAATAGGACGAAATGTAGTCGAGTTCATTATTCCTGAAGAGAGAGAACTGGCTATGTATAATGTTTCGAAAAGAGCACAAGGTATTATAACCGGTCCGAGTGAATACCATGGCTTAAAAGCTGACGGGAGAATTATTGATATTGAAGTTAATACAGAATTTATTAGGAATTCCCACTCAGATGGTTCTTATTATCAGAGATATTTCTGAGAGAAAGAAGTCTGAATTAATTCTTCAACAAAAGACTAAGGAACTTGCTGAGCTCAATGCATCAAAAGATAAATTTTTCTCTATAATTGCTCATGACATAAAATCTCCATTTACAGGTTTCCTCGGCCTGACAAAGATTATGGTTGAAGAATTTCATGATTTGTCTAAGAAAGAAATGCATGACTTTAGTATTAGCCTTCAGAAATCAGCAGAAAATCTTTATTCCCTTTTGGAGAATCTACTAGAATGGGCAAGGATGCAGAGAGGTGTTACGGAATTAAATCAGAAATCGTGCAATATTGGAAATTTTGTCAGGATAAACCTTGAAATCGCTAATGAGTTTGCTAAACAAAAAGATATTAAGATAATTAGTAATATTCCAGAATCTATCGAAGTAAATGCAGACCATCAGATGATTAATACAGTTCTTAGAAATCTCATATCAAATGCTATTAAATTTACACCAAGAGGTGGTACTATCGAATTAGGGACAATTAATTCATCCGATGACGCTATGTCAAGTTTCGAATGTATTTACATTAAGGACAATGGATTGGGTATGGATTCTCTTACACTTGGAAAGCTTTTCCAAATAGACCAGAAGATATCTAGACCCGGAACAGAAGGAGAGCTAAGCACTGGATTGGGACTTCTTTTATGCAAAGAATTTATAGAAAAACTGGACGGCAGAATTTGGGTCGAGAGTGAAGTTGGTAAAGGAAGTACGTTTTATTTTACTTTGCCAAATAATACGCAGCTCCTTCGTGTATAATTTTGGCACGAATTTAAATTCATATTATGATTTTTTTACAAATCAAGGTGCATTATGGATTACAAATTAGAAGACATCGTTGACATTACTTTGCTGCAGGAATTGCAGGATAAGCTGAATGTTATTTATTCATTCCCATCGGCTATTATTGACAATGAAGGTAAAATCCTTACAGCAGTTGCCTGGCAGGATATATGCACCAAATTTCACCGCGTTCATCCTGAATGTGAAAAGGAGTGCATCAAGAGTGATAAATATATTGCCGATCATCTTCATGAAGCCAATCCTGCTGTCAGCTACGAATGTCCACACGGTCTGATTGATAATGCCACACCAATCACCATAGAAGGAAAGCATTACGGTAACTTCTTTACCGGACAGTTTTTTCTAGAGAAACCTGATCTGGAATTCTTTAAGGAACATGCAAAGAAGTACGGTTTCAACGAGAAAGAGTATCTGGAAGCTGTTAATAAAGTTCCTATTTGGTCCAAAGAGAAACTAGCTCAATATTTAGACTTCATCAAAGGATTTATTGAAATTATAGCAGGAATTGGTCTAAAGAATTTAAGAGAGATCAGAATCAATAAGACATTGAAGGAAACCGAAGATAGATACAAAGCTCTCTTTGTAATGGCAGGAGAAGGTATCTTCATTATGGATATACAGGGTAAAATAATTGAAGTCAATGAATCATTTGCCAGAATGCACGGTTACACA
>CAIOZA010000014.1 GCA_903862655.1 uncultured Ignavibacteria bacterium
ATGCAGAATATGTGGGTGGGAATCAAAATCTTTCGATTTCCGTAATGAATTTTCTAAAGGATTGGCTCTACATTCACATTATGACTTTCGATAAGCAAATAGGCGCATTTTTATCTAGTAAGTGATTAGGAAAGTCATTATATTTGCATCGAATAATACAATTATCAATGCTTTAAAGGCTTAATCATGAAAAAAGCACTACTCTTCTTAGTCATCTTTTCAATCTGCATCAGTTGTAAAAAAGATAATTCAACAGATCCTGATAATAATAATTATGGAACTGTAACTATTGGCACTCAGGTTTGGATGACAAGGAATCTTGATGTCGACCATTATCGCAATGGTGATCCAATTCCTGAGGTAAAGAGTGCTTCTCTATGGAAAAGTCTTACTACTGGTGCTTGGTGTTACTTTAAGAATGATAAAGATAGTGGTGTGACCTACGGTAAATTATATAACTGGTATGCTGTAAATGACCCTCGTGGCTTAGCTCCTGTAGGGTGGCACATCCCCTCCGATGCTGAATGGTCGACATTATCTGCTTATCTTGGCGGCGATAGTATTGCTGGTGGGAAGTTAAAAGAATCAGGTACTTCTCATTGGAATATTCCAAATACTGGAGCCACAAATGTAAGCGGCTTTTCCGCTCTTCCTGGTGGATGGCTTTTCTCCTACTAGGGCACGTTCCACAGTTTAGGGCATTACGGTTATTGGTGGTCTTCTACGGTGTACTCTACAACTACCTCGTTTGGCTGGTACTTATTCTACTTTTACGACTATATAGGCAGGGACATTTGCGGTAATAGTAATGGCTATTCTGTCCGTTGCATCAAAGACAATTAAAACCCAGAGCAATTCTATTTCCACTGCGTTCCAATTCAATTGCTCTCAAATACATAACATACATTTTGCTTCACTCAGCTGTTACAGCAGAGTGTTTTATTTTTTTATAATTACAAATAAAGTCATTATATTTGTATCGAATAATACAATTATCAAAGCTGTTAAAGGCAATTTCATGAAAAAAGCACTTCTTATCCTTGTAATAATTTCAATCTTTTCAAGTTGTAAAGATCAAACTACTGAACCTCCTGTTGTTCAATATGCATATGTTACAATCGGATCTCAAGTCTGGACGACAAGGAATCTTGATGTCGATAAATATCGCAATGGCGATTCAATTCCTGAAGTCAAAGATCCTAAGGAATGGTATTATCTAAAAACAGGAGCATGGTGCTATTACAAAAATGATCCTGCGATGGGTGCAATTTATGGCAAAATATATAACTGGTACGCAGTTAATGATCCCCGTGGCTTAGCTCCTAGTGGTTGGCATATTCCTTCAGATGATGAATGGACTACATTAATAACGTATCTTGGTGGGCAAAGCGTTGCTGGTGGTAAGCTGAAAGAGACCAGTACATCTCACTGGAAAAGCCCAAACAAATTTGCAACAAATGAAAGTGGCTTTTCCGCTCTCCCGGGCGGTTACTGCGACTACCTTGGGATATCCTACAATATTGGTGACTACGGTTATTGGTGGTCTTCTACTGAGGGCAGTAATAATGGCGCATGGAATAGGTACGTGTACTACTATTACGCCAGTGTATACAGGTCCAATTTCGGTAAGGATTATGGCTTTTATGTTCGTTGTGTCAGGGATTCCATTTAGTGTGCATGAGCAATTCTATTTCCACTGCGTTCCAATTCTATTGCTCTTAAATACATAACATACATTATCGCACGACCAGCCGTCCCGGCAGGTCGTTTTTTTATTCCATTTACAGCATTCGCTGATTCTTTGTCTGCTGACGCAGGTGTTCAAGGGTACCCTGTTTCAGGGCTTCCTTTTTAATGCAAAGAAAAGCCACAAAGCAAAGCAATTCCATGCCAATTCCGGTCCGGCAGAAAACTGCTCGGTTCCTAATAATTGTCATTATAATTGCTTTCTTGCTTTTTTGGCTTTCAATCATTGCTCATTCTTCCCAATGGTAATTAATGCCTGTGGGGTTTAAGCAAATATGCCTTCAATTCTCAATTCTTAATTAAAAGATTACCTCCGTTCCATTCAAAGGGCAAATTTTAACGCCAATTTTCTTTTAAATACAGGAAAAAAATTTGTCATTAAATTTGAAATCCACCTTCTCATTCCACTATCAAATGTCTCGAAAAAAAAGAAAAAGAAAAATAACTCCCGACGTTCCTTGTGGGGTTTTTTTTCTTTTTTTATTCTTTTTTTCGGTTTTTTGGGTTTGATATATTTTTTTGGGACAAAAATAATAATTAGGAGAATTTTATGAAAATGATTGCAGTGGTTGAAGTTATGGATTCAGAAGGCGACATCTTCGGATCATCTTTTTTATTCGATACAAAGTTTGATTCTGCTGATGATTTAATCGGATTATGTTTTGGGAATATAGTCGATTTCGTGTCTTGTCGTGTCGTTGAATTGTTCGTGCCTTCTCCGGCTCAGTTGGCTCGTCCTGTCGGTCTTCGTGGTTTTGAATACGATTATTCCGGTACTTTGACGCCCTCGCCTAGTTCGGTTTTGTATTGGTAGTGGTCCTTCGCCCGAAGCAATTCGTTTTTTTTGTCTTCGGGCTCCGCCGCTTGTCTCACACGTGGAACAAGCCCAAAAAAAAACTCTGAAGGGGATTTTAAAAAATAGAAAAATTAACGGGCATCAGCCCAAAATATACAAAAATTGAAAGGTTTACAAAATGGAAGAATTTAAAATTTTAGCACTCGCACAGCATCTCGAAGAAGACGCAGACACAATTCAAGTCAGTACCTACGATGAAAACTTATTCGAAATCGGTAGCCGTGAATTTTTAGTCGTTACAGATGAAGAAGCCGACGAACTCTGGGACGCAGATCTCAAAAATTACCTCGAAGAATGTATTTATCCAGAGTTGCCGAAATCAATGAGATTTTATTTCGATGACGAAGCCTGGATCAGAGATGCAAAAATGGATGGCAGGGGACACAGTTTAAACCGCTACGATGGCAACGAAGACGAAATATCAATCGAAACCGAAGAAGGCGACTACACTTTTTACATTTACAGACAAAACTAATAATTAATTATTATCGGGCAGGATCAAAGGCAGGTCCTGCCCTGAAGGGAACAAAATGGATAGGAAAGAAGATAGAATCAGCTACACAATTTTAAAAAACGTCGGGATTGATATGAACAAATATTTGGGGGCTGGCTGTATTTGGGCAGATCACAGCAGGGAAAGGCTTTTGAAAGATGAAGCGAAAAATTGGGAAATCGTAAAAAACAACTTCCCAACCTTCAAAGATTATTACAGTTTTATTTCTTTTATCAGGATAACATTTTACAATTACTCAGAACTTGGAGGAAGAAGATGAAAAAATTATCAGAAAAACAACTAATCCAAAACTTTGCAGATGCAGCTCTGCAGTTCATCCAGAAAAACGCACCAGCAGGCTTCAATCTGCCTATTTTTCAAATCTACATCATGAGCGGAAGAATCGACGACGCAACCGCATATTTGCAGAACTTCAAAGCAGATCCTGAGCAAAGCTCTAAATCAACTGCTTCGGCTTCTACTTTATAACTTTTAACTTTATACTTTATAAACTATTTTCGGAGAAAATTCATGAGCAAGCCCATAAACCCGGACAACAATTTAATTTCTTCAATCTCAGACAGAACAATCATAAGATTTTACATCGAAAGATTTGATCGTAACATCAATTTCAACAGTCCCGACGATTATTTCTGGACATGGAGAAACCGATTCGAAAGGGGCATCGAATACGCAATCGCACAAATGGACTCGACAAGCAGAGAAACACTCAAAAAAGTATTATTCGAAATCAATTAACAAATTAAATCGGCTCTCTTGGTTTTGAAGACCAGGAGAGCCAAAGGAGAAAAGAAAATGAAAAAGATTATCAAAGCTGTTTATGAATTGCCCGAAATCGACGAGGTAGAAGGCACAGAATCCCTCAAAACTCACTTCGTGCATATTTTATTCGAGGACAAACTCGCATCAGCCAGCGAGCTTTTAGACAGCTATTTTGCCCCACTTTGTGATGTCATCGGCTACGATATGAAAGTAGTCTATCCCTTCAAATCAGGCTATCATTTCGATGTTGATCTCTGCGACCAAGCACTCATCCAGAACGCCAGAGACCGCAAAATCCTTAAATCAAAACGTAATTCGTAATTGATTTTTATCGTAATTCGTAATTTTTAATTCGTAATAAATTCAAGGAACAATCATGAGCAACACACTTAACATTGACATCAGTCCGCTAAACAAGAGATTAGATAATATTGATTTGGCAATCGAAGAACTCAAAAAGCTAATCATAAACAAGCCACCAGAAGATGAGCTAATAACAAGAACTGAATTTCTTGAAACATTTCACAAGTCCCCGGTGTGGCTATGGCAACACATGAAAGATGGAGATATACCATATATCAGAATCGGCAGAGCAGTTCATTTCAACAAATCAGAAGTAATCGAATATTTCAAAAACAAAACCAATGAACGTAATTCGTAATTCGCAATTCGTAATTATTTATTATTTTCGGAGAAAATCACATGACATACGGAACACTAATAAATCAAATCGTCCTAAGGGACAAAACACATCTTGCATCCAGCAAAGATGAATTCCGTCCTGCAATGTTAGGATTATACATAAAAAATAGATTCTGTTTTGCAACAGATTCTTACATAATGGCAATCGGAAGGATCGAAGAACAGCACGCAAAAGAGCCTTCATTCGAGGGCATTATCCCAATAGAAATCGTCAATCAATTCTGGAAATCCAAATCAGCATTCAAACGAATTGACATTTGGGAGAGTAAAAACGAGTACAATCAAAAACAGATCCTCGCATCCTGCGATGATTTAGTAAAGCCATTAATTGACGAGAAATTTCCTCCAATAATTGAATGGTTATATCGGAGACTAAATCTATATAATACTTTTGAAGATGAAACCTTCAAAGTTTCATTAAATCCTGAATATTTGTTAAAAGTAGCATCAGCACAGGGACAGCCGAAGGGACAAGTTGATCTAATAATTTACAAAAAAGAAAATCTTGCCTTTATTCGTTGCGAAAGCAGTGTAAGCAATGATTCAAATTTTGGTATATTAACTCTATGCAGAGAAGGGCATTTAGAACTTAATTCTGATTTTTGGATAAAGGAAATCGGCAATCTCGCAGATGAAGAACAAATTGAAAAATGGGATGGTGAAATAAACAAAGAAATATTTAAAATTTCAAAAGAGAGGACAGACAAAGCACTAAGCAGGAGGAAGAAGGAAATTTCAGAGCAGGAAGCCGAAGAAAATCAGTTTATGCTCGAATACATAAAAAAATACTACGAAGAAGTTTATGACGAAGCAGAAGCCAATTTCATGAACAAGCAAGCAGAAGAAGTGGAGGAATGCGATGCTTAAAATGGCTCATTCAATTTCAGATATATCCCTTCATTTAGTCCTGGTCACCAAATATCGCAGGGATTATAATTTCAATAGTGCAGTTTTAGCAGAGGCAACCGCCTCTGCTTCTGCTGTCCTCGAGCAAATCGGCATCTCCACAAACCACGTACATCTCCTTTTGCAGATCGACACGAAGCGTCCCATCTGCAAAACAGTCGAGATCATCAAATCCCTCTCTTCAAAGAAATTCAAAAAGCTATCCGGCTCCGACTGGCATGGCTGGCAGAACGGCTACTTCATTTCTTCCGTCGGCAGATCCACAAAATCAAAGATCAAGAAGTATTTGGAAGAGCAATGAAAATATTTTACAACCTTTTGTAACTTTATATTTGTTTAGAGTGTCTTAGTAAAAGAAAATGAAATGAATAATTGAATTCTAAGGAAAATTTAATGAAAATATTATTAATTCTAATAATTTATTTTTACCTAACTTCTTGTTGTCATATTAGATATGAAGATGACATAAATCACCTTAATGAAATGTATGAAAAAGTGTTAGATTCTTTAAATAAAAAAAATATTGATTATTTAATTTTTTATAAAGGTAGTAACATTTTAAACGAATATGAAGTTATTTATATTTTCGAAATTCAGGATTCAGTGATGACAATTAAGAAAATAAATAATTTAACAAAACCTAGAATAACCGATAACATTCCAAAATTTTCATTTGAAAAAGAAATTGTTGAATTGATAAAATTAGAAAAGCAAAAAGAATCAAAAATTGAATATCCACAGCTAAGCAATAGTATATTCTACATAATAAATTTAAGAATATGTAACAATCATTACTTTTACGAAACGCAATTCGAGCATCATAATAATTTATTACTTAATTATCTTAAAATTTTCTTATTTGATGAAGAAATTAATGTACGCTTTCACACTCTAGAATAAATTATGAATTATAACATATACTTTTTGACAGAATGATATAGAATTTTAGTTAATTAAAGTCACTTAGCTATTATTTCTTCTTGATGGAATTTAATAGCCTAAAGTCTAAAATAAAGGAAGTATGATGAAATATAATCATATAAATGCACATTTGGCTATTTTGAGATACGATATTCCAGTCGCGACCTTAATTTTACCCAAGTAGTTTTAGAATCCGCAGTCGCCTCCTCCGGTGCCGTCCTCGAGCAAATCGGCATCTCCACCAACCACGTCCATCTCCTTCTGCAGATCGACACAACCCGTCCCATCTGCAAAACCGTCGAGATCATCAAGTCCCTCTCATCCAAGAAGTTCAAAAGGCTCTCCGGCTCCGACTGGCACGGCTGGCAGAACGGCTACTTCATTTCCTCCGTCGGCAGATCCACAAAATCCAAAATCAAGAAGTATTTGGAAGAGCAGTAATGTGATAATCCTGATACTTTATTTAAAAAACTTCAAAAATTAATTGCAATTATGATGATTACAACTTGTTTCAAGCGATAGTTTTTCCTGCTTAATCGAATCAAAGTTAGATATTATTTCTTGAATGGTTTTTGTTTCTGATGTCCTGTACACCTTAATTCCAATTGACTGAAGATTCGTCAAAGCTCTGGCTCCCATACCAGCCACAACAACAGCTTCAACACCTTTTTCTCTTAAAGGTTGAACCGGATTACATTGACCATGTTCATGTTCTGATTCATTGTTATTCAAGACTTCAAAGTCTTTGGCAATAGTATCAAAGATAAAAAAATAGGGAGCACTTCCGAAATGTCCATAAGCTATTGAATCCATTCCATTTTCTTCTTCTATAGGGATGCAAATTTTCATTATTTTCCTAAATTTAGTTAAAATTTCATTGTTTAAACTTTTTCTAATGCTTGTGTTAGATCATCTATTATATCTTTAATATCTTCGATTCCAACAGAAAATCTCACTAAATCATCTGTTATACCTGCTTTAAGTTTGTCATCCTTGCTTACTCCTGCATGTGTCATAGATGCGGGATGTTGAATGAGTGTTTCAACACCACCTAAAGATACAGCTAAAGTTGCCAAATGCACATTGTCCATTAATTGTCTGCCTGCTTCTAACCCTCCTTTTACACCAAAGCTAATCATTGAACCAAAACCATTCATTTGTTGCTGAGCTAATTCAAATTGAGGATGTGACTCTAAACCTGGATATTTAATCCACTCTATTTTGGGATGGTTTTCCAAGAATCTAGCAACTTTTATAGCGTTTTCCTGATTTCGTTCTACGCGTAATGAAAGAGTTTTTACACCGCGCAAAACCATATATGCTTGATGGGGATCCATGTTGCAACCCATATAAACCATAGAATGACGAAGTTTTTTGTATAGAGATGCTTCCTTTGTTATTATTATTCCTCCTACAATATCGGCATGTCCATTTATAAACTTCGTTACAGAATGAAAAACAACATCAGCTCCCAAATCTAATGGTTTCTGAAGAAAAGGAGTAGAAAATGTATTATCTACAACTAAAATCAAGTTATGTTCTTTCGCAATTTCTGCACATGCTCTAATATCCGTTATTTCCATCGTTGGATTAGAAGGAGTTTCGATATACAATACTTTTGTATTTGGCTTAATACTAGTTATGATTTCTTTTAAATTTGAAGTATTCACAAACGAAGCTTCTACTCCAAACCTCGAAAAATCTTGTTCCAATACACCTCTGGCTGGCCCATAAACAGAAGCTGTACTTATTATATGACTCCCTGCTTCTAACAATGCAAAATATATGCTTGTTACAGCTGACATCCCGGAACTTGTTGCGATTCCGTCGTAACCATTTTCAAGATCAGCAATATTTCTTTCAAGAGCTCTAATTGTTGGATTAGCTATTCTTGTATAGATGTATCCATCACTTGCACCGGAAAAGCAATCAGCCCCATGCTGAGCGCTCTTGAATTTGAATGTTGAAGTTTGATAAATAGGGACAGTTGCACTACCAAATTGGTCTTCGAAGCTACCAGCGTGCACTTGCTTTGTGTTAAATCCCAAATCTTTAGTATTCATTTTTTTATTTCCTAAAAAATTATATATTTTTTATTATTTGATTTTTTTCTACTTACGATCCAACTTATCATCACTCAATTTATCCTCAGATAATTTTGGTTTAGAGCTTTCTTTTGATTTATGCTCCTCTATTAGTTTATGTAAGTGAGGACTAACACAATGTGGACATAGCTCCATTTTCTCAATTTCAAATTGAGTTCCACGGAAAAATTTGCAACCATAACAAATAAAATTACTATCATCTGTTATCATTTCAAATGAACCTCCACCAATTTTTAGTGATTTAGCATTTATTAAAAAATCTGAGATTTTTTTATGAGCTGAATTAATAATATTTCCAAATGTCTGTCTTGATACGTTCATCTGTTGAGCAGCTTTTTCCTGATAATATCCTTCGTAATCAGCTAAACGAATAGCCTCGAATTCGTCCAATGTCAGTTCTACTTCATCTTGTTCCTTAGTCTTCCTGCCGACTGGCTTAAAAAGAAACACTCCAGGATTCGAGTACACTTTTCTGCTTTTATTTGGTCTTGGCATATTTTATTCCTTAAAATGTCATTCTGTTTTACACCAATATATTTTCAATTATCATCATTTTCAAGAACTTTTACTAATTGATACAAAATGAAATTGTTCATTGGAATTTCAATGATTTTTTTATAACCTGCTTCTTTAGACAAACTACTAATAAATTCTGAGTTTAATCTATGTTCTATTGGTGGACCGAATTCTTCGGAAATATACTTCCATTCTAGAATATAAGTATAGAGATTGGTTACTCGATATGATTCTATCAAGGCTTTTTTGTAATCAGAAAGTTCGTGAAATACACATCCAAAGAAAGTAGTATCAAATGAATTATCTTCGAAAGGAATCTCCTCAGCTAATGCAACTTTAAAAATACTGTCAGGTAAATATTTGGATACTATTCTTATCATCTCTTTATTTATATCAATCCCAGAAACGATAAGTCCTGCGTTACTAAATGCTTCTGCGAACAATCCACTTCCAGTACCAATGTCTAAAAGTGTATTGCCAATTCCATTTCCAAGACAATATTCCACAATCTTCGCCAACTCTAATCGCTGAATACGTTCGGGTGATCTTAGTTTATCGATACCGTTATTATAGATTCTATCATTCATAAAATATATTTATTGAAAAAATTGCACAAAAATTAACTTCTTTTACTTAGACAAAACCACTAAATGCTTTAATGATTTATTAAACTTATATTCAATATTGATTTTTAAACCGGTTTCGTTAGCCAAGTATTGTATTCCACCATGTTTAACATAGGTTTTAAAGCTATTGTAGTGGTCATTACCAGCAATAAACTCTATAATTTTGATCATATAGTATGTTAAACTTTTAGGCATAGGCACAAGGTAGTCCCCAATAATTATTTTATTTGCTATTTCTGAAACATCTTTCAATAATGAAATTCTTTCAGATTCATTAACTTCATGTATAACATAAGTCATAACGGCATAATCATAGTGAAGCTGTTTCTTTTGTAATAACTCCTTTACTTCAGTATGTAGAAATGAAATATTGCTAATATTACTTTTCGATAAATTAAAGTTTGCTTTATCAATATTTTTTTTAGATAAGTCAATGCCAAATATAGTATCAAATTTTTCATATACAGTAAATGAAAATTGACCAGTACCACAGCCCACATCAATGATTTTTGAATCAGGCTCTATTAATGCACTAATTTTCCTGAATAATCTAACTTGATATGGAGCTATAACTTTATCGTAAATCCAGCCGTCGTACCAATGAATTTTATTTAATGCCATTTTAATTTATACTCTTTTTTAAAAAATTAACATCCACCAACAACTCGTTTCTGTGTTTTCTTAACTGGACCTGACGTTTTATTCTGCTTTATTAACTTAGGAATAATCTGACTTGCCTTTACCCTAAAACGATATGTGTCTCTTCCTTCTTGCGAAATTGTATCTTTTGTTGGTTTTAGATTTAATATATCTTCTACAAAAGCATTTAGACCTCCTTTAAGTATTTTGATATTCTTGTATCCAAGTTCTTTGGCTATTATTGCCATTTTTCTTTCAATGATTTCATTGTTACCAACAAAAACATTTACTTTATGATTAACGGACAACAATTTATTGGGCTCCTTCTCGAATAAATTATCAATTAAAAAGGATGATGATTTAGGAAGGTTGAATTTCTCATATTCTTTGGCTGATCTGAAATCTATAATTTGTAATTTACTATCATCACTAACTAATTTGAATGCTAGTTCATCAACTGTCATAATATCAAGATTATAACTATTTACTAAACTATTATCTTCGACCATTTTTATAAGTGAAGCTTTTCTTTCTGGAAACATAAATGCCGAAAGGGCAACAACTAAACCAAAAACAGCAATGCCAAAGTAATATGGTGTAAAACGGATTGGTGCTTTTTTAATGCCATTAATTCTATTTTCTACAATTGAAACTCCTATGAATACAAGCAAAGCTACAACTGTGAATAGTGAAGCAAACAAAGTTTGAGATATACCCAAAGTTTCAAATAATCTAGGATTACCTAAATTTGTTGATTTATATAAACCTTCGAAAAGCGGATAACCTTCTGCGAATAGTAATACTCCCAGAAGTGCCCCTCCAATAAAAATCATTGCATCAATTTTACCAATAGCAGCAGCACATACACTGGTACCAGGGCAGAATCCTCCAACAATAAATCCTAAACCCATTATTAAACCGCCTATTATTGCAGACCATAGAAATGTGGGATTAATATAAGTGAGGTTAATATCTAATAAACCAAAATGAGTTAATGCCAGCACACCGATCATTGCTACTATTCCGGCAGTAAAGAATACTCTCAGCACTGTGAAATCATATCCATAAAAGAGTCCGACTAATTTTTTGGATGTAGAAAATCCAGCTTGCTCCAATATCGCTCCAAATAAAATACCGATTATCAAAGCAAAAATAAAATTTAAATCAATACCAATAATGTCAGGAACTAAAGGTCCCATATTTAATTCTCCTTTTTATAACCAAAATTTTCTAAAGAAATATGCAAAGCCGTATCCACCACCAAAAATGGCGAACATTGTAATTATCCCACCTGTTGACATTACCGCCATCCCACTTAAAGCTGCGCCACTTGTACATCCTCTACCTAGTTGAGATCCGAATCCCCACAACATTCCTCCTAAAATAGCACCGATTACTCGAATTCTTGTTGTTGCCCTTGGACCTTTTTCTAATTTAAAATTCAATCTGTTTGATATTAAGCCCGAAATAAAAGCACCTATTACCACTCCGACCATTTCAAATACCAACCAGTTCATTAAAGGACTCCCAGTATGCTCACCTGAATATTCTTTGTAAAACTTTGTTGCTTGAGTATGAGATGGTGCTACAGTCTCAACTGAAGCTACTGTAAAACTCTTTAAGGCTCCACTTGCGCCCAAACCTCTCCCTGTAATATATATAGTGGCTATTAACAATAAACCTAATAGCAAACCTGCTAGATAAGGATTCATATATTTTGAATTTTCCATAACTATCTATTCTCCTCGATTGTTGTTGATAAGTCTAAGGTTCTTGCAGCAGAATTTGCTTCTTCAGTCAAGTTATCTAATTCTTCATAACCAGTTAGCATTGCTTTTAGATTTGAAGTTACAGTTTCACCTGTTGTTATCAAATAAAGATGAACAATAATGAATGCGACTAGTAAAAATGCACTGAGAGTATGTACTACTGCAATTAATTCTAATGATTTGATGTTCATTGCTTGAATTCCATGACTTGTCGGATATCTATAGAACATATAAAACAAGCCTGATGATACTATTACAGGAATCACCATAATCTTTAGTCCAAAATATGTTATCTTTTGCAAGGGGTTCAATTTACTAAGTACCGTTTTCTTCGTAGGATGTGGCGAATTTTTGAAAATTCCAAATATATAGTAATTCAATTGAGCTTTTATATTCTCAAATGTCGGTATATACTGTTTCCATTCTCCAGTAGCAAAATGCCAAAAAATTGCAAAAATTATTAGAATGAGAAACATATAAGCGGCTATCGAATGATATTTGACTGCATCTTTAAAACCAAAGAATGAATATGCTCCATGAATCTCGAATCCAGAAAAAGCTAGAAAGAATATTAGTAGCGCTTGCATCCAATGCCAAAAACGCTCAAATGCTCTATATACTTTATAAATACTTTTGCTCATTTGTTACCTCTTTTTTTCTTTATTGAATTGAATATACGAACCGATCCATGAGTAAGAACTCCAATAATTGAAAGAACAATAAGCCATAAACCGGATTTTTCAACAGGAATTGAGTAATCCCTTCCTGGCATATAAAAATCATTTAATCCTGAAAGTCTAGAGTCTTTTCTTGTGTGACATTCCTTACATTTAACAGTTAATTCTTTTGATGATACCATGTGATTCACTGGCCAGTACATCTTTGTTTTTATGAATGAAATCTTTCCACTGAAAGGTAAATTTGCATCTTTCATTCCTATTTCCGCAGCTTTTTGCCAATTAAAATCTTTCCAAAATGCTCCCTCTCCCTTATTTTCAGCAAAGAGTTTTGGTTGAATTAAGATTCTGTTAATTGGATCATAAGGTTGCTTTGACTCATGTATTTTAACTGGGATAATTTTTGATTCTCCATCCGAATATGATCCATTCAACTGGTTTAAAACTAAAGGGATCGTGGTATCGCTGATCTTATCTCCTTCTAAATAATGAGAAGCAGTGCCATTAAACCAGATATAATCAGGTTTAACATTCTTCTTCCATACAAAACTACCCTTTATTGACATGTAGGCGTGATTTCCCATACTATCTTCTTCAATATATGGTTCTCCATTTTTAAGCTTGCCAGCAGTTGACCAGTCCCAAGACATTTTGGTAGCCTTTACTTTTGCGTAAACAGGTATATGACAACTTTCACATGCGACTTTTATCGTATGCTTGTTTAACATATCATCATCGTGCGGTGTATTAGTATGACATTGTTCACATGTATTTCGGTTATTACCAGTTGAAGCAAGTGAATATAGCTTACCTGAAATGTTATGTTTTTCTGTAGTATGACAATCTACACATTGAAGATTCATACCATCAGTCCCCATGTGTATATCAGTTTCTTTTGTTGGTTCAAACATGGACATCTCTAGATCTCCGTGTTTTACATTATTTCCGCCACCACCATAAAAATGACATACTCCACAATTTGTTCGTTTTGGTTTTCCGACACCCTGAGCGATTTTATTGAAATCCAATGTTGACACTGGTGCCCCACCTTTTTCCTGAGCTTTGACGTAAGTTTCAGTATTGTCATGACATACAAGGCAGTCAATATTGGTTGAATCAGTAAAAATTTTGCCTTTTGAATCCATTCCGAATCCGATATGACATTTAGCACAGCTTTTTTCATTTCCTTGAGTGCCAATACAGAAGTTGTTGATAGCATTCTTTTTTCCTAAATATACAATTCCACGTCCTTGAATATAATCTTCCTTTTCCCAATT
Source organism: uncultured Ignavibacteria bacterium (assembly GCA_903862655.1). Classification (GTDB taxonomy): domain Bacteria; phylum Bacteroidota; class Ignavibacteria; order Kapaibacteriales; family UBA2268; genus CAIOZA01. The sequence continues at coordinate 14,017 of CAIOZA010000014.1, forward strand.
CCAATGATTGGACTCCATAACCTCTTTATGTCGCAGATTGTGACAACTAATACAAGCTATAGTGACTTGCTGAGGAGCACTAAAGTCTTTCTGTAGTATGGCAAATTGAGAATGATCAACAGATGAAGAATGTTTTTTAGAATATTTCTCTTTTAATTTCATTAGGGTTGTTGGTTCGTATTCTCTTTGTGACAGAATGCCTAAAATAATCACAAGAGTTAGACTAATAAAAGCAATAATAACAACAATTTTCTTCATTTGCACCTCGACATTTCATTTATACTATTTTTTATATTATTACATGAGTTATAATCATTATAAACATCACAATTTCTGCATTCCAGATTTTGACATGGCTTATTTTCTTTTGATAACGACCAACATGGTTGAAGACTTGGAAATGATTTACATTTCATTCTATCTTCAATCGAACAAGAAGTTATTTCCCAACAAGGAATTAATGATAAGATAATTTTTAATCCCTCAATGCTAACCTTTTGTTTATTTATTGCAAAACGAATAAACTTTAACCTTTCTAGGTCTGCTTGAGAATATAATCTGTGTTTGCTTTCCTTTTTAAATGGAATTATCAATTTTTCTCTTTCGTAGAGTCTTAAGGTTTGTACAGAGATCCCTAATTGGTCAGCAATAGTACCTATTGTAAATAAGGGAGTATAGTTATCTATTAGTTTATCTGTTTTCATCAGAGTAAAGTAAAATTTAATTATTGGCATAAGCCAATTACAAAAATAATAAATTATTGGCATAAGCCAAAAATAATTTATTTCTATACGTTACAAATCCATACTGCTTCTCATTCATTATTAAATTATAGTGTTAATAGTTCATTTTTAGAATGAAATTGCTTGAATTTAGTTTGCTGATTCGTTTGAGCATAAATTTGGGAACACCTAATTTTGATAAATATACCTGAAATGAATTGATTTTCAGAATTTAAAAGAAACTAATTGAACTATTAGTTATAATATTCTAAAATAAAAGTGATACTAATACGATTTAACGATTAAAATTATTCATAATTTATATAAGGAATTTGTTATGCCAACATATGCTTATAAATGCAATGATTGCGATGCAAAGTTTGATGTCTTTCAAAAAACTGTAAACCAAGTTACTGAAGTAAAATGTCCGACTTGTAGTTCGGAAAACAGTAAAAAATTAATGTCAGCCACTAATTTCAGTGGATTTTCCAGTACAAAATCTTTTGATATGCCTTCTGCGCCATCTTGTGCATCAGGTATGTGTGGTTTTAATAATAATTAATAATATGGAATTTTAAATATGAATGTTGGACAGATTATAATTTTTGCAATAGTAATTGCTTCCGTCGCTTATTTAATGATAATATTAAGGAAATCTAAAAATTCACTTTCAATAGTAGGGAATAACAAAATTATTCATTTGGATGATAATAATTTTAATTCAATAACAAAAAATAGTATTGTTTTGGTTGATTTTTGGGCTGAATGGTGTACTCCATGCAAAATGATGAGCCCAATTCTAAGTGAAATAGCTACTGAAGTAGATGAGAATGTGAAAATTTGCAAATTGAATGTTGATTCACAGCAAAAACTAGCTTCAAAATTTGGAGTGAGAAGTATACCTACATTAGTTTTGTTGAAAAATGGCAAAGAAATTAATCGTTTTGTCGGGATTAAGCAAAAGGACTTCTTATTAGATCAGATTAAAAATCTGAATTAACATGAAAAAACTGACAACCTTTAATAAAATTATTGCGAAACGAACGACAATCCAAGTGATAACAGGCATTCTTGTCTATGCCTCTATTTCATATTATAACCTTTCTCTATGGTATTTATTAATTATTGGAATTATTATAGGTGTGATTTTTGGAAAAGTTTTCTGTAGATGGATGTGCCCAATGGGGTTCATAATGGAAATGTTGATGGGTGCTAGTCCAGATCAGAAATTAAAGAACATGTATATGTATCATAAGATTGGCTGCCCAATTGCATGGTTTGAAGGCTTTCTTAATAAAATTTCTTTCTGGAAAATTAAATTAAATACAGATTCATGCTCATCTTGTGGAATATGCGATAAGCAATGTTATATTTCTATACTTGAGCCAGAAAAATATAGTTTATATAAACAAGATAAAGAAAGACCTGGAGAAAGTTATACGTGTTCTAAGTGTTTATCATGTGTTTCAGTTTGTCCAAATGGCAGTTTGAAATATACTTTTAAAAAGGTTAGTTGATGGATTGTATTGTCTGTAAACAAAAAAAATGCAAAACAGCAAATAGTTGTGGTGCTGAAAAGTATGATTATGAAGAATTAATTTCTGAATATTCAAAACCTACTAATCAAAAGATAGTACAATCTGCGGCTGAACTTGTTGACAATGGAAAAGCAGGAACATTGAGCAGATTGCAAGAAATATCAGAATTTATCAGTTCTATGAAATATAATAAAATTGGTCTTGCTTATTGTTATGGAATGGAAAAAGAAGCTAAACTTATAAAAGAATATTTTGATGATAAAGACATAAAATTATCAAATGTTACTTGTTCTATTGGTGGAGTCTCACAAAGCAAGATAAATGAAAGTTGTTCAATCTATAATGTTTCATGTAATCCCATTGGTCAGGCTTTACAATTGAATTCTGAAGGAGTTGACTTAACATTAATTATGGGAATTTGTTTAGGGCACGATATTTTATTACAAAGAAATCTAAAATCTGACTTCACTACAATAACAGTAAAAGATAGAGTTTTTAAGAATAATCCATTGCAAGCAGTATTAAATTAGATTGTCCCTAATATTCAAAAGGTATAAATATGAAAAAAATTGTTGTTCTTGGCGGTGGTTTTGCAGGTTTAGAAGCCACAATAAGATTAAAGGAAAAGGGATATGACGTGACATTAGTTTCAGATAGAGATTATCTATTTGTTTATCCGGTTTCCATTTGGATACCAGTGAGAAAAGGAACTTTCAAAGAAGCTCAACTTGATTTAAAGGAGCTTCAGTTGAAGCATAACTTCAATTTGATTGTTGATTCTGTCCAAAAAATTGATTCAGAGAACAACAAAATCATATTTAAAGATAAAGAACTTCAATACGATACTTTATTCATCGCTATGGGTATGCAGAAAGTACAGACAAAAGGTCTTGAAAATACATTATCAATCTGTGGTAAACCTGAAGATACTTTAAGAATTCGTGAAGAGTTGGATAAACTAATTAATATTGGTCAAGGAAGAATCGCTATTGGTTTTGGTGGTAACCCCAAAGATACTACGGCATCTACTGTCAGAGGTGGTCCAGCTTTCGAATTAATGTTTAATATAAGCCATGCTTTAAAGGAAAAGGGAATTAGAGATAAATTTGAAATTAACTTCTTTGCTCCAATGCAAGAGCCAGGTAAGAAAATGGGGCCAAATGCATACAGTCAGCTTAATTCATTTTATAGTAGATATAAGATAAATAAATATATCGGCAAGAAGATTATTGAATTCGAGAAAAATGCAGTAGTTTTCGAAGATAATACAAGGTTGGAAAGTGATTTGATAATTTTTATATCCGGTGGCTCCGGCCATTCAGTTATGCAAGATTCAAAATTCCCTTTGAATCAAGCAGGATTTATTAAAATTAATGAAAATTGCCAGGTTGAAGGTCATGAGAATATCTATGCAATTGGTGATATAGCTGAGATAACGGGTACGGAATGGATTGCAAAACAAGGACACATGGCGGAAATGATGGCGGATGTTGCTGTTTTTTAATTTTCATAATTCTATAGTTGGAAATTCAGCAAGGAAAAGCTATAAAGATCATATTAGTATAATTTGCCTTATGGATTCAGGTGATGGTGCTGCTCTGGTATCCAGGACGGTTAACAAAGATAGTATTTTAATGCTTCCAATTATTGGACATTGGCTTAAAAAAGCTTGGGGATTCTATTACAGGAATTCTAAACTAAAAAGGGTACCAAGAATTCCTGGTTTTTGATTTAATAATTTTTGAAAAGGTAAAACATTTATGATCACAAATAAATCTACAATAGAAGAAATAATTGAAACTTATCCAGATTCGATTAAATATCTAATGGATAAAGGAATAAAATGTTTAGTTTGTGGGGAACCAGTATGGGGGACATTAGAAGAATCAGCTAAAAGTAAAGGGTTTTCTGATGAACAAATTCAGAACTTTGTAAATGATATTAATAATGAGAATTTTTAATATTAAAGAGGCTGAAATTTCGTAAAAACAGCCTCTTTGATTGAATGATATTATTTTAATTACTTTACTATTTCATAGTTCTGACATTCAGAGTCTTTCCATGCTGATTTGCCTTTAGCAACCATTTGATCATAAAACAAAGCGTTACCACCAAATGATATTGATTTCACATCGTAACCCATTACCTTAAGGAATGCAGCAGCATAAGCGGCTGTGTGGCCTGTATAGCAATAGATAGCTACAGTTTTATTAGTAGGTATAGTTTTCAAGTACATTGTGCTCTTAAAATCTGACTTAGGAACATAATTAATAGCGCCCTGGAGATGCCCCGGATCTTTGTAATCAGCAGCTGTCCAATAAGCCATGACAAAATAATTAGATAAATTCCCAAGTAATACATCCTGTTTTACTGATGGGAAACCATCAATGAATAGCTGAGCTACTCTTGCATCTAGAATTTCTTTCCCTGTGGTCTTACCTGTTGTAAGTGTTGGAAGTGATCCTAGTACAGGTTTGGCAACAGTATCCTGACTAATAAGTGATTGTGCTCCATTTCCGATACCATTTTTCCAAGTTGCTGAGAAATCTGAATGCCATGATGCCATACCAAATTTCATACTGAAAACATTATTATAACCATCTAATCTTAACAATGAAGTGGCATAAGCAGCTGACTGACCGGAAAAGCATACCATATATACTTTTGTGTATGTTGTCATTTCATGTGTTTTAAAGTAAGTTAAAATGTCTTTAAATTGAACATTAACGGCACCAGCAATGTGACCTTTGGCAAATGTTGCTGTGTCTCTAATATCCATAACAAAATACTTGGAAGCATCGGCTGTAATGTTTTGTTTTACTTCCGTCGCTGTTGCCAAATTGTTACCGGTAACATTTATATAGTCTCCGGCTCCTGCACTCTCGAGGTATTGAATTAAAAGATCGCTCTCGTTAACTGCAGGTGGATCGGTTGTATTATCTTTGCAACCTGAGACTACGAGAAATAGTATTATTGCTATTGTAGCATAAATACTTCTGAATTTTTTGAATTTGTTAGTCATAAATGTGCTCCCATACTAATTTTTTAAAAATATAAATATTGAATCAGAGAAACAATCTCTGCTTAATTTTCACTCTAAAACCTTTCTATTACTTCAACCATGATTCTGGTAATTTTCCATCTACAACAACACTCATAGATGATGTTTTTTCCCAATCAAATTTAAAATCACTTTCGAACATGTATAATTGTTTGTTACGATAGATGTTACCTTCTTTTACAATATGACAATTATCCGAACATTTCTTTCCGGCCTCTACCTGAGTTCTTGTTGTCCATCTTAATATATTATGTGGTGTTGCATAATTATAAACAGGGAAAGCATTAAAGTTACTCAGCTGAGGTATGCCATATAATGTCCAGCTATCCGGTGCCATCAATGTATGCCTAAGCAATGCATATTTAAAACCTGGTTTTGCATCTGGAATTGGATTAATACCAATCTTAAAACCTTGATAAGATGCTAATCTTGCACCTTCACCGTGAATGTGGCAGCTACCGCAGTTGTTATAAGACTGAGAATGACAAGTATTACAGCTGAATGTGTTATAATGATTAGCATGGTATGCGTTCTTTGTTTCTAATCCAGCATGACAGTCAATACATTTTGGAAGCTTTTCGTACTTATATCTTTGTTCAACAAATTTACCTGTACCATGTACTTCATCCTTTGAATGACAATTTGTGCACGTAAATTTTGCTTTTGTAAGGTGTACATCCGGTAAAGTTCCGCTAGCTACTCCCATATACGCATGACCACCTCTGGATGTATGACATCCAACGCAAGTGTTAATCATATCAGGCTTGGCTTGGAATTTGTGTCCATTCATAAGTCCGCCACCTTGAGCTTTTGGTCGGTTTACATGGCAGTCACCGCATGAAGATGCATGGCATTGAGCACAATTAACTTCATATCCATCCTTTACGCTCTTTGGAAGCTGCTCAAATTCTGTTGCATCCTTTAATCCATAACGGACACAAACTTTTCTTTTTTGTCCCCAGCCCATTTGATGAATACTGTTTGAATGACTAGTAACCTCTTTCTCATGACAGCTTTTACATTTGATATCTGCTAATTTCTGTGAAGGATGAGCTACAAATTCTCCTGAATGAGCTTTTTTCTTGTCGTCAGTATTTCCGACACCATTATGACAACCAACACAACCGATTGTGTAATGCTTTGAATTTTTGAATTCGGTCCAACCATCACCACCAAGAAAGACTCTGTCGAATGGTTCATAATGAGGCGTTTCACCACCGCAGCTTGATCCTCCTGCAGTTGTATCTGGTGAAAACACTGCTTTTAGATTTGTGTAATTTGTATGGCAACCTTCACAAGATGCTACACCTGATGTTGGATTAGATGTTGTATCGTTCTTACAACCCGAAATGATGAAAAAGGAAATAATAATTGAAGCTGTTAACAAATAATGTTTTTTCATAAATATCCTATAAATTTATATTAAGGCTTTTGCTTTGACCAAGTTGTCATGGAAACTAACAATTCTTCCATTGCGACAAGAACAGATTCACGTGTTTCGACTTTAATATTCAATAATACTTTTTCATGGAGTTCAACATGAGTATCAATGACAGTTTTAATAAATGGTATTGCCATTGGAGTCATTCTAATTTTGATATTTCTTCTGTCGCTCTGATCGATCTCTCTCACAATTAGAGATTTTTTTTCAAGGGATGTAATTATTTGAGTTACTCTACCTGAAGTCAGTCCCATTAATTGAGCCAGATCTTTAACAGAAAAAAAACAATCGCAGTTCAAAAACCGCATACATCTGAACTCGGCATTAGTTAAATCAAACAATTTAGTGAAATATTGTTCCTTTTCCTCACATGCTCTTGCGAGTAGAAATGTAAGCTGTGCCAGCTTCTCTGCCTGAAGATGCGTTTTATCTTTTGTCATATTGATTTAAATAGTAACAATTACATTAATCTCTAATCTATTTAATCACTAAATTATTTAATCTGTAAATACATTATAGACTAAATTAATATTTTTAATTTAGAATCAAAAGAAAATAATTTATTTTTTTTTCGTTCTTTAATTATTAATTGGTCATATAATTTAATAAATCACTTATTTGAGTATAGAAATAAGATGTTCCGCTATAACGAAATTGTTTAGGGCTAAATAGAATGAAATATCTTAAGAATTTAAAGAGTTTACTTGTTGGTTCATTTGTAATAGCGATCCTTGTGTTCATATTTGTTTTTATTGAATATACTGAAGGTAGAAAAGAACTTTTATCCTCATTAACTAATGAAGCTGTTAATTTAAGCGATGCTTTGACACTAAGCTTTGAAAATGCATTGGTTAGCAATAATGAGATCGAAACACAAATCGTCAGTAGACTTGATGCAGTTGGAGCATTGATAACACATTTTCAGTTTAACAAAAATTCAGACAAGCAAACAATCACAAAATTTCTAAATGATTTCGGAATTGATCATTTTTCAATTATTGATAAAACCGGTAATGTAAGACTTACTTCAAATTCATTTAATTATTCAAAGAAATTGCCCAAAGATTTTCTCTCAGATTTGAATCCAATTTTTTTGAATGAAACATCAATCATTGAACTAGGTATTAATCAGAACCCGATCAATAATGAGCAAATGTATCTGATAGCCCGTCCTGGTGCACATAATGGGACAGTAGTTCTGGTTGGTTTGAATGCCGACAAAGTGCTGAATTTCCGAAAAAAAGTAGGTATAGGGAATCAGATACAAGAAATAGCTGATAATCCTGACATCATCTATTTGATTCTGCAGGATGAAGATGGTATTCTGTCAGCTTCAAAGGGAGTCAATGAAGTTGCTTCTATAGATTCTGATGATTTCCTAAAAGATGCCTTAAAGACTAAAGAAACTAAGACAAGAATTATTGATTTCCGAGGATCAAAAATATTCGAAGCAGTTAAAGTATTTCAAACAGCAGATGGTAGCAAAATATTGAATCGAGTAGCACTTTCGTTGGAAAATGTAATGGCTATCCAACAGCGTTCAATGAGAAGAGTGATCTTAATTGGGTTGGGAATATTTGTACTTTTCACAGTTTTATATACACTTTTATTAACACGTAAAGGCTATCAAAGCTTAAAGATTGAGCATAAAAAGATAAAATCATACACTGATCTTGTCCTCGAGAACATGGTTGATGGGGTTGTTGCTGTAAATAAAGAAAATAAAATTATATTTTTCAATAAAGCAGCTGCAACTATCCTTTGTATGAAGGCTGAAACAGTTTTGGATAAGCCATATTCAAAGGTTTTTATTAATGACATTTTAAGTTTAGATGAATCACAATCCAAAAAACTTTTTGTTTCCAATAAGGAAATAGAATTTATAGATTCATACAACATCAGAAAAATATTAGAATTGAATACATCATTTATTGTTGAAAATAATGATTTTATTGACATTACTATTGCTATCGTTAAGGATGTTACTGAAAGGAAAAACATTCAGATTCAGTTGGAAAGAAGAGAAAAATTATTTGCAATGGGTGAACTCGCAGCCGGTGTGGCTCACGAAATACGTAATCCATTAAACTCTATTAATGTAATTGCCCAGAGGATTCAAACTGAATTTGAGCCCATTAGTGATAAAGATGAATACATGAAATTAATCTCAATAGTCCGATCTGAAGTTAATAGAGTGAATAATATTATTAAACAGTTTCTGGAATATGCAAGACCAGCAAAGCTTCATAAAGAATTATGCAATATCAA
>CAIOZA010000015.1 GCA_903862655.1 uncultured Ignavibacteria bacterium
CAGTGATTTCGTCTCAGTTTGGATATGCATGGGTTTTTATCTTATCGGGTATAACTCTGCTTTCAGTAATTCCAATTTTAATAGGATTTAAGCCAAATTCTAATGAAAAATTATCTTAAAATTAAATTATAGCTAAATAATTAATATTTTCTTTTGAAAAATCACTAAAAAAGGCAACTTTTGTAATTACCTTTTTGCAGAATTTCTTAAAGTTCTCAATGTTTTAACAGTTTTCTTTCATTTTGGGGAAAGTATGTTCAGATATTTTATATTAATTCTTATATCAATCATTGCCTTCTTTCTGTCTTTATTCAGCGAGGAAGCATCAGCTCAGAATACTTACAAGGGAATTGATAAAAACCAGATTAGTCAGCTGATACCTTCAACGACTAGATTTGTAGTTAATCTTGCGGGCAGATGGGAATATTCAAATGACGATCAGAGCTGGGAACCAATTGATATACCAGGTGTGAAAAGCGATGATAAAAAAGTATATCTACGTAGAACCATCAAAATTGAGAAGAATCTTACTAATCAATACACATGGCAATTATACTTTCTCGGTGTAGACGAACAGGTCGAAGTTTACTTCAATGACCAATTTATTGGCAAATATTTTGGCGGCATGACTCCTTTCAACGTTCAAATCCCAAAAAGACTTATCTGGGGCGAAACCAACAATATCAAACTTGTTATTTCTGCTGCAACCGATGCAGCCAGAAAGTTGAAAGAGCAACATATCTTTGCTAAAAAAATATATACGGGAATCCTCAGGGAAATTTTCCTCGTAGGGAATCCTCATGTTTGGGTTAACAGTATAAAATATAAAACTGAGCCCAATCAGAACTACCAAAACTGGAATATCAAGGCTTTAGTTTCAATCTCGAGTTCGGACATTAGTTCATTTGTAGCTCATAATTCAAAGAGTGATTCGTTGAGCAATCTCGGAATCAGCAAAACAGTAGTTCAGGTAGAAGCTCAAATCCGCAATCTGCTAACAGGACAAGTTATTGCAACCCATCCTGCAAAAACAATGGAACTTGAACCATTCAGAACAGTTCCTATTGAATTCATTATGAATGCTATTTCACCGGCTATTTGGTCAACTGAAACTCCCAATCTATATCAAATGGTTGTTAAAATTTCCAGAAATGGTGCTCTTGTTGATGAATTCAGTACTAACATGGGATTTGTGGATTATTCAATTCAAAACATTCAGGGACAACCTCAAGTCCTTCAGAACGGAAAAATATTTGAACTGAAGGGCGTTGATTACATTCAGGATTATAAGAATGGCCAAGCCGTTTCATTAGATAAAATGGAACAGGATGTATATCAGATGAAAGCCACTCTTGGGGCTAACATGATCAGAGTCAAGTATGATGCTCCTCATCCCTATCTGGCTTATCTTTGCGATAAATATGGGCTATTAATGATGGTTGAACTTCCCATGTATGATAGCCCGACATCATTGATAGAACTCGACGAAATAAGGGTTAAGATGCGCAATCTCTCAGAAAGACTCATAGAGAATTTTCACAACCATCCTTGTGTAATGGCTTGGGGACTGTCTGATGGGATAATCGATGCGACACCTCAATCTTTAGATTTATACAAAAGTCTCCAATCAATCTTCAAAAACTATTCCGATAAACTTATATATAAAATTGTGTGGTTCGGAACCAAAACAATTACAAATGATGGTTTTGATTTCATCGGATTTCACGATAACAGAAGACATCACTCATCAGATGAAATAAAAAAGGAAATAACCAGATTAATTGAACTGGCGAAGGATAAACCTGTTTTCATCAACTATGGTTTCCCTATTCAGCCCGATAATCATCATGGGTATTCCGATCCACTATCAATCGAATCTCAGGCTTATTATATCCTGAATCTTTACCATATTGTCAAAGAGAAAAAATTGTTCGGGAGTATCATTGCATCATTCAATGATTACGAACTGAACAATCCTCTGATGACAGTAAATCACACTGATTTATATCTTTGCACTTCTGGTTTGGTTGACGACAATAGAAAGCAAAGACTATCATTCAATACTCTTCAGGCATTGTTCAATGCCGAAAAGGAACCATTGCTCAATGCAGGAAGTTACGCAGAGAAGACACCTGTTTTCTTCATCATACTTGGTCTTATTCTAAGTATTGCACTTATTTTCCTGATCAACAGATACAAACGATTCAGAGAGTATTTCACAAGAGCCATTCTGAGACCTTATAATCTTTATGCCGACATACGCGACCAGAGAATAATATCTAATCTGCAGACCTTAATTCTTGGAGTCTCGGTTTCTTTAACTGTCGGCTTGTATATTGCATCAATTTTATACTATTATAAATCCGATAATGTTGCACAATTATTTTTAATTCTTGCGTTACCATTTAAATATTTTCAAGAAGGACTATTCTCTCTTATCTGGATACCTGAGATTCTTCTTCTAATGATAACTTTTATTGTGATTCTGTCAATTTTACTTGCAGCATTAATAATAAGATTATTTGCTTTTACTGTCAGAGGAAGGATTTATTATAAGGACGCACTCACAATTGTCATCTGGAGTTCTGCTCCAATTGTAATTTTGCTTCCATTTTCTACAGTTCTTATTAATTTGCTCGTTTTTTCTCCTGCATTCCTTTCATTGATTATGATCGTATTGCCTGTATTCTATATCTGGATATTATTTAGAATTCTTAAAGCAACCTCTGTTGTATTTGATGCCAATCCAACCAAGACTCTCGCGATTGGAGGCAATTTTATTTTGTTAGTATATCTTATTATTTTCTCAATATATCAATATCAGTTCTCAATTTTTTCATATATTCAATACATTTTTCAGTCATTGGTGAAGTAAAATGAAAGCAATTTATCAAACTGATTTCCCTGCTCTTAAGCTTGTTCATCGCGGAAAAGTAAGAGATATTTATGATCTCGGCGAGTATCTTCTATTTGTTGCAACCGACAGAATAAGTGCGTTCGATGTTATTATGGATACTCCTGTACCGGGTAAAGGTGCAATTCTCTCCCAGATTTCATCATTCTGGTTCGATAGGACAAAACACATCATTCCCAATCATCTGGTTACTAATAATTGTGATGATTATCCGGTTGAATGCAATGAGTACAAAAATGATCTAATTAATCGTTCAATGCTGGTCAGAAAGTGCAAACCTCTTCCTATCGAGGCTGTTGTACGTGGCTACATCGCTGGTTCCGGCTGGAAAGAATATAAAAAATTCGGCACTGTCAGTGGTTTACCCATACAGACGGGATTACTGGAATATGAAAAACTTCCTGAAGTTATTTTCACCCCAACAACTAAAGAAGAAATTGGTCATGATCAAAGCATTAACTTCGAAAGAATGACTCAAATTGTCGGACAGGACATCTCAGAGCAAGTAAGAGATATTTCAATCAAATTATACAACTTTGCTTGGGAATACCTCGATGAAATGGGTATTATATTAGCCGATACAAAATTTGAATTTGGATTGAATGAAGAAGGTGAATTAATTCTGATCGACGAAGCAATTACACCGGATTCCTCCAGATTCTGGCTTAAGGATATTTATTCTCCCGGTAAACCACAGTATAATTTCGACAAACAGGTGCTGAGAGATTATCTTGAATCTATTAAATGGGACAAGACACCACCCCCACCCATTTTGCCGAATGAAATAATAAAATTGACTATTGAAAAGTACACAGAAGCATTCAAAAGAATTGTTCATGGAGATACCAATTAAATGCTCATACAGGATCATGATTCAGGTTTTGAAGTTAGACGTCAAACTTCAGAATTTTTCGACTGGAGCACCTTTCTTATAACTGTTCTCCTCGTTACAATTGGTCTTATCTCTATTTATAGTGCTACATATGAAGTTGGGATGTCCAGTAGATTTACTCAACAGCTCACATTCGCTATAATTGGATTTATCGCCGCTATTGTTGTAATGTTCCTGCCCGAACGATGGATTTCCTACTTCACCTATCCATTTTACGGAATTGTTGTCCTCATGCTTATCAGTGTTCTGATCTTCGGCAAGGAAGTTAACGGAACTCGTGGCTGGCTTGCACTCGGAGGTTTTACGTTCCAGCCCTCTGAATTCGCTAAGTTATCTACACTAATGGCAATAGCCAAATTTCTCTCCTCTAAAGGTGTTGACATTAAAAATCTTCGGGATTTACTCGTAGCTGCGGCTATAATGCTTCTCCCTGCTATCTTAATTTTCAAACAACCTGATAATGGAACTGCAACTGTTTTAGGCGCTACTTTTATCGGCATTCTTTTCTGGTCAGGATTTGACCTGTTTATCTTATTTACTGTTATTAGTGCCCCAATTATTGCCTTATTCTCCTTATTAGGTACAGCTGCATTCGTCACTTCTGTTTCGCTTTTTGCAATAATAGCAGGTCTTCTTCGCAGAAAAATATGGATGACTGTCCTGGCAGTTGTTATCGTTGGTGGTATCGGTTTTACTGGCAAAATTGCTGTCGATAAACTCGAACCTTACCAAAAGAAAAGAATTGATACCTTCCTCAATCCCGGAAGTGACCCAAGAGGAAGCGGATACAATGTTATTCAGTCGATCCTTGCTGTGGGCGGTGGCGGATTATCTGGCAAAGGCTTTATGGGTGGCACTCAGACTCAGTTGAGGTACATCCCGGCTCAATGGACTGATTTTATTTTCTCTGTCCCAGCAGAAGAATTTGGTTTCGCTGGTAGTGTTTTGGTGGTTATACTGATTTTTGGTTTTACTCTTAGAGCTATTCGAATAGCCTCAGAGACAGCAAGCAGTTTTTTCAGCCTAATAGCCTTTGGATCGGCAGCTACAATTTTATATCATACCATTATCAATATCGGCATGGCTATCGGCATGATGCCTGTCATGGGAATTCCGTTGCCATTCCTAAGTTCTGGCGGGTCGGCTCTGTTTGTTAATCTGCTTATGGTGGGCATTCTTCTTAATGCGTACAGAACTCATCGCAGAAAGCAATTTGCATAATTTGAATTGTATGTATTTTGATTCATGATTAGAATTACTAAGGAAAAGAAAAAATCCGAAAGAATCTCGTTGTTTCTTTTAATCAGCTAATTGATAAGTCAAACCTATACTTACCAGAAGCTGTTTTGAATTAACATAATAATCCAATGGGAAACAATTATAAGCAGTTGATAAGGCACCATGGTTGTAATCTGTAAAAATTATTGAATATTCACCATTCAGACTTGCCCTGGTCTTCTTGTCCAGCTTGTATTCTAGACCTACCTTGAAGCAAATTCCGGGATCAACTCTTTTCATGTCTTCAGAAACATAGTAGCTAATTGGTACTGCATTACTATTATAATAAAATCTGTTGAAACTGATAAAACTTAACTGTGGCTCTATTCCTGAAGAAAGACTAAACATATAATACGTACTCGTTCTGTAGTAAATTCCAATTTTGAGATTTGTTTCCTTAAACCATGGACTAACCCAATTTTTATCGGGCTTATTAAAGTTTTCCATAGGATCACCAACAACAATTTTGGTTCCGTCAATACTGTATTTTATCTGATTAATTCCCACAGTTAGTGACAGGAATTTTGTCAGGTCGGTACCAAGAAATAGTTCTCCATACATTGGAGTATTCATCGATCTGTCAACAATCGAAACATTTTTATCATAGGGAGTGCCTTTTGCGCAATCTCCATATAAGCTGCTGATATCGGCAAAATTCCCGAGAGGCTTGCTCACTCCAAGATTGAAGCCGACACTGAAATCCATCGATAATGCAAAGTTCACAGAAGTTAGAAAGACCAAAAGCAGAGTAAGCTTTTTCATGAATCACCCATTTATCTTGAAATATAGAAAATACCTTGTTTAGGATGTAGATCTTTTCTGATCATGTGGCTTTGTGATAGCTTGCATAATTTGTTGAGTATTTTAAAACAAAGCTCCAAAAATTGCATCTATAATTAGGATTGAAGCTGCTGATATTGTGAATGCCCGGACTGTACTATTGCCCACTCCCTCTGCACCCCCGGTTGTCTGGAATCCCACATGGCATCCAATAAGTGCCGTAACACTGCCGAATATCAAAGCTTTCGATAGGCATGTGATAACTTCGCTCAATCTGAAAAACTTACTAACTGAATCAAAAAAAGCGAAAAATGTAAAATCATATTTTATCTGTGTGATTATAAATCCACCTCCAAGAGCAACCACACTCGAGAAAACTGCAAGAATCGGCATCATTACCAATGCGGCAAAAACACGGGGCATTCCCAAAAAGCGGTTCTTATCAATTGCCATCATGTCCAGAGCATCGATCTGCTCCGATACATTCATTGTCCCTAGCTGTGCTGCAATAGCTCCTCCAACTCTGCCTGCTATTACCAGAGCGGTAAGTACGGGAGTAAGTTCTGTGAACACAACAGTAGCTATAGATGATCCTATAAAGCCTTTAGCCAAACCCAACATATTGAACTTGGTAAATAGACTGGTCGCCTGAATAGCGGCTATAGCACCGGTGAAAGCACCTATAAGTATGACTAGCGGCAAAGAATCTGAGCCTACGATTGACATCTGCTCAATGACAAGCCTTCTATCCTTAATTACTCTGGGTACGTAACGTAAAATATTTATCAGAAGTATGAATATTTGTCCGAGTTCACTAAAGAAGCTCAGAGTCATAGTTCCTATTTTTGCGATAAAATAGAGCATCAAATCTCAAATATATTTTTTAATATCCACTAAATTAAGAAATTTTAAAATTAAATAACAGATAATATGTTGTTGCTCTTAAGTTCACTCAGGAATAAATAAAAAGAATTACATCAAATGGCAATTTCTTTATAAAAAATAATAATAATTCAATAAATTGTTAAAATTTTTAGAATGAATCTGATAAGTAATATGTCTAATCTCATTATCGGCTTTTTAGCTTCTCACGGTGGATCGAACATGCAGGCGATTATCGATGCATGTAAGTTGGGTACTCTTCATGCTGTACCCGGTGCACTAGTATCGAATAATTCCTCTTCCGGCGCAATGGAAAGAGCAAAGAACGAATCCGTTCCCAGCTATCACATCAGCAGTAAGACACATCCCGATCCCCATGAACACGACGAAGCAATTATCCGTGCTTTCTGTGAGAATAATGTAAACACTATCATTCTCGCCGGATATATGCGTAAGCTCAATCCTGTGGTCATCAAAGCATTCAATGGAAGGGTTCTTAATATTCATCCAGCTCTTTTACCGAAGTTTGGGGGTGAAGGCATGTGGGGTATGAACGTCCACAAAGCTGTGATTGCAGCCGGAGAAAAAGTATCAGGTCCTACTGTTCATCTTGTTGATTCCGAATATGACAAGGGAAGAATCCTTGCACAGGCAAAGGTCTTTGTTAAACCTGACGACACTCCAGAGACTTTAGCCGCACGAATTCTCGAGAAAGAGCATGAGCTCTATCCCATAGTCCTCCAAAAAATTGCCGAGGGAGTTATAAGGATTTAAGAAATGAGGAATTTTTCAATCCCTAACAATAATAATCATCTAGAATCGTTAATTCAGATAAATTAGTCCGATTATGTTTTTTTTATAAAAAGGAAAATTTAAAATGAATCCTGATTACCTGAACCAACTCATCAATGACCACGCTGTCATCGAAAAAGCACTTATTCTGCTCGAAAAGCAGTCTGAACTTGGAGATAAACTCAATTTACCTATAACAAAAGCATTGCTCGACGTTATTTGGGAATTTGGCGAACAATGCCACAATCAACGCGAAGAAAAAATCTACTTCCCATTCCTTCTCGAAAAAGGTATGCCTCCTCAGGGACCTGTTGCCATGATGTTGTCGGAGCATGTCTCTGAGCGTGAATACATTATGCAGATGAAATCCATGATTGAGATATTTGAAGCAACCGACGATCTGCCCGAAAAGTTCAAAAATACTGTGATTGTCTATATGGATCTCACCAAGAACCACATATGGAAGGAAAATGATATACTCTATCCAATGGGCAGAAATTTTATTACAGCCCAGGACGAAGCCTATCTGATGGATGCTTTCCTCAAGCTCGAAGCCGAAACAATCGGTCAGGGTGGATTTCTACGCTATCAGACTCTTGTTAATTCTCTAGAAATTCAGTCTGGCGGCAAAATCGATTTATTAGCTTCAATCCCCACTTCGGTCATCGCCAATATGCTTGATTCAATTCCGGTTGAATTGTCATTTGTTGATGCCGACGACAGAGTCAGATATTTCAACAAAGTCGATCAGGAAAAGATATTTACCCGTTCATTGTCTGTTATCGGACGTCTGGTACAGCAGTGCCATCCGCAAAAGAGTGTGCATCTGGTCAATCAGATTATCGCAGAAATGAAAGCCGGAAGCCGCGATTCAGCTGAGTTCTGGATCAATTTCCAAAACACATTTGTACACATATCCTATTATGCCGTAAGGGATAGCGAAGGCAATTATCAGGGCTGTACCGAAATGGTACACAATGTCAAACCCTACCGCGATCTCGAAGGCGAAAAAAGACTGCTGGAATAGATATTGAGATTGTTGGATAAGATATTAGATGTCCAACAACCTGGAGTTGTTGGACATCTTGCATTTTGTGAAAATATAATAAATAATAAAATATTGGAGTGTTTTGTTATATTTGTATTTTTACTAATGTTGTTCATCTTTCGATATGAAGAAGTCAATACTTATTCTTGTTTCAATTTTTTTTCTAATAAGCTCTTCAGAATTTTTATCCTCACAAAATCTAACTGCCACAATTACTATTGATGCAAAACATCCATTGAAAGATACTACATCAAAATTGATCTTTGGTGGCTTTATAGAATTCCTCTTAGATTATGTTAATGGGCCCAATGGAATGTGGGCTCAAGAGTTTATGGATAGAGGATTTGATATTGATATATGCGAGAAAACCAATATCGGATGTGTATGGAATGATTTTGTCAAACATCCATCAGATTCTGTTCAGCTCAAGAAAGGAGGCTATAACCCTAATGGTCTATTTTCCAAAAGGTTAGTAGGTAATAGTTCCGATTCTAAAAGCGGTACTTACCAAACAATTGTTACTACTGACACAGTTTCCTACACATTTTATTTATATTTTAGAGGTACTGCTGAGAATGGAAGGTTGAAACTGAGCATTTTTGATCAAGAAATGAAAAATGAACTTTTCTCAAAGGATTTAGGCACACCAGCTAATAATTGGACTAAAGTTGAAGTACTTGTACCCTCCATCAAAGGGAAAATCAGACAAAACTATATGATATATTTGGATGGTAAAGGTGATATTGAAATTGATGAGGCATCTTGTGTTCCTAACGATAACGCATTAGGAATCAGGAAAGAATATTATCACCTTCTTGAAGAGATGAATATCGGAATGCTTCGTTATCCGGGAGGTTGGTACGCTGATAGTCCTACAAACAAGCTTGAGAATTGTGTTGGTGATATTGACAAACGAAGGTCTCCGAATTTGAAGGTTGGTTATGAATTCCAAAGAATGGATATGGGACTTGATGAAATCGCGAAGCTTTGCAAATCTCTTAATTGCGAAACACAGATAACTACAAATTTTGCCTCTGGATCAGCAGAAGAAGCAGCAAATTTAGTTGAATATTGCAATGGTTTACAAAATTCGACATTTGGGAAATTAAGAGCTGACAATGGGCAAATCGAACCTTATAATATTAAATACTGGGAAATAGGCAACGAACAATGGGGTAATACTATTGATTATGCAAATAAGTATTTATTATTTTATGATCAAATGAAAGCTAAAGATAATTCTATTAAGATTATTATTGATGGAAATCATTATGTTGGTTTGAAGGACATAGATTCACTTTTCTCCATTGTAGGGGATAAATGCGATTTCTATAGTTATCATCCAGCTTATGGAATCAACATAGATTACAATTTAACTGATTCAAATAACTATATTTCATTTATTGGAATATCGAATGATATGGAATTATACTTGCAGTCAGTTGAACAAAAGCTTAAAGATAAGAATTTATTTCCCAGAATATTGCAAGGTTCAACAGAATGGTGGAGTAATTATTCATCAAATACCAAAAACGATTGGCTAATTGATACAAATACTAATCATAGCTCTCTGATGATGGGATTGTTTAATGCAAGTATGATTAATATGTATCTCAGGAATGCCTCTTCATTCAAATTTGCAGAAAGGACAATTGGAATTGGCTTAATAAGAAGAAGTTTCAGAGGGGACGGTAAAAGATCAATTTTTGGAATCGTTCCTTATCAGGGAATTGCAATGTTAAGCAGACATTTTGGTACACATATTTTTCCTAGAAATGTCAATGTTGCTAAATATACTCCAAATTGGAAAGAAGGTATGTACTGGCTAATAGATTGCCCTTGGCTCGATGTTACTACTACCGGTTCAAACGATACTTTATTTCTTTCAGTAATTAATCGTCATCCTGATAAAAATATAGATACATACATTGACATCAATCATAAAGTAATGGGAAACAAATTATATGAACTTAATAGTGATTCTTACTCCGATGTTACAACTCCTGACAATCCTTTAGATATAATTGAAAGAGAAAAAAAAATAAAAGTAACTGATTTTTATTCATTTCCTCCACACTCGTTAACAGTAATAGCTTTCTTTTGTCCTAATTTGCTGAAATTTGATTCCACTATTTCAAATTCTAAAATTCTAAACATTATTTTCAACACCTCAACTAGTAAACTTGAGCTTTTATTTGAAGAATCAACAAAATCTCCTTCAGAATTACATGTATTTGATTTAACGGGGAGACAAATTAAAAAATATTCAATTCCATCACTGACAAAAAATTATGAATTATCTGATTTTCCATTCCCAAGAGGTTTATATATATTTAGATATTTAATTGATAATCGACAGGAAACAAAGTTAATGATTTGGTAAAAAAATAATCACCGTCTTGTAATTTTTTTATATTTCCATTTCTTATTCATTTCTTGCTATTATTTCGATAAATGCTTAAATTTGTAAGTCTTAAGCATTCAATTTTAATTTAAGTATTTAATGACAATTCCACATCAGAAATACTTCGACCGTTACACAAACCTCCGTCGTAATCCGGAATAGCTTTATATTGTTATCAGCACTAACTGAATATAAGATATTGCCTTTATATAAATGATCAATTACTAAATTTAAAATAAAATATTAAGGATTTTTAACATGTTTGAACGCAAACCATGGGCAGAGCCCTATAAAATTAAAGTCGTAGAAACCGTTAAGGTTACCGATCGCGAACACCGCTTGAAAGTTATCAAAGAAGCCGGCTGGAATACTTTCCTCCTCAAATCGGAAGATGTTTACATCGATTTGCTCACCGATAGTGGCACTAATGCTATGAGCGATTACCAGTGGGCTGGGATGATGCTCGGCGATGAAGCCTACGCAGGCAGTAAGAATTTTTACTATCTCGAAGCTAATATTCAGAAATATTATGGCTACAAATACATAGTTCCCACACATCAGGGTCGCGGTGCTGAGCACATGCTCTCCAAGGCAATGATCAAACCCGGTCAGTTTGTTGCCGGTAACATGTACTTCACAACTACAAGACTCCATCAGGAACTTGCCGGTGGTACATTTGTCGACGTCATTATCGACGAAGCTCACGATCCGGCTGTGCTTCATCCATTCAAAGGTAATGTCGATATTGGCAAATTTGAAGCTCTTATCAAAAAAGTCGGAGCTGCCAACGTTGCCTACATTACAGTAGGTGCACCGGTCAACATGGCGGGTGGTCAGCCCGTATCAATGGCAAACATGAAAGCCGTTTCAAAACTTGCTCATGACAATGGCATCAAAGTTGTGCTCGATGCAACACGCAACATCGAAAATGCCTACTTCATTCAGCAGAGAGAAGAAGGATACAAGAACAAAACAGTTGCAGAAATCCACAAAGAATTCTGTGCACTCTCCGATGCCGCGACAATGAGCGCGAAGAAAGACCTTTATGTCAATATCGGTGGTTTCGTTGCTTGCAACGATTGGGATCTGTTCGAAGAACTCAGAAACATGGTCGTAATCTATGAAGGATTGCATACTTACGGTGGATTAGCCGGACGTGATATGGAAGCTATGGCTCGCGGACTCGAGGAAGCCATTCAGGACGAATGTATCGCCTTCAGAGTAAAACAGGTAGAATATCTCGGCAACATGCTCATCGAAGCAGGAGTACCCGTTGTGCGTCCAATTGGAGGCCATGCTGTGTTCCTCGATGCAAAAGCATTCTATGCTCATTTGCCCCAACTTCAGTTCCCCGCTCAGAAACTTGCAGCTGATCTTTATGTCGAATCAGGTGTCCGTGCTATGGAACGTGGTGTCGTCTCCGCAGGCAGAAACAAGGAAACAGGTGAAAACAATTTACCCAAACTCGAGCTTGTAAGGTTGACTTTCCCACGCAGGGTTTACACTCAATCGCACATTGATATCGTAGCTTATAACGTTATCGAACTATTCAACAAGCGTAAAGAAGCCAAAGGGTTGAAGATGATATATGAACCCAATTACCTGAGATTCTTCCAGGCAAGATTCGAAGAAATGGTATAGGAATTTAAGAAATATACCTTTATTTGTGGATCAACTGAAAAGTTGATCCATTTTTTTTATTTACTTTTCAAACAGGTGCTTGAAAAAAAACCCCCAACGGCTCAATGCAATTGGGGATTAAATCTTGCGATCAAATGCTTATAATCATTTATTTCGTTTTAGGTGGATCTCCTTTGGATGCGCCATTGTCCTGGCTTTCGCGCCATTTTACGTCATAATATCCCGGTTTATCCTTCAGCACCTGCTTATAGAATTCATTTCCATAGCCCACACCCTTAGGATGGCGACCGTATTCCTTAGTTACATCATTGATGTATCCATCATTATACTTGGTTACCAAATATTCCCAGAGCTGAGTCCAGCGTTCAACCATCTGATTCGCTGTATTGGTCGAATATTCACTCAGGAATTGCACTGCAGTAGCTTTATCTTTCTGATAGAGCTCCAATGCGGCTTTGTCAATGACCGGCTGGAATGCAAAATACTTATCCTCCAGCTCTTTCTGAACCTTCTGAATATCTTTGATCACATACGAGTACTTCCCATAAGCTATGTTAGCAACGAGATTGAAAACCCAGAAAGCTGATTTTGCGTTGTATTCTGCAATACTTCCTACTTTAAAAACCTTTGGAGGCTTTTGTGTGCAGGCATAGAGAGGCATATATACATTAGAATAATTATCGTCAACTCCATACCAGTGAATACCGCCAATTTCGTTGGGAAGCCACGAGCGTAGTTGTGATACAAATGCGAAAGCAGTCTGCTGAGTTGATATCGGACGTTCCCAATCATAGGAATTAACAGTATCGCCCTCGATTTTCCAACCAAGAGGCTTGAATCGTACCGGACATCCGAAAGGTCCGGCAGCCAGTCCCTTTGACATATCAAAATCGGTTGAATCAAAATGATCTCTCATCAATGCAATCACATCCTGAGTAGATAATTTCTTGTCCGGTTTGACAAATAAAGGATAAGGCGCGGCTCCCTTAACTGCTGTGAAATAATCGGATGATAAATTTAACGAAGGTGCAGCACGACGGAAAACACTCCATGTTCTGCCTTCACAAGCTAATAGTGAACCCGGTGTTACAGGATCATAAATATCTGCAAATCGGAAAGGGCCGTCTTTGGCTTTATAATATCCCTTAGCACTGGCAAGATCAATAACATCTTTTGCGTAAATACAATTTTCTTTGTCCTTTAATGGGAATTCTCTAATCCTTGCACGGTTAGCGTGAACGCCGATATAGCCATCCGGAACCCGTATCGCAACCCACACAGCACCCTTGCTGCCGGGACCTTTGCCGATCATGTCCATCACCCAGACTTCGTTGGGATCAGCAATCGAGAAAGATTCTCCCGAGCTGTAATATCCGTATTCTTCCACAAGGTCTGTCATTACTTTAATAGCTTCACGAGCTGTTTTTGAGCGTTGCAGAGCAATCTGCATCAAAGAGCCATAGTCGATTCTTCCGAGGGTATCTCTCAGTGAATCGCGTCCACCGTAGGTAGTTTCACCGATTGACACCTGGAACTCATTAATCAAACCGATTACATGATATGTTTCCTTAATCTGTTTGATTTTACCGAGGTAAACATGCGAATCCCAATCATAGATATCGACTGAGTCACCATCTTTCCACGTAGTTCTCGGAGAAAAGTACAGTGGCTCCATAAACCCACCGGCATCGGCATTGTAGGAAATCATTACAGAACCATCGGCAGATGCTCCTTTTGTAACCAATATGTTTGTACAAGCAGAACTAATCCGGTAAGACATGAAAATCAAAACAAGAACTGATATAACCTTAATTTTAAACATAAATTTCCTGATGAATTATTATCAAAATTTAACAATGAAAAAGTAAATTAAGAAAGTTATGCTGATTTATAAAGATATATCTTGTCAAATATAAAAAAAAATGCCCGGTGCATAGCCGGGCATTGTAGAAACACAGATATAACTATTTATTAACAATAAGCTTCAATATCATTGATTCATTACCGATATTCAGCTTAACAAAATAATATCCGCTTGATAGTGATTTTGTATCAAGGTTGATCTGCTGCAATCCTGCATCATGAGCAGAATTTGATAAATCTCTGATTATGGAACCGTCCGAAGTGTAGAGGGATATTCTTACTCTTGAATAGTCCTTTAGATTGAAGTTTAATACTGCATCACCAAATGTTGGATTAGGAGAAATGTATGCATTGTATTTCTCTATAATCTGATCATCGACAGAGTTGATTATTGTTGTGAAGCTATTTGTAGCTGACCATGGTCCTTTACCGGAGTAATTTTCGGCTCTTACTCTCCAGTAATAAGTAGTCATATTGTTCAGTCCGCTCAGATATCGGTTATTCGTAATAACCAGTGTGTCGTTCAATTCCAGCTTGGTTAATTGCTCATCCGTTCCAATCTGTAATTCATAAGTTTCAGCTCTGGCAACTTCATTCCATTCGAATGAAACATTAATGGGAGATGCATCCAATTTATCTGTAGGTTTTAGCAGAACAGGAGGATTGGTGGGAATCTGCACAACACTGGAGAATGACCAAGTGGGAGACCATGAGCTGTAGCTTGTATCATTAATATCCTTAATTGCCTGAATTTTCCAGTAGTATAAAGTTCCGTAATTCAATCCTGTGAAAATATAGGATGTGTCTGGATAGTCGGTAATATTGATAAGATTTGTTTTGAAATCTTTTGTATTTGAAATCATAAGATGATACTTGTTTGCATCAAATACTTTATCCCAGATCAGTGTAACCTTATTTACAGGCTGATGGTCAGCTCCGTTTGATGGATTTAATAAATCGGGAACAGTGAGTGATTTCGCGGCTGTCTTGAAAGAAAATATCTGTGACCAGGCACTTATTCCTGAAGAATTAATAGATCTTACTTTCCAGAAAAAAGTAGAACTAGGTGTCAAGTCTTTTACACCGACTGCAATACCGGGTAAGCCAGTTTTTCCGATAACGATGTTTGTAAATGTATAGTCAGTAGCCAGCAAGAATTCATAGGACTGAGCGCCCTCAACTGTTTTCCATTCGCAAAGCACAGTTGAACTTAATTTGTCTGCATTGTTGTCAGGAGAGGATAGAACAGGAGCCAAAAGAACAGTTGAGAATGACCACGAGTCAGACCAGCTCGAGGTACAAGTGAAAATTAAAGAATTCATTCTCCAATAATATGTCTTGAAATAATTAGGCATTTTTAGAGTAATTGTGTCTTTATCAATGTTTTTAATATCGAAGATAATTTTTGCAAAAGATGGATCTTCGGATATTTGTATTCTTTCAAATGAGTACTGATCTAACTTGCTCCATTTGAATTTAACAGATACAGCCAAATTTCCTGTTTCATTTTCCGGAATTAGTCTGCCTCCAAATTTTGTAGCAGTGAATAATCTCGAAGTAGCAGAATAATCACCCTCATTAATGGCATCTTTGGCTTTAACTCGCCAAAAATATCTCATCTGTCCCTGTGAGAATTTATAATCAATATAATTAGCTGCTATATTGGATGAATCGAATTCAATTTGAGTAAAGCCACTGTCTGAGGCAATTTGGATTCTGTAACCCTGCACGCCACTCAGAAGATCCCAACGGAGTCTGGCATCAAGAGGCACACACATAGAATCCATTTTAGGTACAAGATTTATAATTGGATCATACTCAGTACGGAATTTCCTGAATCCCGACCATGGAGACATACAACCACTGTAATCAGCCCTTAACCTCCAATAATAAGATGAGTTTCCAATCAAGTTCGATACTGTGTCTGTTGATGCTGAAACAATTCCTTCATAATTAATTCCATTGAACAAACTGTCTGTAGCCACCTGTATTGTGTATGTAGATGGAGTTCCAGCAGATGTCCAGGTAAATCGAATTCCTGTCTTGCGAACGTAAGAAGCATTATTTGCAGGAGTACTATGAACAGGTGGTCCCTCCTGTGTTGTTGCTGAATATACAGTAGAAAAGTCGGTAGTACAGGTATTATACATCATCCGTACTCTCCAGAAATACTGAGTACCGTACCCCGGCAGCACAACAACAGCTGAATCTGCGGCAATACCACTCTGATTAACAACAAAAGTACTAAATGTATTTGTTGTAGAAATCTGCAAATTATATGTTGCATTTACAGCTGACTGCCACTTAAAAGTTGTCGTCTTTTGTATGCAGGAATTATTATTTGCAGGCAAAGAGATTGAAGGAGCAGCTTTAAGTGTAGTAAAATTCCAAATTGGAGATGATGTTTTATTCAAACCTATTATAGATGAAGCTCTCCAGTAATATTTTAACCCAAATGATGGTACATCAGCCACATACTGACTAACTGCGACATTGGTCTGAATTATTGGATTACTCATGTCTGAATTTGTAGAAACTTCAATAATATAATGTATTGCTACCCCTTCGACATCGCTCCAGTCAAGAGTAATACCTGTGTTAACCACACAATCGGCATTGTTGATCGGCAAAAAAAGTGTTGGTGCTTGTGCCAATAAAGAATTAGAAAACATGAGCATTAACCCTGCAAGGATCAACATTTTAGCATTGCGTATAGCAATAGTCATCATAAGTCTCCACGGAATATTATTAATAGATTAAATTTTCTGTTTATAATTTATATATATTTTAAATAACAATAACTCTTTTTAAAGCTAAATGTTGCAAAATTGTTAAAAAAAAATGAAGAAAAAAAATGAAATTTAATTAAAATAATATTTTTTGTTTTGCGTTAAATATTAGCACTCAGTAACCGAGAGTGCTAATAACTTTCGAGTTTTATGTAAGTCGTTTATATTTAATGGCATTATATTTTTTTAAAATTTTATTTGAGGTGAATTATGAATCTTACACCATTGCACGACAGAGTAATCGTGAAATCTTCCAAACCAGAGGAAGTAACAAAAGGCGGAATAATTATTCCTGATACTGCAAAAGAAAAACCAATGCAGGGCGAAGTCATTGCAGTTGGAGCAGGCAAAATTGGAGATGACGGTAAATTGATTCCTCTTCAGGTTAAAGCTGGCGATCAGGTGCTTTACGGAAAATATTCAGGCACAGAAGTTACTGTTGCAGACGAAGACTACCTAATTATGCGCGAATCTGACATATTTGCAATTATCGGTTAATTATTTTTTTAAATGTTAAATAAATTAAACAGGAGTATAAAATGGGTGCTAAATTAATTAGCTATGATTTTGATGCACGCTCAACCCTAAAAAGAGGCGTTGACCAGTTGGCAAATGCTGTTAAAGTTACATTAGGACCAAAAGGTCGTAACGTTATTATTGATAAAAAATTCGGTCCACCAACCATTACTAAAGATGGTGTTACTGTAGCAAAAGAAATTGAACTCGAAGATGCTATCGAGAACATGGGTGCTAATATGGTTCGCGAAGTTGCTTCCAAGACTAGTGATGTTGCCGGTGACGGAACTACAACAGCTACAGTCTTAGCACAATCAATCTATTCTGAAGGTCTAAAAAACGTTACAGCCGGGGCTAACCCAATGGATCTCAAACGTGGTATCGACATCGCTGTTGCAGCTATCACTGCCGAATTGAAGACTATCAGCCGTGATGTTGAAGGCAAAAAAGAAATTGCACAGGTCGGTGCTATTTCGGCTAACAATGACAAAACTATTGGTGATTTGATTGCAGAAGCAATGGAAAAAGTCGGTAAAGACGGTGTTATCACTGTTGAAGAAGCTAAGGGTACTGAAACTTCAATGGAAGTTGTCGAAGGTATGCAGTTTGACAGAGGATATTTATCCCCTTACTTCGTTACAGATGCTGATACTATGGAATCAGTTCTCGAGAATCCATTTATTTTGATTCACGAAAAGAAAATTTCCGCAATTAAAGACCTTCTCCCTATACTTGAAAAAGTTTCACAATCAGGTCGTTCATTGCTTATTATCTCAGAAGACCTCGAAGGTGAAGCCCTTGCAACATTAGTTGTTAACAAACTTCGTGGTACACTAAGAATTTGTGCCGTTAAAGCTCCAGGTTTCGGCGACAGAAGAAAATCTATGCTTGAAGATATCGCTGTTCTTACAGGTGGTACCGTTATCAGCGAAGAAAAAGGCTTTAAACTTGACAATGCAACTTTGAATTATCTTGGTTCAGCTAAGAAAATCGTTGTAGATAAAGATAACACTACTATCGTTGAAGGTGCTGGCACAAATGAAGATATCAAGAAAAGAATCAATGAAATTAAAGTTCAGGTTGAAAAAACAACAAGTGATTACGATAGAGAAAAACTTCAGGAACGCCTCGCCAAATTAAGCGGTGGTGTTGCTGTTCTCAAAATCGGTGCTTCTACTGAAGTTGAAATGAAAGAAAAGAAAGCCAGAGTAGAAGATGCTCTTCATGCAACAAGAGCTGCAGTTGAAGAAGGTATCGTACCTGGTGGTGGTGTTGCTTACCTTCGTGCTATTCATGCTCTCGATGGTCTAACTGTCGAAAACAATGATCAGAAAGTCGGAATCAATATTATCCGCAGAGCAATAGAAGAACCAATCCGTCAGATTGTTAGCAATGCTGGTTTGGAAGCTTCAGTTGTAGTTAACAAAGTAAAAGAAGGCAAAGGAGCTTTTGGTTTCAATGCATTCAATGATAAATACGAAGATTTATTTGAAGCAGGCGTTATCGATCCTACAAAGGTAACCCGCGTTGCTTTAGAGAATGCTGCTTCAATAGCTGGGTTACTTCTTACAACCGAATGTGCAATCGTTGACAAACCTTCAAAGGATTCACCATCAATGCCTCAGATGCCAGGCGGCGGTATGGAAGGCATGTATTAATAATACATTATCTTGAACTGAATAAGGGATAGATTTTAAAAATTAAAGCAGATTATGGTTCACATAATCTGCTTTTTTATAATTAAACTTATGCAAATGTACAAAGTAAATTTTCTGCACTTTTCAGAAAACCTCTTATTTTTTAAATTTCGATACTAATGAACTCCGGAAATATAATCTTTTAGGTATTTATTTTCGTAGCGGTATTCGTTGAGCTGCGTTTTTACTATATCTCCGATCGAAATCAATCCAACAAGAATTTTATTACTAATAACGGGAACATGCCTGAATCGATTTGTTGTCATTACACTTTCAACATAATCGATATCATCCTCAGGCTCAACAATAATAACTTTTTTTGTCATGTACTCAGCTAAACGAAGATTTAAATAGTTGGACTGATTTTCATAACTTGCTCGAATTATGTCTCTTTCGCTTAGAATACCTGAAATTTGTCCTTCATAATTGAGAACGATAAGCACACCTATTTTATTAACAACAATTATGTTAAGTGCTTCACCTAAAGACTTTTCTTCGCCAATCGTAAATACTTGTGGACCTTTAGTCTTTAAAATTTCGCTTACTTTCACATCAGACTCCGTCAATAATTGAAGATTTTGTATTTACTTAATAGACGAGAGATTTTTGATATATTTTATAAGATTAAAAATGTTTTTAGACGACATTAAAAAAAAAGCTATTTGGCATTTTTAGCCAAATAGCTTATTAATAAGGTAAAATTTTCTATTTACCCAGCATTTCATCCTTTACTCCGCTATCTCTCGGGTCAGCACCTATCCAAATACCAAGAAGAGCTTTACGGAAGTTGAAACCTCCTATTATTCCTTTTTGTTTCCCGTTAATATAAACTCGAACGCCTATACCGGGCTTATAATCAAACTGAAATACATCATTTTCCTTTACTTCATTTCCTTCGAAATAAGCATTGAATTGTTTGATTTCATTTTTGATATTATCTGTTTTGTTGCCTGTTGCTTTGCTGAAGCCTGTATTCCATGCTTCTATAATCTTGTCGGCAGAAATTCCATCTCTCACAAAATGCATCCTGATAATATATGGTTTATCCTGATTGAGCAGGGCAGTTTCATCGGTTGAAGTCTTTTCCAGATAAAGTCCGATAACGTATACTTTAAAGAACATTTTCTTGATAACTCCGGCACCATTTAGTGTAAGACTTTCATTTCCGGATTTTAAATTATCAGGCATATTAATGCCCTTAATTTCTTTGCTGTTCAGAGCAATAAAAGCGAAAATCATAATGAAAATACTTGCAAATATACTCCTCATACTTTACCTCTTAGAATTGAATGAATGGACTAAGTCCATAATAAATATTTTGTTGACCAATTAAATTGATTACTGACTTACAAAATTGTGCCTAACGAAAAATACAATACCACTTTGCCTCAGATGGAATAATTATATCAATTTTTAAATGTTCCGCTGTAGCTATTGGCCAGTTTAATACCAAAACATTATAGCCTTGCTTTACAGAAATAGTCTTACCATTGGTATAACTTAAGTCTGTATTCGAATCCGAATAAAGCCAAATAACACTTGCCGACGCCTTCAATGTGTCCAAAGAACTAAGTAAATTTACAGCTTTTACTACTTCAACCATATAGGTAGTCTGGGTTGGGTCATTAAGACAAAATGACATTATAGCAACTTTAGTACTTGCATTACTCGTTTTTAGCGCAGGATCGTTGAATACAGATTTTACGCCCTTCAGTATGCTGTCAGGAGGTGTAACCAGTTTGACCGTAAAAGAACCTGAATTATCGGCAGATGACTTTACGAGAGCTATCCACGTAGATCTGTACCCATAGTTCTTTGTGAAATATCCAAATTCAAAACTAAGAGAACTATTGTAGTGAATCTTGTAATTACTAATAACATTACTAATTTCTTCGGGATTATCAGAATAATTAGGAGCCGATGGATTGTCCTTGCAGGAATTAATCATCACAACAAATAATGCGATTAAGAATACATTCAATAATAATTGTTTCATATTTATTTCCATGATAATTTTAATGGTATATTTTTTACAATTTAAGAAAAAAACAATAATAATTTAAATATAATTTGAATTAAAGATAATGTTCAAAAAAAAACCGGAGGCAAAAGTAGCCTCCGGTTTTAGTTTCAACATTGATTTTCGGTTAATATACCGAAACCGATGAGTATAAATTATCTAACAATCTGCATTGTACGAACTGCTGTTTTGGCACCTGTCTTCAATACTACATTGTAGGATCCGCTTGGCACTTCACTAACATTGATTGTTATTTCCTGTGTTCCTGCGTTTACCTGCTGGCTGTAGAGTGATTTCACTGCTTTACCGCTCATGTCGAATAATTCGATTGTTATGCTTGATGTTTCATCTACACTGAACTGAAGTTTTGCTTCGTTGGATGCTGGGTTTGGAATTGCTTCGCCTAACCACATTGTATTATCTCCACCGATCTGTACTTCTTTTTCTTCACTGTATTTGTATTCGCCAGTAAGGTCAACCATTTTAAGTCTGTAAACGTATGTGCTGCCAATCACAACATTTCTGTCAACAATTGGACCATAAGTTTTCTGTTCATTGCTCTTGCCGGCTGCTCTTTCTTCGGCTATCTTAACAAATGATGTAGTACCAGCATCTGTCTTGATTGCTTTTTCTATATCAAACTTATCTGAATTGTATTCCGATGCAGTTGTCCAGTTGAGGTCAACTCTTGAACCGATTGCTTTTGCATCAAAGCTTAACAATTCGACTGGAATGATTGTTCCACCATTTCTTTCGATAAAATCGATTGATGCACGGAGAATATAATCTGCTCTTCTCCAATGTCTCCAATCAACACCTAATGTAATAACATTTCTTGTTAATGTTGACACAGCAACACCTGCTACTGAATCACTTGGTGCTGAGGTATGAGATGCAAAATATTGTGTTGGCAATGCAAGACCTTCGCCTGTTGGAGAAACTCCCATTAAACCTGCTTTGGAGAAATCGTCACCAGTATAACCTGTAGCGGCGATTGCTTCTGGAAGGTTTCTATGAAGAGCTATGCCTATAACTGAATTACCTGTGTTATTTCCATTAGATCCTAGTGGATTGCCTGGTGCTTTGTAAGCTGCTCTTAATATATTGCCTACAAAGTAAGTATCATTGTATGAATCATTCTGACTGTGTGATCTAACGATATCCTGACTGGAAATGATTATGTTTCTCTTTTCTGTCTGGTTTCCTGTACTGAGGAAGTTCTCAATATCCATTCTCTGATATCTTGTCAATGGTTTATCGCTTCCGTCTGCATACCACATAGTTCTGTAGTTTGTGAAATCAACAGATTTTGATTCCCAACCGATTCTATCAAATATATCATAATCAAATCTTGAGTTTGCAACGTCGACCTTCCAGCCGAGTTTTAACATAGCTTTGAATAAACTGTCTGCATTCAATCTGCCGGCTTTTTGGTCTGCAGTTGAATTTTGATCAAGTTTAACAAATGAATTTTCAACTGATGTAACGATTCTCATGTCAGATTTTCTGAGGTAGAATCTTACAATCTTTTCCATGTTGTTATTCTGGTTGTACTGATCTGCATTCACACTGATTACGATCTTGTACTTTGGAGTAACGTTTGCCCACATTGAAAGGAACTGATCGGGGACAACATAACCTGTACCTCTTAAATCACCATAGGTCTTTGGTCTGAATTCAGTTAATAAACCGTCAGCAAGCAAGAAGGGAACTTCAATTGAAGCACCTGATCCTGCACTTGCAATTTGTGTTGTTGTAACTTCTGGTACTGTTGAGAAAGTTCCGATTGGAGTTTCTCTATAAATGTTGAGTGTCAGAGTAATTGCTGACTGCTGTAAGTTACCGCTGTTTCTGACCAATGCTGAGACTTCAACTGGCGATGTTGTCATAATGTATTCAGCATCTGAGAATATACCTGATCCGCTCTGATATGCTGCGGGTTTTGGAATATAGAGAGCTTCTACATCACTGAGATACAATCTGCCATTGAATTCGCATGCACCGATGTCATAATTCTGTGCAGCTGTTCCACGAGTATTGCCATCGATATCGGTAGTAACCGATGCAATTCTCTCGCCTCTATTGTTAAGAATAGAGCCAATTGGATAAGGATTTGAATTCACTCTTAATCTCTGGTTAGGTACAGTACCAAGGAACACCATGTCATTAAGGAAGTTGCCTGTAACTGAATTCATATCTTGTTTAGTCCAATTTCTCCACTGGTCTAATGACTTAAAGTCGTTTCTTGAGCTATAATCAATGTTAGCTCCTGCAGAAGTTACTTCTACATATCTGTAGAATGCTGCATTTGCTCCGGCTGGTGCATAGAAAGCATTTCTGTCCGATGTGATTCCACCATTCTTTGGAAGAATTCCCTGATAGAAAAATGCTGAATACACAAGAGATGTTGCGTCAACACCCATATCGGTTAATGCTACAGCATTGTTCTTTGCTATTGCACCGGTTACGTTTTGTAAACCAATACCTACGTTTGGTGCTACTGAAGATATACTACCGTTTGAGCCAATATAGACTGTGTTGTTAGCAACCATATCATTTCTTGATTTATATGTTTGTTCCTTGGGTGTCCAAAGATCTGATCCACGTTCTGTAAGAATATGGATACCTGCTCTTGGAGCTGCGGCTGCTGAAGTTGTAATGTCCCAAATTGAATTGTTAGAGATATTTGATGCTTCTGCAACGTCTGGGAAATAAACAATACCCTTTGATGGATGCTGATATGTATTCTGTGCTTGTTCTACTTTGATACCAGTTACGCTTAAACCTGAATTCAAACCACTGATTTCGTTGCCGAGTAAATTCAGCTTAACGTTGTTGTAGCCTTTGTACTGTGAAGTACCATCGCCACCGGCCATAATACCGGCAACTGAAGCTGTAGAATTTGTTATGCTGAATATTCTATTGCCAACAACGTTGATATTTTCTTCGAATCCTAAGTAAATACCTGCTCTGGCTACATTGGAGATTGTGTTATTGCTGATTTCATTATTAATGTTATAAAATCTTGCATAATCGCCTGTGTTTTCACGAAGAAGCTGACCAATACCAAGTGAAACGATACCATATCCGAAACCTGAAATTTCGTTATTTGATATCTTGTTGTTTGCATTTGGAATTGTATCTATTCTCATCAGCTGAGCTTGTTCAGTTCCTGCTAATGTTGAACGGTTTACGATACCTGCTGAATAACCATAATTGGTTGCTCCTACAAGCAATGTGTCAGCCTGGAATGTAAATCCACTTATCTGGTTGTAAGCTGTCATTGGCATCCATATCTTACTTGCAAGATTTGTTGATGCGTTTTCAATAATGACATTTTGTATTGTTATGTTTTTCGAGCCGCGTCCAAGATAAAATGCATTTGCTGTTGCGGTTGAATAACTGTTAACTCTGAATTTTAATGCTTTCTGTGATCCACCATCAAATGTGATATAACCCGGTGAATTTACGTATTTTCTTGCAATGCTACCCATTGACTGATACTGATAATAAATTGAATAAGGATTTGCATTAGTCATTGATTGACCAAAAACAATACCTTTTCCATTTGGAGTATACAAATCAATTAAAACGGATCCTTTGCTGATTGCCTTAGCCTGTGAAGGTTTCCAAGTAATTGTATTTGCTGTCTGAGTTGTTGCATCCCAACCTAAGTTGATAATATATGTTGAGAAATCCCATGCTGGGAAATCTGATCTTGATCCCTGAACTTTATAATAACTGTCTGTTAGTAGGAATGTTACAGAGTGTGCCAAACCACGATCATATAATGTGTTCATTACAGAATCTATTGTTGGGAAGTTTCCGCCTGCGCCTACTGTATAAGTTCCTTCTAATCCGCCGTCAACTGTGAATGTTGATCTAACTGTATCGTCTGCTCTGAGTGGATCATCAGGATGTACAATTATCAATTCTGCCTGATAAGCACCTGATTCACGAATAGTCATAACTTCGAACTCTGCATCCTTTACATTATATCTGCCGGATGGGATATCCTGAACAAGTATTGTACTCTGATATACCAAAACTCCGGTTGAAGTCTTCTTGATGTTAAGCTTAGCTGGAACGTCAGAAGCATCATAAACACCCATATTTCTGAACTCACCAAGCGGAATAATCGGTCTGTTGCCAACTACTAAAGCTCCTGGTGCTGGACGAAGCATCGCAACTGCTTGCAACTGTGTTTCGTATGCAACTTCAAATGTGTAATTTGTTTCGTCAGAACGAGGAATGGTGTTGTTAAACGCATCCTGATCCTGCTCGTAATATACATTAAAGTAAGCCTTGTAAACGCCAACATTTAGCAAATGGATATTTCCAAATTCAATATCAACTTTAGCTGTTGAACCTATAGGATAATCAGATGGATTATTGTTTGCATCCCAATGTCTTGTCAATCTGGATATAGTATCACCTGCAGCATCAACAATAAATGCATTTGCCACGAAGTCATAAACAGCATTTAATCCAACATTCTGGAATTTACCGGAAACAGTAATAAGATTGTTTCTCAAATATTTATGGTATCTTGGTGCTATGTTATTTTTTGGAGAAATAATTTCACTGGATGCCATATCATAATCATGGGCAAGAGTGAATGTGCTGTAGGAAGCACCCGGGCAACCTGCGCCTGACACCTCGATTGCAAGTTTGTATTCACCGCCTAGATTACCGATAAAGGAACCATCACTACGTCCAAAAGCAAATCTTGCATTTTCGGCAGTGTGTGTCTTGGAAGCTGTGCCAAAAGGAACATTTGGTGAACCTGTTGGGTCTAGCATTTCATATACAAGATTTGTAGATGGCTTAGGACCGGTTATTCTGTAATTTAATATTGCTCCTGGAGGCTGGATAGCTCCCATTGTAGCACTTGGCTTTGGTTTTCCTGTTGAGCCATCATAAAGTGTGTTTACTAACAATATACCATTAACTGCAGGGAATGATCCTTCCATATCTGGGATAAAGTTAAGTACGTAATCTTCGGTTTCACCATAGTTATAATAATAACCATAACTGCCATAGTCATAGTATGGACCATTAATACAAGCATTACTTCCGTTGTCAGCTTGTGAGGTTTCCGACAATCTCATTAATGTTTTTCCAACTGGTGTTGTACATGGTACAGAAAAAGTCCATGCTGCAGTAAAGGTATAAGAACCGCCTGTCGGGCTAGTGTTACTATACGCAGTTGTATAAACTGTTGCATTGTTAAGAAATTCACCGGCATTGGCAAAGCTGCCATTCATGTTCCAGTCGACGAATGCTCTGCAATAGTAGGCCCAATTATATGAGCCGTAAGGATATAATGGGTAACCCGTCATGGTTACTGTATATTGTTTACCGATTTTCAAATTAACTTCTGCACCGGTGTTGTAGTAACATGCATCAATGCCAGAAGAACGAGTAAAAATTACCAGACCGCTTGCTGTTTCTTTAAATTCAACCTTGCTAATGTAACCCAAATAACCCCAATCGATGTTGCCGCAATATGATGTCATATAGGACGCAGGAGCCGGGTAAGTTGTACAGTAGCCACTTGGCTGTGCAACTGCTTCTTGAATCACCAAGAATCCGAGTAAAAGTGCAACTGCGAGAATCAATCTCTTAATCCCAGCCCTTGCAATTGGTTTTGAATTGTTCATAGTGAACTCCCTAAAAAAATTTAACAAAATGTTAACTATAAAAATAAATTTGCTTTCTAAATGTAAGAACGGGTTTCAGGTACTTTAGTTACACTTTGACTTTTGATGCACTAAAAACTATCTAATTTAAATGTAACTGTTTTATTCTATGCGCTTTTTCCGCAAATTCAATTTAAAATAATATACTTTATTATAATCACAAAAAGTGTAATTATTTTTGCATAGTGTAAGATTTATTGAACTTTTTTTTAAAAAAGTGTGTAAGATTTAGCAGAGTGTGTAAAAAATTACACACTCTGCCCTTTTTGGGGGTTAGTTTATACTAAAAAATCCCTTGTCGACTGAAAAGGGATTTTAATAATTAGGGACTAAAAATGGATCAAATATAATCGAATTTAGCTGTAAAGTGCCTCAGGAAGGGTGCTTCGTAAGTTATTTTCATTTTTCTAAGTTTGTCTTTTTCCTTGAATACTTCTATAATGGCTTCGGCAGTGTATTCTATGTGGCTTTTTGTGTAAACTCTTCTGGGTATTGCTAATCTTACTAATTCCATATTAGGAGCAATATGATTCCCATTCTCATCAGTCTTGCCAAACATTACTGAGCCAATTTCAACTGATCTTATACCACCCTTGATATAAATTGCACACGAAATAGCCTGTCCCGGGAAATACTTTGGTTCAATATGAGGAGCAAATCGCTTTGCATCAAGATAAACAGCATGTCCGCCGGTTGGCACAAGGATAGGAACACCTTCACCTGTGATTAAATCTCCCAGCATTTTCACCTGACCAACTCGGTATCTCAGATAATTCTCATCGAGTACTTCTTCGAAACCAACCGCCAGAGCCTCAAGATCACGACGCGCCAAGCCACCATAAGTAACAAACCCTTCTGTTACGATCAAGATAACTTTAGCTTTTTCTGCCCAATCATCATTATTCAATCCTATGAATCCGCCTGTATTTGACAATCCATCTTTCTTGGCACTCATCGTACATCCGTCAGCATAGCTGAACATTTCCTGAGCGATTTCCTTTATTGTTTTATCCTGATATCCGGCTTCTCTTTGCTTGATAAAATAGCAATTCTCGGCAAAACGACAGCAATCAAGGAACAAAGGAATACCATATTGTGAAACCAATTTTTTGGTCTCACGAATATTTTCCATAGAAACAGGCTGTCCGCCACCACTGTTATTTGTTACTGTAATCATAACAATCGGGATTCTGTCGGCTCCAACTTTTTCGATAAGATTTTTCAGTGCATCAATATCGATATTTCCTTTGAAATCGGCCTCAATTTCAGGATTGATCCCGATTGCTGTTGGCAGATCGACAGCTTCAACACCCAAAAACTCTAAATTGCCGCGTGTTGTGTCGAAGTGAGTGTTATTCGGGACTACTTTTGTTTTATCCCCAATCACTCCAAAGAGGATTCTTTCTGCGGCTCTTCCCTGATGAGTTGGAATTATATATTTAAATCCTGTAATTTCCTGAAGAATTTTCTCGAATTTATAATAACTTTTTGAACCGGCATAGGATTCATCGCCATCCATCACCTGAGCCCACTGACGTGAACTCATTGCCGTTGTGCCGGAATCCGTCAGATAATCTAACGTTACATAGTCAGACCTCAGAGAGAATGTATTATAATCAGCATCTTTAAGATATTTTTCCCTATCGGATTCGGTTGTCATTGGAATGTGTTCAACCGATTTAATTTTGAAAGGTTCAATCAATGTTTTCATATTCAGCCTAAGTACAGTAAATCAAAAAATTGAAAAAATTTAAGTCGCAAATTACCAAAATTTTACGACTAATATTATCTTAATAAACTATTCCCGTTATTTATTT
Organism: uncultured Ignavibacteria bacterium; assembly: GCA_903862655.1. Classification (GTDB taxonomy): domain Bacteria; phylum Bacteroidota; class Ignavibacteria; order Kapaibacteriales; family UBA2268; genus CAIOZA01. Next base: position 29,036 of record CAIOZA010000015.1, read on the forward strand.
TTGATGGAGATTAATTCGCCAACATATTGAACAAGTGAAGTAAGCCTGGAGTAATTCATACGCTTAGGACCGATCAACCCGATTGATCCTTCTGCATTTCCCATTCTGTATGTTGTAACGATCAGACTGTAATCATCCAGGATTTGATTGTGCATTTCGCTTCCGATTAAGATTCTCGGTTCACCGGCTTCTGTTTCGATTTTATCCAGTATATGAATAATAACATCTTCGTTTTCTACCAACTCGATTACAGATTTAACGCGTTGAACGTCTTCAAATTCAGGATAGTCAAGCATGTGCTGAGTACCGGTTATGTGGATTCTGTCGGTTGATGCGTAACTTTCGAACAATTTATCAATAGAATCAACAAATAATCTGATTAAAGGTGCTTTGCCATAACTTCCTTCGGAAACCATTGCCTGAAAATTATCCTCAACGAACTTTAGACTTTTACCGCTGACTTTTTCATTCATAAATGTTGCCATCTTCTCCAGTTCAGAAGGCTGGATTTCAAATTCAGCTTCCAGTGTAACAGTACGGACTATCTTTGAATCCAAAGCGATAACAACCAGAACCCTGTTGCTTGCGAGTGAAATTAATTCAATTTTTTGTATAGCTAAATCTGTAAAATGAGGTATTGCGACTACACCTAAGCAACGCGACAACATTCCAAGGAGCTTCGAGGCATCCTTGAGCACATTATCAGGTGTGATTGTTGCGACATTTCCTATTAATTTCTGGATTTCATGTTCAGAAAGCAACTCAGTCTGCATGAGAGTGTCAACGTAATATCTGTAGCCTTTGTCTGTTGGTATCCTGCCTGCGGATGTGTGTGGATGGCTGATGTACTCCATTTCCTCGAGATCGGACATGATATTTCTTAGGGTTGCCGGGCTAAGCTTTAGTTCATGTTCAAGATATTTACTGAGGGTTCTCGAACCGACAGGCAGTGCATTCAGAATGTACATGTGAATAATCGTACGGAGAATGTCCTTTTCTCTGTCCGAAAGATTCTTATGCGAGGTTATTATACTACTTGCAGCTGCCATAATGCGTATAAACTTTCACAAAAATGAATTGTACTAACTGTGTAATGTCAAATTATAACTTTTTTCAAATATACAGAAAAAAACTTTTTTTTTCCTATCCTACATCAGCGATAGCTTTAAATTTTTAAATTTGTAATAAATTAAAATTGAAAATTGAAGGATAAATAAAAATGAAACCAAATAAAATTCAAATATTTATATTATTGACACTCTTATCCGGTATGCTCTTATCTTGCAGTTCGAATAAATCCGATGATTTATCACAAACAGTTGACAAAATATGCTTAGAATTAAAACAGAGTTTAACGCCGCAAGCTCTAAATAATTCAGGTGTTATCTTTAAAACTGAATATCTTAATAAGCAAAAACTTCAGTCCGGAGATTTAGCTGAAAAATATGCTGCTTTCCGTCCATGTTTTGGATCATTAAACTATAAAATTTCCGTTCTACCCGAGAATCCAAATTCAATAATTACCGGAGATATGAATCAATATTTCACAATCGGAACTCCACCGACAGAGCTTATTTTGGAAGGTGATGCCATACCGGCTTTCAATATTCATTTCACATTCTCTGTAACAAAAAAACTGCTCGATACAATCAAACTGGAGATAAACGGTAATCTTCATCTATTAGATGAGAATTCGAATATTGTCAAATCTTACAATCTTTACCCTACCCCGGACTTCTATCGATTTTTGAAAATCGGTAACGGTGATTTTAAGTACACAGCATTTCTTTCCCCAATGTGGAATCCATTTGATGACAATCCTTTCCCAAAAGCAGCAGAAACATTAACTCAGATGCTAAAGGTTAAGAAATACAGACTTGAAATCACTAGTACTAAATCTATCAAAACTAAATCAGCTCGAGAGAAAATCGACCAGCAGGATGGAGAAATTCTGGATAAACTTTTGATTAAATAACCCTAAATGCCCACTGGATAATCTGAATCTGCGATTCCTGCTGGTGAGACGTCGCGAAAAGCCAGATTTAGATGTCATTCCGAACGCAGTGAGATGCCGTAGGCCTAGCGTAGCGAATCCATGTATTTGTATTGTCCTGTAAAAACAGCCTGGATGCGCTTCGCAGTCCTTCGAAACTCACGGTCGCTACGCTCCCTCAGATGACATAATCATAGTTTTCACACAGTCTCATACTCAGGATTAACAAAACGAAAATTATTTAAATCTATTCTTCAAATCATCAAGTGAATTTTTCTTTTCTGCTTTAAATTCTTCCACTAATTTTTTGGCTCCCAGATTCTTAGGATTTCTCATTGACAGACTAATTCTCTTAAGTCCCTCATTAACGTCAACCACAGTAACCTTAACGATCTGACCAACTTTCACAATCTCCGCCGGATTTTTAACAAACTTATCAGCCATTTCCGATACATGCACTAGTCCATCCTGATGAACTCCAATATCCACAAATGCGCCGAAGTTTGTTATGTTTGTGATTACCCCCTCGAGTTCCATCCCATTCTTCAAATCAGAAATTTTTGTTACCCCGTCGGAAAATGTTGCATAGCTGAACACTTCTCGCGGATCACGTCCGGGCTTTCTCAGTTCAGTAACAATATCCGCCAGGGTTGGCAATCCAACTTTATCGTTCACATATTTATTCAGATCAATATTTTCGAAAAGTTCCGGAAATATTGTCAAATCTTTTATCGGTTTATTTAAATCTTTAGCAATATTTTCAACGATATAATAGCTTTCGGGATGAACAGCTGTATTATCCAGTGGATTTTTTCCATTCCGGATTCTAAGAAATCCTGCGGAAAGCTCAAATGCTTTTGGGCCGAACTTCCCAACCTTCAGCAGTTCCTTTCTGCTAGAAAACGCGCCGTTCTGATTCCGCCATTCGATTATGTTCTTGGCTATTCCTGAATTTAAACCGGAAACATAAGATAGTAGCTCCTTTGATGCCGTATTCAGGTCAACTCCAACGTAGTTCACACAGCTGACAACAGTTTCATCCAGTTTCTTCTTCAGTAAATTCTGATCAACATCGTGTTGATATTGACCTACTCCGATTGACTTAGGATCAATCTTAACGAGTTCTGCCAGTGGATCCTGCAAGCGTCTTCCGATGCTTATTGCACCCCTCACTGTCAGATCGAGGTCGGGGAATTCTTCATTGGCAACCTTGCTGGCAGAATAAATAGATGCTCCCGATTCGTTTACTAAAACTTTAACAGGTTTCGGTGTGAGATCAGCAAGCAGCTTAGTCACAAACTCATCAGCTTCTCGTCCTCCGGTACCATTGCCGATGGCTATTAACTCAATATTATATTTAGAGATAAGATGTTTAATTATTTTCTCTGCATCTGATTTTCTATTATTTTCAAATGGGAAGATAGTGTGATATTCCAGAAACTTGCCTGTGCTATCCATCACAGAAACCTTACATCCGGTTCTGAAACCAGGATCAATTCCGATTGTGGGCTTCATTCCGGCAGGTGACGAAAGCAATAACTGACGCATATTTGATTCGAAAACGCGAACAGATTCTTCGTCTGCTTTCTCCTTTTTCAAAAATCGGACTTCAGCGGTGATGGATGTCTTCATCAGTCTGTTGAATCCATCTTTTACCACATGTGAGTAAAAATCAATAAGATTTTGCTTAGTCGAGAAAATCAATTTATAGTTGAAATATTTGAGTATATACGCTTCGTCAAAATTCAAATCAAGATCAATAATGCCTTCAGTTTCACCACGCCTTAGAGCAAGCATAGTGTGAGCCTGAACAGAAGTAACTGTAGCCTCAAATTTACGGTACATTTCGTACTTAGTTGTTCCTTCGGCATGTTCCGGTTTAATCTTCGAAACAAATAATCCTTCCCTCAATAAATACTCTCTCACCCATGAGCGGAGGTCTGCAGTTTCGGCGATTTCTTCCGCCAAAATATCAGAGGCTCCCCTTAGAGCTTCATCGGCAGAGTTAACACCTTTTTCGGCATCGATGAATTTTTCACCTTCGGACTCAAGATTGAGATCAGGAGCATCAGCTCGGTTATACTCTTTAATCAGGATTGCCAGAGGTTCAAGACCTTTCTCTCGTGCAATTGTAGCGCGTGTCAGCTTTTTGGGTTTATATGGCAGATAGAGATCTTCGAGTTCCGTTTTTTGTAAACAGTCTGTAATCCTGTCTCTAAGCTCATCAGTCAGTTTACCCTGCTCTTCAATTGATTTTAGAATCGTTTGTTTCCTGGCTTCAATTTCAGTAAGATAGTCGAACCTGTCGAACAAATCCCTGAGAACGTTTTCGTCAAGTTCACCGGTGCGTTCTTTTCTGTATCGCGCTATGAAAGGGATTGTACCGCCTTCTTTCTTCAAGTCGAGAGAATTATCCACCTGCCATGGCTTTAATTTAAGTTCACCTGATATTTGCTTGTTTATATCAATCATGTAACATTATAATTTTTTGGTAAAACACTCAATGAAAATTACAAAGAATGTTGAATATTACAAAGACATGCGGGTAATTTGTTTAGGTGGAGAATTTGTCAATAAATTAGGAATACTTTTGTCTGAACAGGGATTCTTGTGATTTTTGGGATTAAAGACATGATTAAATGCAGTTCAAATTATTCATTAATTCGGGAAACCCACCAACCCCATTTGAAAAAGGGGGTTGGTTAACTCTCTTTAAAACATTATGGAATCAATAGCCACGAGCTTTAGCTCATGGAAATATTTCTAATTATTTTCATTGACTTTAGACGAAATTACACTTTTTGTTGGGATAAATCCCCAAATAAAATCATTTTTTCTTTTCACCACGAGCTAAAGCTCTTGGCTATTGATTGATTTACAAAGAATGAACCAACTCTGCGTACGGGACGGCAGATAGTTTTGTTAGGTTTTACATATTGCTATCAATCTGTTGTCCCAATGGAATAGAATACATGGATTTCTCACTTTGTTCGAAATGACAGGCTCAATAGATTCGCTTCGCCTGGACTACGGCACCTCACTGCGTTCGTAACGACAGAGAAAAGCTCATAAGATTTTTATTTTATCACACTTAAAGTGCTTATGAACATCTCACCGTTGCCGCTTATTATCATTTTGTAAATTCCTGATCTTAAGTTCTCGGTTGGTAAAACGAAGTCTATATAATGTCTTACTACCTTCGAGTTGTCGATAGTATATTGTGCGATTTCAGAACCATCAATAGAATAGATCACAAGAGTATATTTTCCTTCGCTCGTGTTAATAATGCTGATTTCAGTCGACTCCCCTGCCGGATTAGGAGCAATGCTCATCATCATTTTGTCGGAAATCATGATTCTGTTTATGTCCTGAAAGCACACACTCAAAGCTTCTAATCTGCCTGTCTTCAATTCGGATCTGACAAGTGGATTCCCCCAATTAAAATAGTCAATTATCAGTGGGGTAAATGCGTGTTCTCCAAGAAGAATTGTTCCCGTCACTTCAGAAAGAACGGTTTCTCTACCTGAAATGATAGCATTATTGTCTTCAATTTTCAGTATTCTTTCGCCATTGATTATCGTATCATGACGAATAATTCCGTTTGTAAGGATTTCCGGAAGAAAGACATCGGCATAAAATCTCAGCTGTGCAGTGTATGAACTGACAACTGGAACAGAACCATAATATAAAATATTTGCCCTGATGGGTATTCTGAACTTTTTTGTTCCTATTATTCCGAAAGTATCAGGCATACTCACTCTGACTGTGCCGATTCCGGCACCAGTCAAGGCCACGAATATCCTGGCCCTGCATGGCTTACTTATTTCGAAAACAATAGTATCCTTATAATACATTATGTCTTGGGGACTGAATTTCACAGTAAGCTTGTGAATTTTTCCGATAGCTAGCTCTACTTCACTGTTTTCACTTATCACTTCGAAAGCAGAATTTGTACCAATGGCATAAATAGTATCAATAATAATTTTATCCTGAGATCCAGCCCAGTATTCGATTGACATATTCCTGTTGGTTAGTCTGTCAGTCCCACCGAAATCTAAATTCTCCAAACCGCTAATATCAGCGACGGCATCATGTATGTCAGCCTCGGATGTGCTTTCGCAACCGGTTGAGTCGAAAACTGAAAGTCTGTATGTGCCGGCTTTGCCGATTCGGATAGATCTGCCTGTGTCTCCAGTGTTCCATTGGTATTTAACATAAGGATTTTCAGCAGTCAGAGTTATCGAATCTCCAGGGCAGATAAAGTAGCCTTTGTCGCTAAGAATTTTCAGCTCAGGTTGTGGATTGAACATCACAGCTACAGAATCAACTCTTTTGCAACCTGTTTGATTCGTGACAGTCAACCTATAGATACCACTTTTTGTTACCTGAATTGTGTCTTTTGTTTCTCCATTAGACCAGCTAATTGCATACCCGGTCTTATCTGTTATGGCTATCAATGTAACAGTGTCGCCATTGCATAGCTTAGGTTTACGAATGATGTTTATATCAACAACAGGGCTAATCTTAAGAATTAATTCAAATTCTGAACTGTCGCGGCAGCCTGCTGGATTTGCGACTAATAGTTTATACTTCCCTGATTTCGAAACATACCTGACCGCAGATTTTATCCCATCATTCCAGGAATAATCATCAGCACTACCAATGATATTTGGAGTTAGAAGCAGACTATCTCCATCGCAGATTTCATTCAGACTTCCCTGCTTTAATGAAGCGTCTGGTTTATCGAAAATCCTGACATCAATGCTGTCCTTGCCTTTACAGCCACCGTTAGTTGCTACTTCGAGATAGTATTTTCCATCCTGTGACACCTGAATCGATGCTGTAGTGTCCCCTGTTGACCATTTATATTTGAAACCTGCCGTAGCTGGATAAGCCGTTAGATTAATAAGATCATTCCGGCAAAATGGAGGTTTGGGATTTGACTTTATCTTGATGCCAAGTTCGGTGCCGGATTTTATAAGAACTGAGTCGATTGTTGAACATCCGTTACGTGAAAAAGCTTCAGCATAGATTGTACCTGTATTCTTTACAATGATTGATTGTGATGCTTCACCGGTTGACCAGAGATAGGATATATCAGCATCAAATGGTTCTACCGTAAGTACCACACTATCGCCTTCACAAAAAACTGTAGGGCCGTTAGCTGTAATTTTAAATTCAGGTTTCTTGATATTTAGTATTTGTATCGAAGTAGTACGGATGCAGCCATCTTTCTCAATATTTAAGTAAAAGATACCTCCATGAGTAATTTTAGTAATTTGAGCCGAGTCACCGTTGGACCAGTTATATTTATAAACAGAGCCTTCAGGCTTGGCGGTTAAGATCATCGTATCGCCCTCGCAGAGGACTTTCGGCCCGATAACGATTATCTCGGGAATAAATCCGGGCACTGTTTTGATGTCTATTGTGTCACTGGCTCTGCAACCATTTGATTCAACCGTAACTGAGTATTTCCCTGCTTTGTTGATAGTTATCGTATTTGCAGTCTCAAAAGTGCTCCACAAATAGCTGTAATCACTTCCCTGAGGTTGAGCAAATAGCTTCAAACTGTCACCCTCGCATATTATAGTGCTTCCGTCAGGAATAATTCTTGCTTTAGGTTTCGAAACAACTTTTATGAAAAGACTATCACTGAATTTGATTGATCCAGCGTTAACTGAGATATAATAATATCCACCCTGGTTTGAAGACACTTTAGACAAAGTCAGATTTGGTCCTAAAGAACTAAAGCCCATAGGTCCTGTCCATTTGAAAGAAGCAATGGGAATTGAGCATGAAAGCTTGCATTCTGTATTGATAGAATCCCCCTCGCATATAGTTAATATGCTCGGAATATAAATCCAGGCGTAAAAACTTTGGATTGTTGCAGGCAATCCCATGTTTGATCTGTGACTCCCAAGATTTATTGATGGCCCTGTCTGAACACTGATATCAATGCCCTTATTCGGTTCATTTATTTTCTTCAAAATCGTATTATTGTTGTATGCAACATAGATTCTTCCGTCAGGAGCTAACTGCAGTCCAAAATAAGAACCATTGATGTCCATAACAGTTTTAATCGAATTTATGATCCGGGATGAATCCTTACTGCTAACATCATATGAATTGATAAAAAATCTTGAACTGATAAACATTTGGGAACAATCAGGTGAGAATTCTGCTGAATACGGCATAGCCCTTGTCTTTATATCGGAATAAACAGGAAGAAGGATTGTGTTACTGATGATCCCGTTGCTGCGATTAAATAATGAGAGTTCAACAAGTGTATCTGATGGCAAGGTGCAGGCAACCATCGACCCGTCAGGAGAAATTTTAATATTACCCTTTTCGTTGTCAGTTGAACCTTTGTGTATCGTTCCTACGTGTGAAATAATCGGAGTAATACTTATTCCGCTATTATTAATCAATATTGAAAAGTAACTGTTATTAAGCCACCCATGTGCGACAAGCCATATATCCACACCGTTTGTGTGATGAACAGCTGACATCTTTTGTGTTACATTCGGCAGAAACTGATTATTTTTATTTGTTACATCGCCGAGACCAGCATTTAGTCGGATGTCAACAGTGGAGTAGGCTAAAGTACGTGAAAAGGCATTGATTGTGAAAATATAATAAATAAACTGACTCATTGGTTTAGGAATAATTAATGCTCCCTGCGAAGCTGTGTTAGATCCTCCAAGACCTGAACCATTCGGCATTATTTCGTGATTCTTGTTCCAGACAGTTTCGCCGTCAGTATAAAAGAGTAAGTTACCGGTTGAATCCGAGATTACAGAACAAGCCTCAGGAGAAGCGAGTTGCCCGTCTGACATCACACTTGGTGCAGTGCCGCTAGGATTGAATGTTATCCCGGCACTATTGCCAAAATACCAGTTATATGCTTCCTTTTGAGAAAATGCAGTATAAATGGTAATTAGAACAATAAATATATAAGTATATTTTTTCAAAATTTTAGTTAATCATTTAATTGTAAAATCAATCAGTTCCAAAGAATAAGATAGATACTTAACGTCTGCGGTCTCGTCGACATAGGTTTCCCGTTTGATTAAACCTACCTTAGCAGAGTAATAGATATTGGAATATTCCCAGCCTTTTGGTGTATTGGTTATATCCCCATAGTAATAACACATAAAAGAGCCTGCTGTTACACTTATCAAAGTATCGATTATATTGATATTTCTCTGTGATGACTCAACCTGCCATGTAAATCCAGGCAAGCCCGGATATTTTGCTTCGAGCCACTCGATAACCGGAACTGAGCCGATTTTGCTCATGCGAAGCCCATCGGGGAAATTGCTCTGCCAGACTGTATCTCTCATGCTTGTGATAAACCATCTGGATTTGTCGATAATTGTGTCTTTCCGAACAGAATCCACAACAATCCCAGATGTCAGGAGTGTCCCTTTGCTGTCATACTTTTTGTAAAGATATTTCCAGACATTACCAAACTTCAATGGCTTGATTCCATTCATATTCAGAGTGTCATTTTTTGCTGGGATTTTGATTATATTGTCATCAATTACAATAGGATCTTTGCAGGAATAAAGCAACAGAAAAGCCAGCGATAATGTAAACAAAATCGCCATAGAATGAAAACGGTCGGGAGTATATGCCCGACCGTCCTGAGTTATAATATTTTCTTTTGGATCAATCAATTTCTTTAGAACATATACATCAATCCGTAATTTAAGCCAAATTTTGAATTATTAAAATAATTATTTTGATGTTTATATAAGATTGAGTTGTATTCGATTCCCATCATGACCGAAAAGCTGGGAATAATTTCATATTGAACGCCTGTCATAGCTCTTCCGAGAAAACCAGCCTGATTGAGTCCAGCACTGATTTGAGCAAAGGGACTTATTCCAAAACCTAAATCACCTGTCTTGTATCTGAAAATGGCACTTGCTGTGGTGAAGTTAGGTTGTTGCTGATAGTTGAAATCCTGACCGTTTTCCTGTCCTGAATAGGTAAGGAAGAAAGTTTCCTGTCTAATATCCAACCCTGCATAAAAGTTAGAATTTAATTTATAGAATGCCGATAATCCAGTGTTATTAAAGTTTGAAAGAACTTTAGGCCCAATAGTCGGACTCTGAGCATTCCAGTAATTTGTACCTCTAAATTCAAAGGCAAAATTTCCATCTGAATTAATGTTTAGTCCTTCGAGAGAAGGGTTATACTTGGGCGCAGAAATGGTACTAAATTCATTTATACCGGTTCTATTTAATTCATGATTTAAATTAGTAATCACAGAAGATTCTGCTAATAAAGGAGCATTTAGCTTGGCTTCAGCTGGTACAATCATTGCAGGCATTTCCGACATATTTACAACAGCAGCTCTTGATTTACGGATTACATTATTTGCATTAGATTTATGTGAATTTGGAACTTCATTTGCTGAAATATTCGGAACATTGAGAACCGGAGTAGCAGGTTTCATAGCTAAGAAATTAGGATTTTGATTAACTGCTAAATCTGCTTTGGGCATCATAAACATGAAGAAACTTGCAGTCAGTGCAATGGAAACGAGTGCCGTTGCAAGATATCGTCTGTTCTGAATCATTAAACGGCTCATCGAGCCAAACCAGCCGATATTACCAGGAATGGTATTAGTTGCAGGAACCACTAGTCCAAGCTTACCGAACACATCACTCTTGGAGGCAGAAGGAAGAGTTACCAGCCCATTAGAAGATTGAACAGCAGTTTTGATAGCCATGTGGCTTTTGAACTGCTCTTTCATAACTTCATCAGAGGATAGCCTTAGAAACAGCTTATCTTCCTGAGCTGGATTGAGTGAACCATCCGCAAAGTCAACAATTAACTGAAAATTATCTGTGCTATTCATTTATCACCAAATCTAAAATTATTTTTAACTTTATCATATCTTAATTCTCAATACTTTTTTGATAAATCCTTAAGATACGGATCCAATACTTTGATTAGTTGCTTGTGTGCACGAAAAACTCGAGACTTTGCATTAGTCACAGTTGTGTTCGTTACTTTAGCTATTTCATCATAGTGCAGTCCCTCGAACTCACGAAGAACAAAAGCCTCGCGATAAATATCCTCCAGTAAATCAAGCGATCTGACAACGATGTCGAGCATTTCGTTCTGCTCATATTCATTTCTTTCATCGATGAAATATGCTTCACCATCGTACGGAACGTTCGATTTTTTATCTCTGTAATACTTAAGACACAGGTTCCTTGCTATGGAGAGAAGATACCCAAGTGTATTTGTCACATCCTTGCCGGCTGTAATGTTCCGGAAAAAAAAGATAAATGTCTCCTGGAAAGTATCCTCAACCTGATCCTTGCTACTAATCATATAATTGCAGAAACTGCGCACTTTGACGGCATAACGGTCATAAAGCTCCGAAAAAGCTATATTTGACTGTTCATTGCTATCCCGCATTATCTGCAGAAGATTAGCATCATCATATTTCGCAAGGTTACGTTTCATTAAGTATTTATAAAAATAAAGATTATCTAAAGCTAATATTCCATTAAAATAAAAAAGGTTGCAAGCAAAATAAAAATAATTCTAAATAGCTAATTAATTATTTAAACGTAAAAGAGAATTATTAATTATAACTGTCATAATTTATTATACTTTAAATCTTCACAAAACTACATCTATCTTATTGTCTTTAATATCATCATAAAACTTCCATAGAGATACATACCAATAAGGTATAGTCCAGAAAAAACCAATTCCGAATGTTAATATTGAAAAGATAAACCAGAGTGAAAATCTCAACCAAAGCTCAAAAAGTTTTACTTTATAGCCATCCATCATTTTTTTACTTTTTCTGATTGCCTCCATAGGTGAGATCGTATTGTCCTCGATAATTATAAGGGGAGCCATAGCATAGGATAGCTCTGCAATGATACCGGGTATAATTAACAATAATGACCACAAAAAAATCAAGAAATTAATCAGGAATTTTAATGTTACTGATTTACTAAAAATCTTAAACCCAAAGAATAACTGGGATAACCTTGTCTCCTCTTGTCGTGAAATTGTAAGGCTGAAATAACTAAATCCAATCATCATCGGTCCGCTAATCATCAGTAGAGTTAAAAAATTACCGATAGAGAATGTCCTATTTACAAAATTTCCCCATATAGATGTGTTTTTTGTAATCGGTATAATTAAATCAATATTCCAAGTAATAAAAATTGAGCAAAACTCTATGAGGAGATAAATCGAAGTAGCTTTTATCAACAAATTCCATCTGCCTTTAAGGCATTCGCGGGCACTTGTCATTAAATCTACATTATGAGTTGCCATCTTGACTCCGATTATGGTTAAACCTATAATTTTATATGAAAAAATTCGACAAAAGTTCAACAAATCTATGACTTTTTTTGCGAAAAATTGTATCAGGATTATCCCCGAAGTGCATGTAATTTAATAACCCTGAGTGAAAAACTATCTGACTGGAAATCCTCACCGTATGAAGTCCGCAATACCCTTTTAGTTCGATTTTTATGAATTAGTTAGCTGATTCTAATAAAAGCAAATATATTTTTCCACAATAGGAAAATTTATTTGCATTGAATACAAGTATTTAGTTAAATTTGTATTAAGTGGTGGTGAAAAGTGGGGAAAAGTGGTAGATTTTTCCAGCTATTTCCCAAATCTCTCTAACCATTGAATACAAGCGGGTTTTGACGTATTATTTTTGAAAACGCAATCTTACATCTGGAATTTTCTTCCAATTTACCCGCTGATGTAAGACTCAAAAAGAACAATTTACGAAAATGTCAGTTTATTTCAAAGGATCGGACACACACTCAATCGACAGCAAGGGCAGAGTCGCTGTGCCGGCTAAGATGCGCAAGCAGGTTACGCCGGAAGCGAAGGAAACTTTTGTTGTTACAAGAGGAGTGGACAAGTGCATCGTTGCTTATCCTTTGGATGAATGGGAGAGCTATTCCGAGAACATGCGCAAATTGAATTTGTTCAATCCTAAGGAACGCTACGTAATCAACGTAATGAACATGTGGATGGACGAAATCGAAATGGACGCACAATCGAGGATCAATCTACCGAAGAGACTGCAGGAGTTCGCCGGAATAAAGGACAAAGTGCTTGTGGTTGGTATGATCAACCACATTGCTATCTGGAATCCCGAAGAACACGAAGCGTACATTTCCAAACTCGAAGAGGAACAGCCCTACGAACAAGCCGTTCAGCAAGTGTTTGAAATGACAAGGCATGAGTAAGAAAAAAAAAGGCATCAAAAACAAGAAGTTCTTATCAGTTGAAGATGCGGCAGAATATGATTATCATCTGCCGGTTATGCTCCGCCGGACAATTGACTACCTGGTGACTGACGTCAACGGGATTTATGTGGACGGAACTTTAGGAGGCGGAGGGCATGCAGCTGAAATACTATCGAGACTGAGCTTTGGGGGAAAACTGCTCGCTTTCGATAAAGACGAGGAAGCAATAGAACACTGTCGTGCGAAATTCTGGGGGGAGTTGAGCACGGATACACCAAGAATCGTTTTCGTAAACGATTCATTTGATAAGGCATGCGATTTAGCAGAACGAGGAAGGATTAGCGGTATTTTGCTTGACCTGGGATTATCTTCGCATCAGCTCGATGACGGGGAACGAGGTTTTAGTTTCAGGCAGAATGCGCCAATTGACATGAGGTTCGGCGGAAAGGGGGAATCTGCCGAAACCTTGCTAAACGCATCGGGCGCAGAAGAGTTAGAAAGAATTTTTAGCCGTTACGGCGAGGAACCTTTCTCACGAAGTATAGCGCGGAGGATCGCTGAGGTCAGCCGCGCAACGCCCATAAAAAACACTTTCGATCTTGCCAACATCATCGATCAAATTGTGCCGAAAAGATTTTTAAACAAAACTCTGGCACGTGTTTTCCAAGCGATACGCATCGCTGTCAACCATGAACTGGACGTACTTGAAACCACACTTAAAAATATTCCCGATTCACTCGCAAGCGGTGGACGCATAGTAGTTCTCTCCTATCATTCACTCGAAGACAGAATCGTTAAGAATGTTTTCCGCGATAAATCCAAGATTATTCAATCAGACAGCCCATTTGCAGAGCCAGCTGCATTGCCCACACTTAAGATTATCACAAACAAGCCAATAATTGCCGACGAAACAGAACTAACCGAAAATCCCCGCGCAAGAAGTGCCAAACTGAGAGTAGCGGAGAAGATTTAATAAATAATTGATAATTAATAATTAAGAATTAAGAATTGCATCATTTGCATGGTGGTTTTCTATTTTTTAGATGTTTCAGAGACAATACAATTACACAGAGAGCCACGGAGAATGTTGTAGTTCTCTGTGTTACTCTTGTATTCCTCTGTGAAACTCTGTGTAATTTCTAGAAACCGATGGGAGAACCACAGAGAAATTCAAATTGAAACCTTACAAAAATGATTTGCATCTTTTGCACCGAAGATGCTGAATTTGAATAAGCTTGAGTGAAACCCGTGGAGACGATAAATTTCTCCGGAAACACCGTAGGTGTGAAATCTTAATAGAAAAAATGGAGGAGAGAGTATCATAGCCCCGTAGGGGCGGTATCTCCTTTCGTTATAAAATTCAATTTCGCTTCTACGGAGCTTTGGTAACAGGTTGGGGTGATTTTCTATTAAGATGCCATCCCTAACGGGATTAACTTCACCAAATGCAATTTGTAAAAAAGGAAATGATTTTTCAAGAAAACGACTTTTAAAGGAAAGAAAATATGGAATAAAAAATGTTTTAATCAATTAGGGAACGAAGGGACGATAAGCCACGATGAATTAGCTCAGAATATTTATAAAGCAAGAGAGAATGAGTAAACTGTAATAATTTTTAACTCATCCCAATTAAAGTTCTCCATTCCATTTCCCAAACTTCTTTTACCTTTTTCAATTGTACTAAATAAATTTCTGAACATAAATTCCCACAACAATAAGAATATATTAAAATAGAAGTGTCCCTTTTTTGATTATATCCAATTTGAGAAAAAGTGAAGTATCCAAAACAACCAGGAAATCTTTGTGGAATAATTTTCCAGAATATTTCATCATCATTATTGGCTAATCTCATAGAATCAGATAGTTTATTAAAATCTATGAATTTCATATCATGATTGTTAGGTGAGAATAAACTCGAGTCTAATTTTAAATTTGATTCCCTTGAACTCCTGTTACGAATAGCCTCCTGATTTACTCTGAATTTTTCGTATTTCTGAGAACTATCCCATTTAATACCCTCGCCATCGTATGAAAAATTAAATGTAATTTCATCGATTAATATTGTTCTTTTTGAATCCTGATTAAAATTTGGTTTTGATTTTCTAATATTTTCCAGCACTGCCGAATACACCTTATAATCCTCTGAGCTGAGTGTATCAGCCGAGTATGATGGACATGTTATCAGGAAAATGAGGAGGATTAATATGTATTTTCTTGATTTCTTCATGACTGGTTTCTCAGATTTGTTATCTTTTCTTTCAGACTATAATATATTTCCGGAGAGATTGCCGGACGCAGATTCTCGAGGAATTTCTTTAGCTTGATGTATTCATCCTCATCGAGAACTCCGTCCTTCATGAATTCATCGAATGTTGTGTTGAACTCACGTGTAACACTGCTCATCTTGTTCATTTCAGATATTTTTTCTATCTGCTCATCAATGAACATAAATAGAAATGTTATTTCTTCATATTTGATCTTCTTCTTCAGTATAAGTTCTTCCAGCAGACGCTTCTTTGCTACTGCCTGCATCATTGCATCGTCGTAAGTGATTTTCTTCTGTTTGAAGTTCTCTGCTATAGCGAAAACCTCAAACTGGAACTGATCGAGCAATTTCTTCTTCTTCTGAAAGAATACCCAGCCCAGAATACCTGAAATCAAAGCCGCCATCAGAGCTACTATAATCTCGCTGAAAAGTCCGGTCTTTAGCAGATAAATATACGCATCATCGAAAAAGCTGGAATCGTCAAGTAAACCGTTATTCTTAACTGTATAGTCTATCGGTGCCAGAGTGCTGAGTGTAAGCTCTTCCTTGGGTTTGAATGCATTTACATGTTCGATGAATGTCTTAATAAATTTATTGAAATCTTCGGGCTTCAAATAGCTTTTGACTGTTGACCATTGCCCAAGCGTATAGTCATTGCCATACTTTTCTTCAATAAGTTTATTGATCTTATAGAATGAATACAGAATTTTCTTTGTATGACTGTAATCAAGATTTAGTTTCTTCTTCTGTGAACGCTCGATGATGTAGAGCAGAAGCTCGTTCATGTCGGCATTCAATGGATAGGATTCGCCCAGTCTGCGGAAATGCTCATTATTAAGTTCGATAACGTTACTTACTCCTGTGTGAGTAACGCTTATCAGGTAAAAGTTATCGGGAATGCTTACTTCACCGTATCCATCGATCACGTTCTTATCCGATGGACTGTCCATCTCGTTCCATATCTCCGATCCAAAGAATGTCGAAGGATATATCTTATCAAAATCGTCGAGAACGAGAACAAAATTATTATTTGTCTCATTACGGCATTGTTCATATATTTCCAGTAGTTTACCCTTAATAAATTTATCGCCCTCGCGAGTTCCAACCCACTGCTTATGATATTCAACCTCCATTTTCTCGGTGCAGTTCAGCTTGAATATTCTGCTCTCATTACCTGTTATAAACTTCGAAAGCTTATCGATGAGTGTGGATTTACCTGCACCCGTCACACCAGAAATGATTATCTTTTTCGATTTGAGAAGAGGAGTGAGATAATAAGTGAATTTCTTGTATTCCCATGTCGGAGGAAATGGCTTCAGAAACAGATCTTCAGCTGACTGAACGTCAGTTGTATTCTTATGAAACGTCGAGAAATCTGAATCAATTGAAGATAGTTTAGATGTAAACGTTACAAGTTTAAATCTCTGTTTAATATCCTCAGATATGTTAACTGTTGGATTTGATATATTATTCGAAACAAGGAGTGTATCCAGAAAGAACCAGAACGGATCCGATTTATGTCGCGAACCTTCCTTGATACCAATGAACAAAGCTCCCACTACTGCGATGATTGCTATGCTCAAGAAAGTCCATTTTAAAGATTTGTTAATTGCCATATTAAATTTAATAATAATTTTTGTTACAAATTAATCAAAAAAATGTTCTTCCCCTACTAATTAACTCTTCAAACTTCTTACTTTTTTCATTCAATTATTTGATCCTATTTTTTACATAACAATATTTTCTTTATAGTTATGTCGCTACCTTATTAACCGTATCTATTAAGTTTAACATTTAAAGTCCAAAATATAATATCCTTTAATTTATATATTTTCAACCTAATATGTGAGAACATTAATTATTCTAAACAACTCATGGTGTTTAAATGATTAAATTTAATAATTTATTCTTTCTTATCTTAATTTGTCTTGTTGGTTGCGATAAAGATGAGATAATCATAGAAGAAAAGCCTATACAACCGTTAGATAGTGTTTGTAGATTACCTATAGAAGTTCGCATTCCTCATCTGTTATTAAGTGATATGAAATTATCTCCAAACGGCGATAAGCTGTTATTTATAGATAATTTTGTGTCAATATATAATATAAATAATAATAATTTTGAAACCATTCCTGCTGATTTTGTTATCGGGAATGGTTTGTTTAACCTTTATCAAATATTTTGGAGCTGTTCCGATAATGATGTTATCTATTTTATCGGTAAAACTTCGGATAGTAGTTATTCAGGTCCAATTATTTTAAAATATAATCATAAAACTAATAAGGTTGAAAAGTATATACCAGCTTTATTCCAGGAAATGTATAATAAATACAAGATATATCAAAGTTCTCTTGTTATTAAATCAGTTATTAAAGGTCAGGAGGACGAAGATGAATTTTATTGTTCCTCTTTTTTAAAGGGACCAATGATTAATGATATAAAATTATCAGGATATTATATATACCGGATTTACGGGGATGAGTTTGGCACATTTAATTTTTTTGAAGAAACATTACGCATTAGCAATGACTACTCATTAACTGTCTCAAGGGATAAATTAGATCATGGCAATACTACCCCAATGTATATTGCTGTTAATAGAGTAGCTTTAAGAATTAAAGAAAAAATGCCATCTAGAATATTTAATGTGAGTATTTCGCCTGATAATAATAAAATAGCAATTTGTCTTGAACCCAATGAATCAAATTGCGATGAAGATCCTAGAAGAGTATTTCCTGAAATTTGGATATTAGATTATGGGAATTATATTAAAAACAATCTAGATATAATTCCAATAATAAAAATTGATATTAGAAAAAAATATTGCATGTATAATTATTTGCAACCTAATGTTGAATTTATAACTTCGAATCAACTTGTAGTAAATATGCACAAGAATGGAGATTACGCAGTAAATCTATATCAAATTAATATTAATGATTTTTCTTATAAACAGTTAACTTTTAGATGATAATGATCTTGGAAACAAAATAAGACAAAAGTTGGTTTATATAATTTCTTTTTTTATTCCAGCATTGGCTTTAAAATTACTCTTATTGTGAAATTAAAATTCCTGTATGCGAGATAGTTTGAAAAGTCAGATTAAGAGGTCTTTAGGAACGTAGTGAGGAATCCAGGACGCATGAACACTGGATGCGCTTCGCAGTCCTTCGGAACTTACGGTCGCTTCGCTCCCTCAGAATGACGTAATCATAGTTTTCACACAGTCTCATTCACAGCAATGACAATTCATAGACCTTCTCTTAACAACTATCAATCTTGAATACATCGCACAGAAAACCCCAGTGCCTTATTGAAGTAGCGTCTGTAGATACCGGTATAATTGTAGTAGATATATCTACCCCATGCATCCGCTGTGTAGTCCACAGTTGAAGACCACCAGTCGCCACCAGTCCCAAGAGTTGTAAACGCTCCCTGACCATCACGGAATCCGCCGGGAAGAGCCGAAAAACCGCTTTCGTTGGTTGCTCCAATGTTCGGAGTTACCCACAGTGCCTGATCGATATCTTTCAATTCGCCACCGGCTATGTCCTTTCCTCCGAGGTAAGTTGCGAGCAGATTCCACTCAGATTCACTCGGCACATGCCAGCCTTCGGGAGACAAGCCTCTAGGATCGGTAACGGCATACCAATTATATAATTTCCCATAAATTGTTCCGTTTGTTGGATCGTTGTTGTAGTAGCACCAGGCACCTTTTGTAGTGTTAGCCCAAGCTGTATCCTCTCTTACTTCAGGAATTGTGTCTCCATTTCGATAGTGGTCAACATCTAGATTCTTTAGCATCCAGACCTGATTTCCTATTTGAGCGAATTCATATTGAACCGACGGAGGATTCTTTGACTCTCCCATAGCATAGTTCAGAAGAAGAGTAATCATTGCGATCAATAAAGCTAAAAATCTGGAATTCATATTAAACTCCCCGGAATTTTTACCATGTATTTACTTTTACAAATTTAACAACTTTTAGCGAATATTACTTATGAATCTGCATGCTGCTTTTAAATTTGATTAATAATTTGTATCTATTAAGGTAGTTTGCAAAATTTTTCTGTTGTGTCGAGATGTACCTTATGATTAAACACTCAGTTGCTGGGTAGTGCAAATATGAGTTAAATTTTGATTAATATTTCTTCGATAGCTATAAAACAAGTATCCAATAAAATAAGGCAATTATAGCAAAGTCTGATTCTACTGAGCTGGTGGTGAATTTGGCAATTTGATTATAAATGTGGTTCCCATATTCTCTTGGCTTTCCACCTGTATGGTTCCCTTGTGCAATTCAATGCATTTCTTTACAATACCCAATCCTAGTCCATAGCCGGCAGTAGTTGTGATATTCGAAGCACGGTAGAAAGTCTCGAATAGATTCTGGATGTCTTCCTTGGGTATCCCAATTCCAAAGTCCTTTACTATGAAAATTGCTTCGTCTGAATTAACTTCAACATTTAGTACTATGTCTTTTTCCGGAGTTGAGTATTTGACTGCATTCGAGAGCAGGTTAGTTAAAATATGGGCAACCAGAGTCTCATCCAGATAAATCTCCTCATTGGTAGTAACAAAATTATATTGGATTGGTCTTTCTAATTTATTAGTGATCTCAATGTTTCTGATTACCGATTTACAGAATGGATTAAGCTCTAGCAATTCTATACTGAATTCATATTTATCTGATTCGAGTTTGTCCACTGTCAGTACATTTTCGAGTAGATGTGTCATGCTCAGAACTGTACTCTGAATCCGATCAAAATGCTTTGCCTTTTCTTCAACTGTCCAGTTATCGCTGTAACGTCTCAACAAATCAGACGACAACATTATTGACGTTAGCGGTGTTCTGAATTCATGCGATATCATGTGAATGAATCTATGTTTCAATACATTCAGATCCTTTTGCTTCTCAAGGGCGATTCTCATTCTTTCGTCAGATTCTTTCCTCTCGGTTATATCTATTGCAGTCAGGATAACCCAAGATGGTGCATCATCTGAAACTATGTATTCAAACGATACAAGCGCAGTCCTCTCCGAGCCATCCTTCTTTGTCAGGTTCAATTCCTGATTGTCTATGTTCATATTGACTTTTGATATTTCTATCAGTTCTCTAAGTACAGATAAATCAGACCAAAGTGATACATTCTCGATCTTCTTATGCAGTAGCTCATCGGCACTATAGCCAGTGAATTCCTCGAATGATGCATTTACATCGATATATGTGTTTTCTTCAACGCCTATCATAGCAATAGCGATAGGACTTGAATAAAACAATTTACTGAATACAAATTCACCCGTATCGGCTTCATCAGATTCAATTTTGTCAAACGTTACATCCTCACAATTTTCGAGTATATACCTTCGGATGTTGTTCCCATCACATATCAGCGATTTAGTTGTTTTAAAAATCTTAAGTGTGTTATTCTTGGTTTTTCTTAGTTCAGTTTCAATTTCAATAGGTCCACCAGTGACTATTAGCTCTGAATCGGTCTGATTGTAATATTCTGCCAGTTCCTTTGTGTAGATCTGAAATGCTGTTTTACCGGATAAGTCTTCGAGTGAATACCCAGTTGCCTTCTCAGCAGCGGCATTTAGATATATAAATTTGAATGATTCAGCGTCTTTGACGAACACAGGATTGGGAAGATTATCAAGAATTGACCTGAAAAATTGGTTTGCCATCAATATGTCAGAAGTCTCTCCCTCGGCCTGATTAGCCTTAGAATCACTCGAGTCAGCTACATTTTCCTGACTGTTGCCAAGTAATAGATGAAGAGGTATGGACATAGGAAATGACTTTATTTATTGTTTTGCATTAATCACCAAGAGTAATATCGACAATTCCCATGAAAAAATGAAGTATTAAATTCCTATTGCAGTAATATTATTCAGGAATCTTCGGTTCTGCCATTATAACTTCCTCCCGACTAAGAGTTACACTGCCCGGGTTAGCACCTTTTGGCTTATGTACGTACTTTTTGTAAGTATAACAAACAGGCGTATATTTTGCCTTTTTGGCACCTGAATAATAAGCAGTTATTGACGCAGCTTTCTGCATTATATGCTTAGGAACCTTCTCTTCTTTGTTCAATCTCAGCACTGCATGCGAACCAGAGGAACCTCTTGCGTGAAACCAAAGATCATTAGGTTTGGCAAACCTGAGTGTCAGCTCATCATTGTTAGCAGCATTCTTGCCAACATAAAGAATGTAACCATCGCCAAGATCAAACATCCTGAAGCGTGATTCCTGCTCCTGTTCTACGTTTTCCTGTTTGAGGATATCTTTGTATTCACCCATGATTTTTTCAAATTCCTTCTTTGTTTGTGCATCAGTTAGTTTCTGTAAGGCTGTGGACGATCTGCTCAATTTTTCTTTCAATTGCGGCAGAAGTCTTTGCCTTGCCTCATAAGCCTGAACAAGATCTTTTGATTTATCGAAATACCTTTTAGCATTCTCGGCAAGATTCAGCTCTGTCTTAAGCTTGATTTCCCTCGAATCCCCATTCCAGTCATTTAAGACGATTTTATCTCCGTATTTTGTCTTAATATCCGGCTGCGACAGAAGTAATTCAGCAAACAATCTGTACTTTTTCTGCCGTTCGTCATTCAACTCAACATGAGTTGTTTGCTCTATTCTCGATTGAAGTTTATCGCGGATTCTCGTCAATCTCGGAATGATATTCTTTTTAAGCTGAGTAACCTCTGACTCAATCAGATCCTTCCTGATTCTATGTTCAATAGCCTTACTTATTGATGAATATGTTCCGATTATCTCAGGATAATCATCAATTGGAATCAATGATAGCAATAACTCACCGAATTTGTTTCTAAGCAGGTAAAACTCATTCGATGCTAGAATCTCGGTTTTGAATTTAACTGCCGACTCAATCAGCTCAATAAGCTTATCTTGACCGATTTCGCTTACTTTTGTTTCCGTGTTAAAATTTATGTTCTTTAGAAATTGTTTTGCATAATATTTTCCAAGATAAGGATAAACAGCAGAAAGATGCTTCAATATGCTTTTATCTTCAGGTTCTGAGTATTCCTTATCAACGAACAGATTCTTCGTTGTCTTGCCCTTCAGGTCGGTTCCAGCTTTGAAAGAATCGACAATGTTTATCCCCTCAGCCAGAATAATATTATTCCTGCTTCCTCCAAAAAGAAGGACTATGAGAGTAGCTCTCCCAAGCTGTAGCTTGATTACCCTGTCATCCGACTTTAATGTTACTTCGGTCAGCTTTGATCCTATTAATCGAGGTAATAGATCTGTTGAGTTGGATCCGGCACGGTTGAATGATTGTCTTAGATAAAGCGCACCGTATCTGGCTTCACCTCTAAACTGCATATAATAAATATTTTCGCCATCATAAAAACCAAGCATCAGGCTGTCCTTTTCCTGTGTGAAGCACTCGACAAGAACAGAACCGCATAATGTCCTTAGTTCATCTGTAAGCTTTTCTAATGTGTAATGGTGTCTTAACATGTGTAAAAAAGAAAACTCATTCCGGTGTGTCCCAAAATGAGTTTAAATTTGATTTCTATAATTATTATTCAATATTTTGGATTTGTTCTCTGATTCTCTCAATTTCTTCCTTCAGATTCACAACAATCTGAGAGATTTCAGCACTGTCTGATTTCGATCCGATAGTATTTGTTTCACGATTCATCTCCTGAACCAAGAAGTTAAGCTTCTGGCCAACAGGTTCTTTGTCTTTCAAAATCTCATTGAAGAACTTAATGTGTGATTTAAGTCTTACGCATTCTTCAGAAACGTCCAGCCTGTTGGCTATCATCACGATTTCCATCTGGATTCTTGTCTCATCAATTTCATCGCTTTCGAAGAGCTGTGCGATTTTATGACGAAGTTTTTCTCTTTCATCAGGAACGCGCTGAACGCTCAGCACTTCGACTTTTTCAACTGCATGTCCAATTTTCTTAACTCTTGCCTGAACATCCTTAATGATGTTCTGTCCTTCTTTTTGACGCATTCTGTCTAGATTTCTCAATGCTTCAATCATTGCCTTACGAACTATTTTCCAGTCATATTCACTGTCAACATCATCCTGCTTGTTATTGAATAACTGCGAGAATGAGAGCAGATGGTCCAGTGATACCGGTTCTTTTATCTTCAATTTTTTATTTAGAGATTTAAGGGAATCGTATGTTGCTTGAGCTGCCTCCTCGTTGATAGAGAACAATTTCTCTTGCGACTCATACTCAAGGTTGACACTCAGAGCAACAGAGCCTCTTGCAAGATTGGCCTTCACCAGATCTCGGATATCAAGTTCCTTGTAATAAAGTGATTTTGGGAGCTTACAGTTAATATCAAGATATCTTCCATTCAAACTCTTAACTTCGACAGTTGCTTTTGTCCCTTTATCTGAAGCTTCAGCTTTACTGAAGCCTGTCATGCTTTTCACCATAAATCTTTTAATCCGTTGTATTTAAATAAACTTCAAAATTAACACATTTTCGCCGTTATCCCAAATAAGAGATGAATTCAGACAGGATATTGTATCTTGTAGCATAAAAAAGTTTAACGTAAAATCGTCTGAACTGTGGTTCTTGCCAATAAGGTTTCAATTTTCATTTTTTCTAAATCGAGTTGTTAGAGCTTCTGTTTAATTTTTTTTCTTTATTTTCAAAAATTGTTGTGAACAAATTTATCAATTTATATAGCAACAATATATAAAAAAGTTCGTTTGAATAACAGCATCTGTGATTTTTTTGAAATATCATCAGGTAAATACTAAAACATGAATTATTAATTAGTGAATGTATGCCCGAAAAAAAAGATTTTAAATATTATATTCTGATTATTATTGTTGCGTCGCTCCTGTTTATCCCAAACATAGGTAATGTGCATCTGTTCGATTGGGATGAGATCAACTTTGCTGAAGCAGCGCGGGAGATGATTGTCACGGGCGACTATCTTACTGTAAGAATCGATTATCAGCCGTTCAGCGAGAAACCTCCTCTCTTCATCTGGTTTCAGGCGATATCAATGAATATATTCGGAGTGAATGAATTTGCGGCTCGACTTCCAAATGCATTGATCGGAATTGTGTCGCTTATTTTCATTTTCAATATCTCACGAAAAATCTTTGATGAGAAATTCGGACTACTTTGGGTAGTAACATATCTTGGTTCAATTCTGCCTCATTTCTATTTTAAATCAGGTATAATCGATCCGCTATTCAATCTCTTTATATTCACAGGCGTGTATTTCATTTACAGGCATTTCTCTGATAACCCTGAGTTCTCAAATGCAAGGAAGATTGATAAAACACTTGTTATATCAGGATTGATGATATCTCTGGCAGTTCTGACCAAAGGACCTGTCGGATTACTACTACCGGCATTATGCGTGTTAGCATTTTGGTTTCTAGGCAGAAAAAAGCTGAAGTTTCCTTTTTTGAAACTGGTAGTGTTAAGCATTATTTCGATGACTCCGTTTCTTGTTTGGAAAATAGTAGTTATTCTGTACACTGCCGACCATCAGTCATTAATTGAATTTATCCTTTATCAGATCAGGCTTTTGACAACAGCTGATGCAGGACATGGCGGACCTTTTTATTATCATTTTGTTATACTTATGATCGGATGTTTCCCTGCCTCAATCTTTGCGTTGCGATCATTCAAGCTTCAGCTGGAAGATAATTTCAAGCAAAGCAGTTTTAAATTGTGGAATATCATTCTCTTGTCAGTAGTTTTAATAGTTTTCTCTATAGTCGAAACAAAAATTGTTCACTATTCATCACTTGCGTATTTCCCGATAACTTTTCTGGGAGCCTATTTTGCTTATTCGCTGATTTATAGGAATAATTCATGGAAAACATCAACTAATTGGCTGATAGGAATCTTTGGGCTTATTATCGCATCATTATTTATAATTATTCCGTTCGTGTTCAAGAACGTTAGCTCAGTTCTTCCTTACATTAAAGATAAGTTAACATTGGAACTGTTAAAGACAAATGTTTACTGGTCGGGATATGAAGCTTTGGTAGGAGTTGCTTTTCTTCTTATACTGATCGATTCTATGATTCATTTCTACAAAAAACAACATTTGCAGGGTTATCTGGTTTTATTCTTCGGAACAGCAATAACGCTGTTTCTGTTCATGACTATCTTTGTGCCCAAGATCGAACCATACACTCAGGGTGCTACAGTTGAGTTTTACGAAAAGCTTAGCACGCAGAATGTTTACTTTGAAGCCGTCGGCTATAAAAGCTATGCACCTTACTTCTATGGGAAAATGAAGTTAGAGAATTCAGATCTTACAATTGAGAGGAGATTTCATCAAAAGAGAAGTGATTGGATATTGACAGGAGTAATAGATAAACCTGCATACTTTTCAGCTAAAATTACAAGTGTTGACGGAATCAAAAAGGATTATCCCGATTTGATTGAACTTTACCGCAAGAATGGATTTGTCTTTTTTATAAGAATGCCAATAACGGCTATTGCTAATTAATCAGAATTTGATAAAACCAGCTAAATGCTCAGCTTCAGTCAGGTGCAATATAAGATTCTCATCTATTAGCTCTTGTACGGCTAATTTTACCTTTTCCAATGCAACATTGTTATTATAAGCAAAATGCCAGATATCTGTTGGCATAGCCGAAATATTTAGCAGAAGAGACTGACCGAGAGTAAGACTATCTCTTCTCATAAATCTTTCCATTATCGAATCGACAAACATCTTTGCTTCGGCTCCATCAATATGTTCCGGTGTAAAGAAGTAATTGTCATTATCCAATAAATCGCATATAGGAAATCCAATCGATTTATCAATCAGAACAGGAAGAAACGAGATACTTGCAAAGTATAAATCTTCCTCAGAATTTGCCCAAAGATCGTTCCAAACGGAAATATCTTCTTTCTTCAACCATTCGAAAAATTTTATTTCTCTTTCAGGAAACTTAATCAAGAATTTTCCATTGAAAAGCTCCGCAATTTGATGTGCTGTTTGATTATCTATTGATAGATAAATATCTTCGGGTATTGTTAAATACTTATTGTTCGAATCCTGATTGGTAAACCAGTTAATAGCTTCTTCAGGAGTAATTTTTGTGCCGATTGCTGCCATATTATTTTAATTATTGACTAATTTAGGGGTATTTTATTTAACTATTAAAATATGAAAAACCCTCAGCTGGTTCACAGCCGAGGGTTAGTAACAACTTAAACAAAGAAAATTATCTAACTTCTTTGTGAACAGTATGGCGACGCAGGAAAGGATTGTATTTTTTAATCTCAATTCTTTCTGTTGTATTGTTCTTGTTCTTCTGTGTCGTATAGCGTGATGCAGGCTTGCCTTCTTTTCTGGCTTCTGTACACTCTATTGTGATATTAATTCTGGTTTCTTTCTTTGCCATTGTTCAATTCCTTGATTGATATTTTTTAAGGACTTCAAAAATAAGACTTTTAATCAAAATAAAAAAATAAAAGATTGCTTTTTGTTCAAATTTTGCAATATTTTTTTTGAATGACTGTAAAATGTTACTAGCAACACAATAATTACAGAAAATTAATATTTATTAAGATTAATGTAACAAATTAACATGTTCTGTGTATATAGCGTATTAACTATTTGTTAATATAAAATTTAATGTGTAAAATAACATTTTTCAAACACTTATTTACTAAAGGAAAAAGATGAGTACTCCAACAAATCTCCCAGTCGAAACAGAACAATCAAGCCTTCTAGCTAATCTCACACTCCAACTGGAAAAATTTTGCCAGGTTAAAGAGTATTTCTTTGCTCACAAATTCAACCTTACACCTGCTGAATTCCGTTGCCTTCGTTTGATTAGAGAAAATGATTTAATTAACACAAAAGAACTAGCCAGATTGATGAAGCTGACTCCAGGCAGAATTACACATCTGCTTAATGCTCTCGAAAGAAAAAATCTTATCGATAGAGCTATCGATAAAAGAGACAGACGTTCAATTCAGGTTTCTTTGACCGAACATAGCGGTGAGTTTATTGCTAAAATTATTTCGGAATACCAGAAACTTCACGAAGGAATTTTAAATAATTTACCGGCTGACAAACGTGATGAAATCATGAGTAACTTGAATATTTTCTTCATTGCACTCAGAGATTGGGCAGGCGAAAAAATATAGTATTTCTCTCACAAGCACATTTAAAGGTTTTCATTATGTCAGTAAAAATATTTTCTACAGGTTTTAAACTTCGATTAATGCTTGCTCTAATAGCGTTTGTCATAGTATCATGTTCAGATAAAACAACAAATCCTCCGGCACAAACAGAATCTGACATTCTGGCACCTTATCTGGAGTCCTTTGTTGTAGTAGCACCTTATCTTAACACACTGCCTAACTATGTAGCTCCTACTGATATAAGAACAAAAGTTCAGGGTGGAGATGCAACCTGGTCAGTTATTGATATCCGTTCATCAGCACTCTTTGCAGAAGGGCACATTAAATCGGCTATCAATGTTAACTTTAGCGACTTGTTGAATTTTTACGGCGGAAATGGACTGAAAAGCAAAGTAAAAGTTATTTTGGTCTGCGAAACCGGTCAAACTTCAGGCTATGCAGTTTCCTTGCTAAGGATAGCAGGAGCAACCAATGTCTATTCTCTTAAGTTTGGTATGTCCTCATGGAATTCAAGCTGTGATGTGTGGTCAGCTAATGTTGGTAACGACTACGAAAGTAGTTTTGTGAAAACTGACGATCTCAAGCCTTCTTCTACTTTTAATTTGCCGACGATTACAACCGGCAAGACAACAGCTTCAGAAATTGCTAAAGCCAGAGTAGAAGATTTATTAGCTAGAGGATTTGGGGAAGCCACAATAAGTGCTAAAACAGTATTTGATAACTTAAGTAATTACTTTATTGTCAGTTACTGGTCAAGTGCAAATTACATCGATCCGGGTCACATTCCAGGCTCTTATAACTTTCAACCTCTGGCGGCGAATAACCCTGCCAGCGATCTAATGCTGTCTACATATCTAAAGCTTCTGCCTCCGGCCAAAACTATAGTGATTTACGACTATACCGGACAGATATCTGCCTATGTCGTGGCTTATTTGAGAGTTCTTGGTTATGATGCCCGCTCGATTAATTTCGGCGGTAATGGCATGATCTATAATAAGATGATAGCTCAAAGCGGAACAGTTTCCTCTTCTTGGTCGTTAAAAGAATGTAAAGCTTATGATTTAGAAAAATAGAATTCTTGTATAATACTTAATGCTAAATAAAAGACTCCACTTCGAATTTGGAGTCTTTTTTTATTATTCGGATGTCTTGAACTTCGCCGGCAAAGTTTTTCTTCCAATGATTCTATTATTCCCTTGTACATAATCTAGTAATTGAAAATTTTTCGTATCTGTTTACGTGATTAATATCTAAATTAATCAAAAATTTAAATTATTTATTAGAAATATATGAAGTCTTACCAACTTGCAACGTTCCTGACAATTGTTCTGACAATTTACTCCGCTGTTAATTATTATATTTTTATTCGCGGATGGCAGGCTCTACCGGGCAATAATCTTATTAAATCTATATATTCTATAGTTTTTGCCGGCTTATTTTTGTCATATATTCTCAGCAGAGTGATAGAAAGATTCGGTTTAACAGAATTGTCCATAGCACTGAATTGGATTGGCTCTTTCTGGCTTGCGGCTATGCTCTACTTTATTCTTTTCCTCGTTTTAGCCGATCTGTTGAGGGTAATCAATCATTTCTTCCATTATTTCCCGTCGTTCATAACTTCCGATTGGCAAAAAACGAAGCTTATTTATCTTTGCGTTGCATTTTTCTCGACATTGATAATCATTGTGGCTGGATTCATTAATGATATGAACCCGCGTCTTAAAACGCTCGATATATCGATCGACAAGCCCTCTAAAGTAAAGAAGCTGAAAATAGTAATGGCTTCGGATATTCACATAGGAGCGATAATAAGTAATGGAAGAGTAAAAAGACTTGTTGACGAAATAAATGCACAGAATCCCGATCTTGTTCTCTTCCCGGGTGATATTCTGGATGAAGATGTGTCCCTGGTTCGCAAACGTATGTCTGGAGAGCCGATGAAAAAGATTATCTCACAACTCGGAGTTTATGCTGTCCCTGGAAATCATGAATATATTGGCGGTTTCGATAGCGCATCGAATTACATTGAATCGCTAGGAATAAAAATTTTAAGAGATAAATATCTACTGATTGGCGAATCATTCTACCTCGTGGGACGTGACGATAGAAGCAGGAATCAGTTTTCAGGTGGCAAGAGGTCAGAGCTGAGCGCTCTACTCTCAGGGGTGGATAAGAAAATGCCGATAATCATGATGGATCATCAGCCTTTCGCACTGCAGGAAGCCGTAAATGCGGGAATTGATCTCCAACTTTCTGGTCACACGCATAACGGACAGATGTGGCCATTTAACTACATCGCAGAGAAAATCTATGAAGTCAGCTGGGGATACAAGAAAAAAGGAAATACACAATTCTATGTTTCATCGGGTTATGGCTCGTGGGGACCGCCAGTGAGGACAGGGAATTATCCGGAACTGGTAGTATTGAATGTGAATTTCAGATGAGGATTATTATAAGCTCAGACTAGTTATATATATAATGGCAATTTAATACTTAATAAAGTAGAATTCTTGTATTCGAAGGTAGCATCCTAAAAATGAATCTTTTTTTGATGCAAATTTTAGAAAGTAATACAGTATACTTCATTTAGGACAGAAAATATTCTTAAAGAAAATTCTAAATTCTCCGATTACTACTATTTTATAAATAAAGATCAGTATAATATTAATTTAATACACAGATATCGATTAAAATACAGAAATCTCCCATTCCGAAGGAAACTATTTCTTTCTTTCGGTACTATTTTATTGCTTTGCTCACTTCTAATAGCCTTATCAATTATTAATCGTTTTGAATCATATTCGATAAAGAAACTTTACGAAAAAGCCAATTCTATCGGGATGATTACTGCCTACCATCTCGGGATTGCAATACATAGCAATAACAGAGAAAGAATAGATGAAGAGATCAGAATTTCGAAAATGAACCCTGATGTGGAGTATCTTATTGTAACCGACACCCAAAATATGATGATAGCAGAAGCTAATCCCGATAAAGCCATCATTTTAAATTTTAAAATGAATCCCACTCAACACTTGCCTCTATCTGTTGAGGGGTCTGCTGTCCGTTTGTATATGCCTATCAAATACGACAATCTAACAGTTGGGCATCTTTATTTAGCTTTATCTGCTTCAGAATTCATGGATAGTCTCCATACTCTAAAAATTTCTACTTATCTGATAGGGATTATATTTGTTGCTTTCTTCTTATTGGTTATTAAGTTGTTAAGTAATTATATAACAAGACCAATCAAGGAGTTCATCAAAGTTATTGATCACATATCAATTGGAAATCTCAACGAAAGAATTGAATTCTCTGCGACAGACGAATTTGGAAAGCTAAGTCAGGCATTCAATGATATGCTCGAACGACTTGAATTGGTACAGGAAGATCTCCATAATGAAATCGACGTAAGACGCATTACTGAAGATCAGCTGCGTGACGCTCAAGAGGAGATGGCTCAGGCACTTCTCTATGAAAAAGATCTGAACCTGATGAAATCTAATTTCGTTACAACTGTTTCACATGAGTACAGGACTCCATTGACTGTTATTATGTCCTCTACATACCTCCTTCAAAAATTTCATGAGAGGGGCATGGCTGAGGGTTTCGACAAGCAACTTCAACAGATTCAAACAGCTGTCAACAGCATGATTAAACTTTTGGATGACGTACTCGTAATCAATAGGAATGATCTTACGAGACATGCTGTGAGATTTTCAACTCTTGAAGTTATTGATTTCTGTAAAAATATTTCTCAAAGAGTCAAGGATTCAGATAAACATCATCATACTTTCGAATTTTTAGCAGAGCAGCCAAGCCTTTATTTCAAGACCGATCCAAACTTATTGTCCGGTATAGTTAACGGGCTTCTCTCGAATGCTGTCAAATACTCACCCCCTGATACTAATATAACAATTGCTGTTATTGAAATCGGAAATTTCCTTGTGATTGAAATTAAAGATAAAGGTTTAGGAATTCCAGAGAAGGATCTGCCACACATTTATGAATCATTTTATCGGGGTTCGAACATAATATCAGCCGAAGGTAATGGGCTAGGACTAACAATCATCAAAAGATATGTCGATTTACTTCAAGGTAAAATAGTTGTTGATTCAAAGGTCGGTGAAGGCACAACAATTTCAATTCACATCCCACGCGACAATAACTTTGCCGGTAGCGAACAGATACTGCCGTTTTAAATAAAATACAAAGAGTTAAAAATATTCTGTAGACAAGTAAGGATGCTTGTCCTATTTGTGTTGGGTAGGCTAAACATCCTTGATTGACCATTGTTTTCAATTAATCCCAATAGAATAAACGCAATTCCAAAACCGTATTCTAAATTCGATGGAATTAAGAATACTGAATATAATATTTTGCGGACAATCAGGGATGCATGTCCTACGGTGTATCGGGTAGGTCAATCATCCTTGATTGAGCATTCTATTAAATATCTTCTAAGCTTGTAATCCATGAATTACCTTTAACAACAGAATCATCGGGAATCTTTATTCTGCCAAGAATCGTTGCATTAGCATAGATTACAACATTGTTGCCAATCTCGGGATGGCGTGGCAGTCCTTTGATTGGTTGTCCGTTCTCATCGAGCGGAAATTTTTTTGCACCCAGAGTAACTCCCTGGTAAAGCCTGACATTTTTGCCTATTATACAAGTTTCGCCTATAACTACACCTGTTCCATGGTCGATGAAGAATGACTCTCCTATCGATGCTCCGGGGTGGATATCAATACCTGTGAGCGAATGTGCTATTTCGTTTATCATTCTCGGAATTATCGGAACATCAAGAAGCGATAGTTCGTGAGCAATCCTGTGATAAGTCAAAGCAATTATGCCGGGATAGCAGTAAAGAACCTCTTCGTAATTCTTAGCAGCCGGATCGCCGTTGAAAGCTGCTGCAATGTCGCTAATTATGAGCTTCTTTAGTTTAGGAATCTCATTCAAGAATCCATTACATATATCCTTCGATGTAGTTTCACATTCCCTGCACTTAGGCTCTCTTTCTAAGCAGCTGAAGCAGAATCCGCGCTTAATCTGCTCGGAAAGCAAGCGTTGGATTATATCAAGATTTGCACCGATGTAATATTGAATTGAATGAGGGTTTATCTCAGTATAACCCCAAAAACCCGGAAACAGAACTTTCTTGATACTTGTAATTATTTCATTAAGGATATTAATATCCGGCATTGGCTTGTCGCTTGCTGATCTCCTGTTCAGAAAAGGATGTTCCTCAGTTTGGCTTAGTTCTTCAACTAATCTGTCGAATTCATTTTTTAACATTGTTAATCCTATACTTCAATATCGGCAAATAAATCAGTGCTCAGGTATCTCTCTGCCGTATCGGGCAAAACACAAACGATTAGCTTGCCTGCGTTTTCGCTTCTGTTTGCTACTTGAATTGCAGCATGAAGCACAGCACCGCATGATATTCCAATAAGCAGTCCTTCCTCGCAGATTGCTCTCTTTGCTGTCTGAATGGCTTCGACAGATGATACGGGGATAATCTCATCTATGATTCCTGTATTAAGAATATCAGGAACAAAACCTGCACCGATCCCCTGAATTTTATGCGGTGAATGTGTACCGCCAGCAAGTATCTGTGATTCAAATGGCTCGACTGCGATAGATTTAATGGATGGTTTCCTTGCTTTGAGAACTTCGGATACGCCGGTGATTGTGCCTCCTGTGCCAACACCGGCAATGAATATATCTATTTTCCCATCAGTATCATTCCAGATTTCTTCTGCCGTAGTTTTACGATGAATCTCAGGATTGGAAAGATTCTTGAACTGCTGAGGTATAAACGAACTATCGAACGTGGCTGCCAGCTCAATAGCCTTATTAATGGCTCCTGTCATACCTAGAGATGCCGGAGTCAGAACTATTTCTGCACCGAAGCGTCTGATAACTTTGCGACGTTCGATGCTCATACTCTCAGGCATGGTGCAGATAAGTCTGTAACCTTTTACTGCACAGGTGAAAGCCAAGCCAATGCCTGTGTTGCCGCTTGTTGGCTCGATAATGACGGTTCCCGGTTTGACCAGTCCCTGCGTTTCTGCATCGGAGACCATTGCCCATGCGATCCTGTCCTTGATTGAACTGCATGGATTGAACATTTCCAGCTTTGCTACAAGTTCAGCCGGAGCTCCCTTTGTAAGTTTGTTGATTTTGACCAAAGGCGTGTTGCCGATAAGGTCTCCTATATTTTGATGAATGCGCATAGCATCTCCTATTTTTAAATTAAATAACCGCTTTGAATAAAAGTAACAAAAAAAACGCACCTCTGACAAGTCAAAGGAGCGTAAAATGTATAAAGTCTAATTAAATGAAAGTTACAATTGTTCTTTATCTCAACCGGTTAATTTCTAAAACGATGCAAGTATATTCTTTATTGTTTTTATAAATAAATTGGTGTAAATTGTATTTTTTCGGCAAAACGGACAAATTAGTGAATAGCCGGAATAGAGCACCAAAAGGAACGCTACAGACTATTTTCAAAATCCGTGAGACGTTTTGCGTTTTTCTGTGTCATTATATAATAAGATGTGACAATTTTAGAAAAAGTTTTATGAATCCGAAAAAATATTTAAACAAAATATATTGGATAGAATTATGAATAATCTTAAACTTGTATTGTTTGCATTAATGTTTATGCTATTTACCGTCGACTGTTTTTGCCAAATAGGATCTAAACCAATTCCAAATGATCAACTTGGTGAAATTTATTCGTTTGCTTTTCGCAATGATGGTTATCTCTATGCCGGAGGAAGCACTATGCCAGGCTTTCTCGTTTCAAGTAACAAAGGAGATACCTGGAGCTTAGTTGATGAGG
Source organism: uncultured Ignavibacteria bacterium (assembly GCA_903862655.1). GTDB lineage: Bacteria > Bacteroidota > Ignavibacteria > Kapaibacteriales > UBA2268 > CAIOZA01. The sequence goes on from CAIOZA010000015.1 coordinate 63,535, forward strand.
GAATTTACAACTCTATTATATATTATTATTTTACCCAAAAATTCTTATATGTAATTGATATTAATGGTAGTTTGCATCAGTTATCAAAAAATGGAGGATTAAAGCGAATAACACCCGAAAGTGATAATGACTACGTTACAGTTTTCTTAGCTGATTCAAATGCTGATATATATTATGGCACCGATAATGGTTATTTGTATAAATCGATTGATAACGGTGCTACCTTTACTGAACTCTTTTATCAGGATAATACTAGTGGCATAGGATGCTTTTTCATTTATAATAACGATATGTATTTAGGTGTCGGGGGTAAAGGAATTTTTAAATCAATAGATCAGGGTTCAACCTGGCAGGAATTCACTGACGGAGTAGATTCAAAGAATGCTGTTAAATTTGTAATCAATCCTAATGACACTAATCTGTATTTTATTGACAGATATTCGGGTTTATACAAGTTATCTGAAGATGGAAGCCAATGGACAGTAGTTGATAATATTCATTGTCAATATCTGTTAACGGATTTAATCGTTTCAAAAGGCTCAATGTATTTATCTACGGAAAACAAAGGGATATTTAAATCATTGGATAATGGTATTTCATGGCAACAGTTAGCAGTTGGTCTGATTAATTCATCAATTACAATTGCAGCAGATTCATCAGGAGTATTATTCACTTCTGATATGGTTAATTGTTATAAATCCACAAATAACGGAGATGAATGGATTTGTTTTACAAATTCGAATCAAAAGACTACTGTTAATACTATTCTAACAGATGCTAAAGGTTCAATTTACTGCACAATAAATAATGACATATATTACAGTACTGATTCCGGTAATAATTGGAAAATAATTTCTCGTCCTGACAATAATACTAATTTTACTAACTTGAAAATTATAAATGATACAATCTTGTGTATCATTTATCAAGAAAATGATGAGTTGTATTATTCTAGTAACAAAGGAGAAGAATGGAATCAAGTAAACTTTGAAGATAACAACTTCAAATATTTAGTTGATATTTGTTCTGGAAAAAATAAGGATATATTTATTTTAAGTGCTTTTTCAGTATTTGCTTCAACGGATTTGTCAATCAACCAGAAAAAGTTATCAAATGTTGGAAAGTATTATATTTTAAATGATAGTATTGAAATAGCAACATTGGGTTTGAATATAAATTCAAAAAATGAAATTTATATTTTTCATGAATTATCAATTGTTACAAAATCAACAGATCTAGGTCAAACTTGGAATTTATTGAAAAGTATTAATAGTTTTGATGATTATGTTCCAAGTGTTATTAAATTAGAGTTCAATAGTAAGAATGAGATTTATTATTTAGATACTGATGGCTTCTTATTTAAATCAGTTGATGATTTTAAAACATCAATAAATTTAAATAAAGCATTTCTTGATGCTTCCGATGGGATTTCTTCATTTGTTATAAATTCCAAAGATTATATCTTTATCGGTACTAATTTTGGTAAGATATACTATACAGTTGATGGTGGGATTAATTGGGAATTATTTAATTCACCACTTAGTGTTAAAAAAACATATGACACACCGCTTTCAATTGAGAAACGAATCTACTCATTAGGATTGGATAAAAATGAAAATCTAATTGTTGGTACTGATAAAGGGATTTTAAAAACAAATCTATCTACCACTGACCCAGAAACTGAACTAAATATTGAAACTGATACAGATTTATCAAATATAACAATCTCTCCCAATCCCGCTTCTGATTTCATAGAAATATCAGACATCAACCCCATGCTTAAGCATGGGGTTGAATACTCAAATATCAGGATATTTAATGTATTTGGGCAGAATGTGTCATCAACTTGGGCGGGTTTAGAACCCGCCCCTACAATACGAATTGATGTATCTGGCTTGGCTCCGGGCATGTATTTTGTGAGGATTGGGGATAGAGATCAAAAGTTTATTAAAATTTAAGGATTATCATAATGAAAAAGTTGCTGGTTATTCTATGGTTAATCTCAGCCGAGATAGTATTTGGGCAGACATCAGGCTGGGAATATCGTTACATTTATAAAGAACAGATGCTAAAAATTAATAAATTGAATGCTGTTCATTTCAATGAAGATGGCAGTAAATTCTATACTTTACATGCTAATAAAATAGTGTATTATTGGGATTCAAAGTCAGGCACTCTACTTGATTCTTTGATAATTCCTGAAGATTATACTACAGCAGTTTTTTCTAAGGATGGCCGAACTTTGTGCTACTATTTACCTATCACTTCTACGATGGGAGTTTATTTTAGCGTAAATGTATTTATTTATGATTTATTTACAAAAAAGAGAATTGCAAAGTCAATCTTTAATGGTCCTAAGGATATCAATTATATTAAACCATACACAAATTTAGGTTATATAGATTATCCTAGGGTGCTTTCTATTCTTGATTTTGATTATAATTCTTATGTTCTAAAAGCAGGTGTTTATTTCACATATTACTGGAGAGAGGGACCCATACAGGCAGATTATGAACACCGTTATTCATGTGGTGGATTGGCATTCTTTGCAATAAATAAGGATAGCGTCTATAAGATTGGGCAAGCTACGACTGCACATACCCTTGATTATCTTAAAACAGGCGATTCTGATTATATGACTCTACAGAGTAGTTCAAGAGACTATGGTGGTTCCAGTTCACTTAGGAACGATGTCACAGAATCTAATATGGTATTCTCTAAAATCGATACGTTAACTGGAAAGTACAAACAGCTAAAAGCATTTAATCAAAAAATAGTATATAGTTGGGTACAAGGAAGTAATCCTGTTAATTATACATCAGGAACAAACAGACCCTTTTCAAAAATATATTACGACAGCACGAATAGTTTAGTATACGTAAAAGCACTTGATATATATTATGTCTTTGATACCAAAACTGATTCTTTAGTTGATTCTGTGAAGTTGGAAGGTAGTATCGGACTTGAGAGAATAACAAAGGATTTTTCTCATATCATATATTATTATAATAAGAAAATAATAGTATTAAATTTGAAGACGAAAGTAATGTATGATTGGATGTCCTGCCCTATGGTGCCTGTTTCTTTGGATTTAACACCGAATAATAATGACATAATAGTTGCAAATGACTCAGGCAAAATTTTTTATTATTACACAATTTTATCCGATGTTAAAGATAGAATAAATGTTGAAGAAATGAGTATCTCTCCCAATCCTGCCTCTGATTTCATTGAAATATCCGTAGGGGCGAACGGCAGTTCGCCCTTACAAAGCGATGTGAGGATATATGACGTGCTTGGAGAAATCCAGACCACCCCGTCACTTCGTGACACCCCTCCTTGGAAAGGAGGGGCAAAAGCAAGAATCGACGTTTCCTCCTTGGCTCCCGGCATGTATTTTGTGAGGATTGGGGATAGAGTTCAAAAGTTTGTGAAAATATAAGAACAAAAGTGATGAAAAAACAGATGATAGCTTTGATATGTTTCTTATTGTTTCTAAAAAGTGTAAATGCAGAATGGATTCCAGTTAGAGTTGAACCATCACCACTTTTTCCGAATGATTCAATTAATATGAATATTATTTTCTCTGGAATGGATTGTGCCGATTCTATAAATTGTTTTGCGGCTGGTAATGATGCTTATCGTTATAGAATAGTCTATCAAACAACAGATGCAGGTAGAAATTGGAATATTTTATATAAACCTGATTTCAATTCAGGAATTAAAGACCAATTCCCTTTATTACGGTCTATAGCCTATCCTACAATTTATAAATCCGTTATTGGTTGTGATTCAGGAGTTGTTATTAAAACTGGTGATGGAGGTAAGAATTGGTCAAGAATAAATACTCCAATTTTCTATGAAGATAATTATCCTGAATATAAGCAAATTAATACTGTAAAAATGTTAAATGAAAAGGTTGGGATTGCTTGTTCTGGACAATATTTGATTTATACAAGCGATGGGGGTAATTATTGGTCATACTTGTCAAAACCGGATTCTAATATGAGTAGTATTACAGGCGTTGAAATCTTTACACCGGAAACCATTTATATCAGAGTTAGTTGCTGGACAATTGATAAAGAATGTCCATTTAAGTTTTCATTATTCAGAACTAATGATCTTGGGAAGCATTGGCAGTCTTACGATTTTTCAAATATAGGTAGTATGGGAAAAATGTTTTTTGCCGATTCCCTGAATGGTTGGATGGTCGGCGGTGACCCAAATGGAATAGGTGACCAGCAAATTGCTAAAATTGGAGCAACAAAAGACGGTGGTCGAACATGGTCAATACAATTTAGAGATTCATTAGAACCAATGGTTATGCCATTATTCGATGTTTCATTTTATGATAGAAATAATGGTATAGCTGTAGGTAGAATTGGTTCAACATTGAGAACTACCAACGGAGGACTAAACTGGATTCCTGATAACATTCCCGTTGATTTAACAAAACCTTACATAATTAATCCGGTTACTTGTTTCAGAAATGTTAAAGTACCTCTTTTTTATGGTTTACCCGGAAGGATTTATTATTATGCATCTACTTCAGATGTTTATGATAATTATATGCAATCAACTGGTTGGTTTATTTCCCCCAATCCAACAACCGATTTCATTAATGTATTTGTAAGGGCGGGTTCAGAACCCGCCCCTACAGGCGAGATAAGGATATATAATGTCTTTGGGCAGATCGTATCCACCCCTAACCCCACCCCAACCCTCCCCGCAAGCAGGGAGGGAGTAAGAATGGATGTCTCCGGCTTGGCTCCGGGGATGTATTTTGTCAGGATTGGGGATAGAGTTCAAAAGTTTATAAAGTTGTAGGATGCTTTTGGGTCATATTATCCCTAAATGCTGTCTATTATAAGCTAAATTATAAGTTCATTGCAGAATCTGATCTGTTGATGTAATCACCGGGCATGTAGTCGGTAGTAGCTTTCAAATAGGATTGCAGCGCTTTGGTAGCAACCTGGCTTTGTGCATTTGGCATTTCAACCTTCTTAGGTGGAGTAGTTCCGCTTTCTGTAGCTGAAATCTCAGCTTGTTTTTGCCGTAACGATGAAATCCTAGCGTCGGCTGCAGCGGCTACTGCTCGATCCTGTGGAGAGGGATCAGCCGGAGCAAGAGCGGCTCTTCTGACTTGTTGCATCTTTGCGATGGAAGCATCAGGATTCTTGGAATCAACGGTGGAATCGATGCTGACTTCCCCTTCGATTGCGTATTGCTTGCCGTCGGGGCCGGTTATAGTTTTAAATGAGGCTCCACCGTGGACTAAACCTCCCCCGGCAGATAAATGCGCCTGCTCGTGGGTTCTGACGTTTTGGTCAGCTGCTTTTAACTGCTGTACTTGTTTTTCCTGTTCGGGAGTAAGAGTTTTCTGTCCTGTTGGCGGTTTTTTTGACGCGACTTTTTGTTCCGCGGCTTTTTGTCTGGGGTTGTCATTTTCGGGCTTTTTTATTTTTCCGGTAACCAGGTCATATTGAATACCCGACAAAGACTTATTGTCGATTGAGTTGTAGGAGTTCAATCCATAAGTACTGCGGTTGCCGTTAATTGTTAAATCAGCCATTAGCTTTAGCTCTTTATACTTTTTATATTAATATCGGTTAGAGACTTAAAAAACTTTACTTATTGACATCATTTCACTCAAAGTGATAAGAATCTTTCACCTATTATAGAAGTAAAACCAGGCATTTTATTATAACATTTTTTCCAATATTTATTTAATATTAATATAGAGGAAGCTACGTTTACCATATTTGATAAGTCTCTTTTCGGTAAAATCTGCCTTTGCAAAAGGATCGGCAACTTTTTCACCGTCAATTGATACGGCTCCCTGATCCAGCATTCTGCGTGCTTCTTTCTTGGATGTTGATAGTGCTGAAGCTACAAGAACATCTATCACCAATTGTTCTGAGTTTCCAATTTCGAGAGTAACTTCTTCTATTTCATCGGGAATATCTTTTTTGACGAAAATGCGTTCGAATTCCTCGAATGCTCCCTGAGCAGAAGCTTCATCGTGATATAGGGCTACGACGGACATGGCTGCTTTGACCTTGGCATTGCGTGGATGAACAGTTCCATCTGCCAATCCTGCTTTCATGGCTAGAACTTCTTCTAGATGGGCAAAAGCACCATATTGTAAATAACGTGTGATCAGTTCGTCAGGAATGGACATTACTTTACCGAACATCTCTCGCGGGGATTCGGTTATACCGATATAATTATTGAGGGATTTGCTCATCTTTTCAATTCCGTCGGTTCCTTCGAGTATCGGCATAGTGAGTATACATTGAGGTTCCTTGTCGTAGGCCTTCTGGATTTCACGTCCGACTAAAAGATTGAACTTTTGGTCGGTTCCGCCAAGCTCGACATCGGAATCAATAAAGACTGAATCAATAGCCTGAGCAAGGGGATAAAGAAGTTCATGCATGCTAATCGGCACACCGGCAGTAAATCTCTTAGTGAAATCGTCACGCTCAAGGAGCTGAGCCACAGTATATTTTGAGGCTAACTTTATAACATCCATAAATGTCATAGTTCCAAGCCATTCTGAGTTATAACGAACATCAAGACTATTTGCAGATAAAATATGGGTTGCCTGCTCGAGATAAGTCTGACCATTGATTCTTGTCTCATCTATTGTCAAAGGAGGTCTGGTCTTGTTTTTACCGGATGGATCGCCAATCATAGCTGTGAAGTCACCAATGATCAGGACAGCCTTATGACCAAGATCCTGGAACTGGCGCATCTTACGAAGCACCACCGCATGGCCGATATGAAGGTCGGGTTTGCTGGGATCGCATCCAAGCTTAATGACAAGCTGTTTATTGGCTTTAATCGATCTCTCGAGCTTTTGTACGAGTTCATCCTCGGGAAGCAATTCAATAACACCCGAGCGGATAAAATCCATCTGTTCGTTGACTGAGGGGAACATAGTATATATTATTATTTAATTACAGAAAAAATGATGTAAGAGTTAAGCATCGGCTTCAAGATTATCGTCCTGAGGAACATCGCGCAATCTATACCCAACACCGCGAATGCTCTGAATCAATGGTTTTGTACCATCCTCACGTTCAATTTTTGCTCTGAGGCGTTTGATATAAACATCGATAATATTTGATTCAGGATCAAAATTGTGCTTCCATACATGCTGAGTAATTGTACTTCTGCTGAGAATACGATTCTTATTCTTTAATAAATATTCAAGCAAACCATACTCTTTTGTGGTGAGTTCAATTTCCTTGTTAAAACGGAACCCCAAGTGAGATACTGTATCGAGAACCAGATCGGCACATTTCATCTTTGTTGTTTTTTCCGGGCTGGAACGTCTTAGAATTGACCTAAGTCGAGCCGCAAGCTCTTCGAAGCTGAATGGTTTGGGCAGATAGTCATCAGCACCAAGATCTAAACCTTGTACCCTGTCCTCAGTTGTTCCGCGTGCAGTCAGCATAAGAATTGGAGTTACAAAACCAGCTTCTCTCAGCTCACGTAGAACTGTGAAGCCATCCTTGCCCGGAAGCATCACATCCAGAAGGATTGCATCGAATTCGTTATTCATAGCCATTTCGAGGCCTGTAACACCATCGGCGGCGGTTTCTACAATATATCTTTCTTCTTCCAAGCCATGTTTAATGAAGCTGGCTACTTTTCTTTCGTCCTCAATTACTAGTATTTTCACAATCGCCCTCGAAAATAATTACAAATGTAATATGATAGAGACTACAAATAAATGAATTTATTATTAATAAACAATGAAAAAATGATAAGTTTTGAAATCTGTTAAATTATTATCCATTAATGGATATCAATCCGGAGCAGATTTTCTCAGTCAAAAACGTAAAGAAAGTCAGAAACAAAAAACTATAATTCACTTAATAATCTGACAATATCCAATTTCAAAACAATTGAATTATCAATATTTATAACTTCTTTTACATTTCCGCCAAATCTGTCATTTTCGAGCTTTGCATAACTTTCTTGGGAGATATTCGCGATTTTGTCAATTTTATCAGCGTTAAACGATTGGAGTACACCATTAGTATTGATTATAACGGCGAATTCCTGATAACTGGTTTGAACGATATTATAAAGCTCTGAAAAAAGTTTTCTTATTGCAACAAGTTCCTTGTCCCTTCCATCAATACAAAGATCCAACGCCTCAGTAAATTTATTCTGATGCTCAAGCTCTTTAACATGAATACCCATGGCGTGAATACTGTTATGTGGTTTCTCAAAGTTAGAGAGAAAGTTGGAAAGAACAATGTTATTTGTTTTAAATGCATAGAACCATTTGCCGAATTTGCACATTCTGGGATCGGTTGTAAGTTTAAATTCGGTGCGGTCGTTAACAGACGCGATGAGTGAATCAACCCAATTGACATGATCCTGTTCACGTTCTTTGAGCATATCTATCATTTCCTTCGCTTCATCCTCGAGTGATTTGAATCCAAGCATCCGTCTAAGATCAATAAGAGGAATAATTCTGTCTCTGAGGTTCATAACTCCGCGTACATTTTTTGATGCATTCGGGATTTTCATGTACTTAGGCATTCTAACAATTTCTAAAACATAGTCAAGATCAATAGCAAACTTGTTGGTTGAGGATTCAAAAATAAGAACTTGTGACTCTAACATAAAAATTACCTTTTTAAAAAAGAATAAAGTATATAATAACAGAAATTTATTGAGATATTTCTATTTAAGTATTCTTAATATTATCAATTTAGGATAATTTAATGAAAATAAAAAGAGGGATTTGGATAAAATTTAGGGAAATTATTTATGTGATAATCAAAAAAAAAAAGAAAACACAAATAAGGTTCGAAATAGATAAAATCTATTTTCATTTCTCTCTTCCACGAGGAATGGTCGAGGTAGAAGACAAATAGTTATCCAAAATATAGATAACTACTTCCTCACAAACACAGGATAAATCTCTCTGTGTGTGTTTGATATCTCCAGACTTATGAAGTACATACCGTTTGCGGCAAGTGTGCCGTCAGTCAGTGTTCCATCCCATTTGTCGCAGTAAACAGTGTTAGCGTTACGAGATTCTCCGTCTATGAGAAAGCGGACAAGTCTGTTGCTCTCATCGAGTATCTTTATATTTACTTTCGTCTGATCGGGAATTGAATAGATTATCTCCAGCACATCACGCGTCGGATTGAGCGGATTGGGTGCTACGATGCTGATATATTGTGCTTTATACCCTGCTACAACGGTATCCATCCTCATACACGATCCGACTGCACAGAATCGGAACAAAACCGAATCCGGCTGATTTGTCGGAACTCTCCAGATGAATTCCTGATCTATAGCACGGGCGTAACCTACTGAAGTATAAGTCAAACCACCGTCAAAAGAAGCCAACGCCTCTATTGTATCGCAGGGGAAGAGGAAATTACCATATCTCCATTTGAACACCTTTGTCGGGCATGCTGTTGTGTTCGTATCCCAAGTTACAGGGAACGTTGCAGGTAGTATCATTACAGTATGTGATGAAGATGTGTCACTTTTTAAAGCAGTAGAAACAATATATCTTATGTCTATTGTAACATTTGTGTCTGCCATTGAACAGAAGTATCCATCGATGCAGGGTGCAATTGCCTGAAGCCAGAAGCTGTCCTGAGTAATCTTTTGTTTAGTAAGAAAATCTATCCACGATGTATTGACTCTAAACTGGAAATGAACACTGTCATAACATGAGCTTTTACATTTGAGGAAGAAACTTTCTCCGGCGCGATAGCTCTGATTCCAGAAAGTATCGACAGCAAAAGATTTGCCATTGAATGTGAAGTCAGATGATGTATCTGACGCAATTTTGGAGCCTATCCCCCAGATAACGAAAACCCCGGTCTTTCCTATGAAATTACTATCAACAATAATGCTGACCTGATCTGTATCTTTAAGTGCAGGGATTATAGTTCTGAGAACCATCGAAGAATCATTTACAAGATTTCCAGCGATTTTTGGGACAAATTTTACTTCTATTCCTTTGGGGAATTTTTGCTTTGCATACCATTTAATGTCTATTTTCTCACCTTCGCAAAAAGTTGCTGGGGGTGATTTGGGTGTAAGTATTTTCAATAACCCCGGTTGCTGCGATCCTATAAGGTAAGTTCCCTTGTTGGTTGTGGCAACCAGATCGTTCTTTCCATCTCCGTCAACATCAGCAACTTCTGCTGAAAATATGGTTTCATTTGGGAAAGTTACTGCAAAAACTGTATCGAATACCTTACCCGAACGGAAAGTATTATCGCTGTAGTTCTTCATTCGTAAAACAGTTAAGTTTGCACCGTCAACCAGAACTACTTCATCTTTGCCGTCTATTGCCCCATCGAGATCATTCACTGCTGCTATCCAACCGTTTATCTGCTGAGTAGCTATTGTATCGAACTGCATGAGAAATGAATTTGGTGGCGATACCTTTGGTATTTTGGAAAGCGAAGGACGGTAGCGGAGTATCATAAGTCTGCTCTCGGCTACAGCCAGATTTTTTGTTGTTTGAGTTACGATGATTTCCTGTCCCTTATTGTTGGGATAATAAGGAAGCCATTCATTAGATGTTGATCCATCAAGATCACCAACAGCAATCGACCAGCCATGATTCTTCTTGCCGGTAAATGGTTTTAAATCATCACTTCCTAAAGAAGTTATAGGAGCATCACTAGGATCGAATAGATGAATTTTGGCTATACCATCGGAACCATCGAAACCTGTATATTCTTCGGAAACTATCTTGCATAAAATGGAATTTCCGGGCAGATCCATATATTCAGCGAAATACTGCTTGATTACAGGCTTTGTTGATGTTGTATCAATAAGAGAACTGAAGTCAAAATTACCTAATACTGCTATGTTAGGTTGTGTAATGTTATAACTGAGCAGATAAGGATTATTTGTCTTGGTCTTCTGTCCTAATTTGTTTGTTATTTCAAAATTAAAAGCATTGCTTGTATCTATATCGCAAAAAGCAGGCAGAAGCATTGTCATATTGTTGGTTCCAAACTCTCTGTAAAGAGATGGTGGAGATAAACTCACAATCGGACCAAGAAGCACGCGGTTGTTTGTGTCGTCGCCAATGTCATTAACCGGAAAAGCCGGCAGTGAATCTGCTGTGTTAAAAAGAGCTATACCGCGGAAAAATTGATTTTTATTGGCTAAAGAAGTATCAATAACTGGTTTGGTCATGTTAACAAGTGCATAAATCAGCTGGTCTGCTCCGGAGCTTTTACCGAAAATCGGAGTTATTGAAGCAAAAGTATTTTTGGGATAGTTGCGAATGTCAAGAGCAAGGCGACGCAGAATCTTCACTGTATCGGGAGCCAGATCGTAGCGTCCGATGAAAGCAAAAGTCAGAGAGTCAAACAGACTCTGATGTTCGATAGATTCGAGACCTATGTCGAGTATATCGTCAGAAACTGTACCCGGAAGAACATCATTTGGACTATAGAGCATTGAAACATTCTTGATAAGCGGCATCGGATAATTATTAGTTTTGTGTGTCTTGCCTGTAGCATCGACAATAAGAATCTTACCTCCAACTGCCGCAATAATCTCATTAGGTGAAAAAGTGAAGGCAGGATCCACCTTTGGATTATTAATGATATTACCAATTAAAGGCTGCACATCACCATAAACAGAACTGTTGAACCATTTAACCTCAAACTTGCTGAGAGTCTGACTGCCGGATTTCGTCTTTTGAATACGGGTAGCTTCAGAATTACCGTTTGGAAGCATCCAGTTTGAAGGACTCGCTAAGAAAGTCTGGGACTTGATCAACAAAGACGACAAAAGGAAACAACTCAGAACAAGTACTGCTTTGTTCAATAATTCAAATGGTTTAACGGCAATAATCATAATATCCAACACACATTATTATATAGAATACAGACTTATACTAAGCAATGATTATACCAAAAATGCTGAAAGAAACATCTGGTTAATATTCTTCCAATATTTTTAACAAATTGACGTGTATAAACCGACTCTAATTTTTCATCAGCAATTGCTTTCTCGTTTCTATGAAAAAATACTTCCTAATATCATTATCTGCAGCATTTCTTGTAGTTCTACTTGTTGCCTGCAATAATTCCAATCAACAAAAGGATAAAGCATATTTTGTTACTTCGAATCTACCTCTAGCTTATATTATAAGAGAAATAACAGGAGATTCGGCTTCAGTTGTTTCTATTATGTCACCAGGTGAATCAGAGCATACTTTTTCTCCATCACCAAATGATATAAAAACATTATCCAATGCTAAAGGTGTTTTCTATGTCTCGGAGCATCTCGATGGCTGGACAGTAAATTTGGATAGAAAAGATAAATATTCATTGCTCGATATTCTCCCAAAAGAAATTCTGCTCAATTATAGCCATTTCCATTCGGAAGAATCAAATCATTCAAATAAAGAAGAATCTGTGGATCCTCATTTTTGGCTTGATCCAATCGCCGTTAAAGCTATAGTTCCTCAATTAGCAACCATTTTATCCAGACTTAACAAGGTAGATTCAGCAAAATATCTGCAAAATGCTGAATTACTCATACAAAAACTTAATTCTTTGAATTCAGAAATCCAATCAATGATTCAGCCATATAAAGGCAGGAGTGTTATGCTGTTCCATCCATCATTCCTGTACTTTCTGAAACAATATGAATTGAACTATGCCGGTGCTATCGAAGAATCACCAGGCAAGGAACCAACTGCACGATTCCTGAAAGAACTCATTGAGCGGATTGGGCAGTTAGGAATACTGACTTTATACATAGAACCTCAACTACCTGATAAATCAATCAAACCTGTGCTTGAATCAGCCGGATTGAAATTTCTCACACTTGATCCTCTGGGAGGTTATCCCGGCAGAGACAATTATTTCGATTTGATTCGTTTCAATGCACGTAACATTACAAAGGGATTTAACTGATTTGTCCAATTCTGTAGAAATATCGTCTCTAACTGTTCAGTTCGGTTCTCACACGGCACTGATGGACATAAACCTGACCATCAAATCGGGTGAGTTTATTTCTGTGATCGGTCCTAACGGTGGCGGCAAATCAACGCTTGTCCGTTTGATACTTGGGCTTATACAGCCAAATATAGGAACAATCTACGTTTTTGGAAGCAAACCATCTGATCTTCCCTCTGATGCTTTCGGGTATGTGCCTCAAATCAAGACAGCAGACAGAAGTTTCCCGGCATTGCCGATAGAACTCGTCGCATCTGGACTATCTGCCACCTGGCCAAGGAAAGTTAAAGGTGAATTGAAAGAAAAAGCACTCGATGCATTGAAAACTGTTGGTGCAGAGCATCTTGCCGATCGTCCTTTAAGCAGGCTTTCCGGTGGAGAATTACAGAGGATTTATCTTGCACGGAGTATTGTCCGTAACCCCAAAATTCTGATATTGGATGAACCTGCAACGGGTTTCGATTCTACCGCAGAAATGGATCTCAATAAGACAATCGAAAATATTCACAAAGTATCCGACACAACTATTATTATGGTTACCCATGATTGGGAATCCGCTTTTCACCATTCGGACAGGGTAGCTGTACTCAACAAGAATTTGATCTGCTGCGACACGCCTGACTCTGCATTTAGCGAGGATGCACTCAGAGTGGCTTTCGGTCATATCGGACATACTCATGAGATGCTTTTCGGGGCTAAGCACCACCACTGATGCAGGAAATAATCAACATATTGCAAATGCCATTTATACAGCGGGCTCTCATAGCAGGGATCGTTGTCGGTTTTCTCGGCAGTTTCTATGCAGCATTCGTCGTTCAGCGACGCATGAGCTTTCTAGGTGATGGTCTGGCACATTCGGCTTTCGGCGGAATTGCTCTTGGACTTCTGATTGGTACAGAGCCAATGTGGATTGCGTTACCGGCAACTGTGATTGTGGCCCTTGCAATAACCTGGCTGAAAGAGAAAACCGAGCTGGGAAGCGACACTGCGATAGGTATTTTCTTTGCTGTGTCAATGGCTTTGGGTATCATTTTTCTGTCATTGAAGAAGAATTACTCAGTCGATGCATTCACATACCTGTTCGGTTCTATTCTGATGGTGCAAGCGGCTGATCTCTATGCTTCAATCATTCTTGCTGTTGTAACGATATTAATTTCAGCAAGGTACTGGCACAGATGGGCTTATGCAACATTTGACACAGAACTGGCTAAGTCCGACAGGCACAATGTCCGATTCGATGACTACCTTCTCTCGGTGATGATAGCTTTAACTATTGTGTTTTCCATAAAGCTGGTGGGTATAGTTTTGATTGCTGCCTATCTGGTTATACCAGCTGCCGCATCAAGACTGATCAGCCGGACATTTTATTCGATGACGGTACTATCAATCATTTTTGGTATAACTGCTTCAGTCGCCGGATTATTTCTATCCGTAATTTTCGATCTGCCTAGTGGAGCTGTCATCATTCTGACTCAGGCATTCATATTCTTTCTTGCACTAATTTACAGCAGGCTAAGGAAATAATTTTAAATATAGGGTTAGACATAAAAATCAATTTGCCATCATCCAGATCTGGGTGATGAGTCACGATACTTTTGTATGATTCAGATGTCATCCGCTAGCCTAGAAGGGTGAATTTGCGTTAAGGTTATGAAGAGAGAAAGTGAATCGGTTATGAAATGAAAATTAAAACAAAGATAATAATTGCATTAATGTTGCTTTTCCCTGTTCTTTCAGGGAATTCACTCAAAGCTCAATCGCCTTACGAGGCAGACTGGCTTAAGGAATTGGTGATCACTAGCGTGGGGTTAGGCTCTGCTGTGCTGACATCTTCTTTAGATTCTCAATTGAAGCCGCTGACTGTCGAGGAGATCAATTCTCTGGACAGGAACTCTATAAACAGTTTCGATCGCTGGGCTACGAGCAATTATTCGATGAATATCTCCCATACCAGCGATATTCTTGCTGTAACGCTGGGACTTAGTCCTCTCGCTTTGCTTGCAGGTAAAGAAATTCAAAACGACTTCTTTATTGTTGGCGGAATGTACTTCGAAACGCTTCTCTTTTCGGTATTTACCCCAACCTATCCAAAGGATCTGGTCAAAAGGATTCGTCCATTTGTTTATAATCCATCAGCTCCATTGGATAAAAAATTCGATGTTGACAGCCGCAGATCGTTCTTCTCAGGTCACACATGCGTTACATTCTCATCGGCTGTGTTTCTTGCAACTGTTTATGGAGACTATTATCCCGATTCTCAATACAAGAACTACGTTTGGGGTGGCGCACTGATTGTTGCAAGTGCAGTTGACTTCCTCAGAATTGAAGCAGGTGCACACTTCCCGACAGATGTGATAGCAGGAGCTATCGTTGGTTCAGCAATAGGATGGGCAATACCGGCACTCCACAGAACAGGATCAGGTAAATCCTCAACATCGCTGAATGTATATCCCGGTGGCATGAGCTTCGTCTATAAATTCTGAAACTGATTACCAGATAGCCTGTTCGATATGATTCAGTTTCGGAGGTACTGATCTATCGCGCACGTCAATCGTAATCACATCGAATCTGATTTCCTTATTCGTAATTTTATTGATATAGAGATAACCTTGTGCCGTTTTCCTCATACTTTGCACTTTACGGGGAGTAATTGCAAAAAGAGGATCACCGAATTTATCGGAAGTTCTGTACTTCACCTCGACGAATATCAGCTTAGAGTTTTTTTCGGCAATAATATCGACCTCTCCAACTCTGCCGAAAGTGAAATTACGCTTAACGATTGAGTAACCATTTTCTTCGAGATACTTACCGGCGAGATCCTCACCGATATATCCCTTTTCTCTGGTTGTTTGTTGATTCGTTTCCATAACATTTACCGGAATATATGGAAGAAATATCGATCCTTTACGAAAAAACAAAAATATATAAAATCAAATAATTATTCAAATTAATTCAAAACGAAAAGTACGTTATAAATAGCGAGAATAAAAGATGGTCTATTCCATTTGCTGGAATGAAATTCTCTTAAACAGCTTGATCAATAGTTTATTAATCATAAACTTTTTTTTTGTTACTTTGATAATAACTTAATAATTGATTTTTTCTCTGAAATACTTGGTAATTCCTTAGTCAATGACATATTATAATATTTCTTTGCTGATTCCAAGTTTCCCACCTCTTTGTAGTAATCGCCTGCAATTTTGTAAGTCAGATAAAATTCAGGATTTTTAGCGATGAAATTTTTTATTGTCTCATCGGAAATAGATTTGGAGTCCGATTTAATACAATTTTCAATCAATGTTTTCTGTGTTTTATAGAGATTATAATCCTGAAATTTCTTTGAATATAATAGGGTATCTGCAGGAATCAACATTGCTCGTTCATCTATTTCATCGTTGATTGATAAACCGGGATACTCATTGAAAACCTTGTCCAAATCATAGCAAACGAATGCCCCTAGCTGATAGGAGACTGTTGATACCCACACTAATCTTTGTTCAGGCTTGAAAATAACTGCATGATGAGCAATCAGTTGATTAACTGCTTTCTCATTGCCTAAGCCAATATCCGAGTTATTCATACCATACGGATTTCTCAGAACAGAAGCCATCGCCAGATAATCTGCTGATTTAACAGTGTTAAGCAACTCCTTTGTTCTGGCATATCTGTATGTCGAGGTTTCTTCGAGAATATTCTCAACATTCAGCCTCTCTGCGATTAGTTCATCACTCTGGAAGTGGTTAGTGCATATAATCTCATCAGTTGTTCCGGAATAGATTGCTGTAATCTTATCGGTTTTTTCAATCACAACTGCCTTCTTATTCGCCGCAGAGCCGATAAGGAATGATTCCGACACAAACATTTTTGCATTTTTTACAATCTCGAAAGCTTCTTTGATATTCTTCGCATACTGTAGAATAGTTCTTGCAACAAGTGATACTGGTGTTTTGCCTGACATTGTCAGATCAGATTTATCGGAATTAATCGTAACAGTCAGTCCCATGTCATTCATTCCGGAAACGGCACCCATCATTCCTCCCCAGGTTACCATCATGAATTTATGTCCTTTAGATGGGTTGATGAAGCATACAATTTTGTCTTTCGCAAAATCATCGCCAAAGTAGAAATCGAAATTCCTTCCTAGCAAAAGAGAGCTGTCTGAAGTTCTGCTACCCCATAATCCGAAGGATGTACAGCCAACCAAGTGCATGTTCTGCAGAGAATGACCAATATCGTGCGCACCGTGATAGTTCAGGATTCGTTCATAGGGAGTGCCGATAAAATTATACTTAGGATTACCCGATAAGGAAACGCCATAAATCTCTTCAAGATATTCCTTAGGAATATAACTCTCAAGATTTCGGTTGAAGAAAATGACAAAATATTTGAGAATTGAAAGATAAGTTTCAGAAGGAATCCATTTTTTGATTTCTGTAATAAAAACCTCCTCCTGATTCTGCACCAGTTCTTTCGATAGCTTGCCTATTGCAAGTCCTCGTTCGAACGGATCTCCTTCAGCATACATTTCCCAGAGACCGAATTCGTTTTTCCGAATCCAGTTATTACTAATTTTATAGAAATTATCTCCAAGTTTCATTCTTTGATTGCTGATATTTGTAGTATCAACAGTGGGTGCGTTAATGCTCAGTACATTTACAAAAATGAATAGTCCAACAACTACAATCGCAATAAAAGACACGAAAGAGATTAGCAGCCATTTAAATATCTTTTTCAATGATTTAGGCATCTTTTACCTTATTGACAATATAGTTCATACCAAGCAGACAAGAACTGGTAACAATTGAACCAATTGTAACACCCAAAACCCCATGAAACTTAATGTTCTGCCCGGTAAGGAATAGATTAGGTATCTTTGTTCTCGATGAAACCATAGTTTCGAGAGGCTTTGTAGCGTCATGCAGAATACCGTACATTGAGCCCTCGACTGTTCCGGTATAATCTCTATATGTCAGCGGAGTGGATGAACTTACAGATTGAATGCAGTCTTTTAACTCAGGATACTTCTGATAAATTAGATTCAACAATCTTTCAGTCTGATCTTGCTTGAATTGAAGATAATCATCACCTCTGTCACCGACGTAAGTATGCTCCCATTTCTTAACTTCATCAAATCTCATGTAAGTCATTACAATCATACTCCGGGCAAATTTCGTTGTATGCTTTGATGGAGGCGTCATCATTAGGTATAACTGAGGCCAATCTTTTGTGTCATATTTCCCACCAGACCAAACATCATCCATCCCGTAGTAATAATAGTTATGATTCAGCAAAGGGAAAGTATCCTCTTTCAGAGATATGTAGATGGTAAAATTAGATACAGTATTTTCTAAGGATTCTATTCTTTTGCGGTATGCTTTCTTTAGTTTATGCGATTCAATTAGCTCCAGTGTCCGTGCCGGATGAACATTCGAGATAAAATTCTTTGCATAAATCTTCTCTCCATTTATTAGCTCAACAGCTTTTAGCTCATCATTTTCAAAAACAAAACTGTTGACTTCAGAATTATTTCTAACAGTTCCACCAAAACCCTTGATCGATTTAGTGAGCTGGCGAGCTATTTCTCCGCTTCCATTCTCAATTCTCCATGCACTTTCGATAAATGAATAATTAATCAAAGCATGGAGACTAAAGGGAGATTTACCCTTTACTCCCGCATAGAGAGGATTGGTGCCTGCGAGAACATTCTGCAGATCTTTGTTTGATGTAATCGATTCGATATAGTTGCTGGCAATTATATTATTGATTTCAAGATCGAATGAATTCTCATCGATTTCAGTAAGGGTCATCAAATTCAATGCAATTGAAACTTCCTGAATTTTATTTACATATTTACTTATTGCTTCCTTTTCTGATGGAAAGTAGCTAAGCATTGTATCAGTAAACCGTTCAAAGCCCTGGGCATAGCAATAATCTTTGCCACCGAAATGTATCTTATCAAAACAATCCTCATCCAACTTTTTCAATTTGAGTTTATCCATCAACTCAAAGTAGCGGAAATATTGATTCAGGATCTGACCTTCACCCAGACTACCGATATAATGAACCCCGGTTTCAAACACATGACCATCACGTCCAAAGTTCTGAAGACAGCCTCCGAGTTGAGAATTCTTCTCCAGAACACAAACATTATAGCCTTCTTTGCTGAGAGTATAGCCACAAAGCAAACCTCCTAGACCGCTACCGACAATAACTATGTCAAAATTATTCAAATTATATTGCTTTCTTTCTAATCACAAAAGTCAGATTCGATGTATATTTTGCATTATCAATAACATCAATACTGCAATTGAAGTTCACGAACATATCGATAATATCTTGCTTAGAATTATAATATAAATTTCCACTTGCAAGCTGATTGAATCCAAAAGTAGTCGAGAAGAATTCCGATAAATGAGAAACTTTTTGCCTGCCTTCAAGATCACTCACAGAATCTCGCAATACGAGAACACCATCAACACTTAGCGAATTCATACATTTATCCACTAACTCTCTTTGTTCTTCCTTTGAAATATAATGAAGAATATCACTGAGTACAATGCCATCATATTTTTCAAAATTGAAATTCATTGCATCTGTACAATGGAACTTCACAGTATCCGGTTTGAAATGACAGTTGTGAGCTGTTTCAATTTTCTTTTGATCGATGTCTATACCAGTCAATTCACGTTTATCCGAGAGAAATGCCAACATATAAGTCATAAAACCGTATCCGCACCCAATATCCAGAATTTTACCGGTCTTGGGCAATTGTTCGTTAAATGGATCATAATTGTTCTCCATCATAAGCTTTGAACGCAAGTACCACTCCAGCACCGGACCTTTGTATATATAATTCTTAATCAGAACATCTGTGAAATATTCAGGTCCTTCAGTTTCAGCGGAGAATTTAGCAAATTCATCCTTGTAATATTTTGATATATCCTTTGTAACTTCGCGATAATCCTTATCTAAGGAATAATCTTCATATTTAATCGGGTCTAGAAACTTAATATCAATTATGCCTCTTCTCACAAGTATCTCTCCCTTTGTAACGCATCTGCCTGTGCCGTGGAGCATTATCGGAAGAATATCCAGCTTCATCATTTCTGCTATTAAGAATGCACCTTTGTGGAAGCGTTGCAGTTTATAATCCTGCGAACGAGTTCCCTCCGGGAAAACTAATATCGAATATCCCTGACTTACGAGAGTATGCAGTTTTTCGAAACTGTTCTCAACTCCCATCGTGGTCGGGTAGAATTCCAGAAATTTAACAACCCTGCCGAACACAGGACTATTCCACACCCAATCGTTGGTTAGCATTGCTATTTTAGGACTAATGGATAATAGAAAAAGCAGATCAACATGGGACTGATGATTGCAAATAATCAGTCGCGGTTTATCAAATATTTCGGGATAATATCCATGCAATCTCTTCGGAATATGAACGCTGTTGTAATACGCAACTTTCATAAGATTATATATAGCTTTATGAAAAAGCTTCTTCCTAAAGTTAAAACTCGATTTGGTGCGGATTATACCAAAAATAAAAAAGCCTAATATTATACCAAGCATACTGCCGGTAAAGAAAATAATATAGGTTATGAAAGTCCAGATGAAGTTAAACAGTGTCATGGGAAGAAATCGTTTCTTTCCACGATGGTGTGTTAGCTGATTAAAGAGCAGTGGCTCTATTGCATAAGAGATTATTACAACTGCAACCATGCCAATGATTGATATCAGATAGATTGAATTTAATGAAGGATGCTTCGCAAATCCCAAGACTGCCACACCAACAATTGTTGTTGATGAGGAGGTAAGAATAGCTTTTCTGTAGGAAGGCATATCATCAATTCCTGTTTTGAACTTCTGCGTCAGTCCTCGCATCATCAGAACACTGTAATCAACGCCTAATCCAAAAATAAATGTAGAAATTATTATATTAAAAATATTGAAGCTTGTTTTGGTTGCACCCATATATCCAAGAGTTATCAACCAGCTCAGAAACATGGGAATCGCTGCAATCAGCCCAGTTTCAATTCTTCCGAATGATAAAATCAGAATTATAGTTACGACGATAAGAGATAAATTAACCAATGTCTCAAAATCAGTCTTAATCTCACTGACAAGACTTCTTGTGATTTGCTGTTTATCGAATATAAATGAATCCGGATTGCTGTCAAATTTGCTCAGAATGGATGCTTTGTTTACAGAATCTGCTTTTATGATAGTAGATATGATTACCTTAGAATCAATGAAAGATATTTTATCCTGCAGATTAGTTGAATTCAGAATGTTAATTGATCTTGTGTCAATAGGTAGATAGGTCTTATCAAGCATCGCAAAGAATTCATTAAAAGCATCAGATTTAAATTTATATTCAATTTTCTTTTTTTCGATCGCTTGCTTTAGTTTTGCCTTCTTCGATTCAGTCCAGAATTCATTCCATCGGTCAATCTTGATTTTCTGCAACGAATCAGACAGAATCAGCCCGTTAAGGCCTGAGTAACTTCTGACAATCTTACGACTCTTTAGATCTTCGAGTTGATTGCTAACAGCTTCATTCTTAGTTAGAGCATCCTGAAGATTGTTTCCTATTGAAATAAGAAAAATAGTCTTCGTTCTGGCTCCTGATACATTTGTTATCTTATTCTCGGCAACGGCAAGTGTTTGAGTAACGAAGTTCATTTTCGACAGATCGGGTTCGAAAGCTACACTTCCGGCGTAAAATAGGCTGATTATCGTTAACAAAATCAAAACTAATATTACAATTTTATTCTTTTCATACCGATAGTTAGTAATTCTCTGAATAAATTTGAAATCAGGCTTTGATGTTGAAATGTTCTTAATCAAATGTGGCAGAATTACAATTGCGAAAAATGCCGCCCCAATAAGACTGAATCCTGCGAAAAGACCTAAGTCGCTAAGAACTTTAGATTTAACAAACAACAAACAGAAAAATGCCGCAACTGTTGTAAGAGCGCAAACTATGATTGTGAACGACATATCCTTGATTACAGTTTCGATAGACTTCTTCTGCTGATAGTAGCTAATCACATAAAGTGAATAGTCAACTATGATTCCAAGAATTATTGAACCAACTCCCAGGGAAATTGCCGAAACCTGACCTTTCAGGAGATAGATCATTCCCAAGGCTATGGCACCACCGTACACGGCAGGAAGGAATGCCAGAAATGCTGCTTTGATACTCCTGAAAGCCACGAAATTTATGATTATTATACCAAAAAAGGAGAGGAAAACCGTTAATATAATATCCTGCTTCAATTGTCTTGCATTTCCTACCGAAACCGGGATCAATCCATAGTAATCAATATTTACATTAGATTTGAAGTCTTTTCCAATTTGGAATTTTATCTTATCTATACCGGTAATTAGTTCTGAATTTTTGGATGTTTCATTGGAGGGATTAGCTGAACTGATGAACAGTAGCAAATTCTTTTTATCTTTAGAAAAAATGCGGCTGTTATAAATCGTGTAATCATCTAATTCCTGAAGAGAATTCAGCTTCTGTACCGCTAGAAATGTTAATCCAAGGGGATCCAGCATCATATATCTTGATAAAGATGCGCCAACCGGGGATGTGATTGTCCTATAAACCTCATCCATCTTTAGTGAAGCATTCTCTCCCATCAGAAGTGAATCAATCTTAGTATAATCCGTAGAATCAAGATAGATGGGCAGATGGGCATTGAATGCAGTGAAAATATCATTCAAAAAGTTAGGATTTACTTCGTAGATTATCTTTTTTATATGTTGCTTTAGATCAGCTTCTAAACTCCTAGTCAGTGAATCACCAACAGTAATCAGCTCATCAGGAGCTAATCTTGAACTATCGGTGAATGAAATATTAACAATTATTTTATCGGAATAATTGTTGTTCCGATATACCAGACTTAACTTATCCATGTTCTTATAGTCGGGCAGAAGTTTGGCTATATTTTCTTCGTATTGTATCTTAGAAGCAAGGAATAATGAAGCTAAGAATGAAATCAGCACAAATCCGACAAAAACTGCTTTGTGAGAAAAGAAAAACTGATATATTTTGAAAAATATTTCGCCCATTTTATTATCTGTAATTCTTTCGGAATATCATGAAAATCAAATAGCTAATTATGAAAATGCCACTTGCAGCGATTAATGCAAACGCAAAACTACCAATAACATACTGAACTAATTCGTGCTTTATAAAATTGAATGAGATTAAACTTTGAAGATTTTGAATTCCGTTAGGATTGTTAAGGATATATCCACCAGTGATATAGCTTAAGTACATTATAAAAGGCATCATTGGAGGAATACTGATATTCGAAGCTGTAAGGACTATGATCTTGTTTAATTTGAAGAAATGAGCAAGAGAAACAGCTATTATCATTTGCCAGCCCCAAATAGGGACAATACCGCAAAAAATCCCAAGAGCTATTGCAAATGATAATCGAATATTAGATTCTGTATTCTTGCGAAACTGTTCTGTTACGAACTTCTTTATATTTTCTTTGTTTAGACTCTTTAAAACAAATAAGGGTTTTATCCAAAGCAAAGCTATAATTACAAGAATTGTATTAAGAATGCTGATTCTGGCAAAATCTGTAAGCGGTCTGAAGTGAGAAACTCGTTCTTCTTTCGGGAAATACTTTACCGAAACAGGAACTGACATAACCGGGATATCATGCCAATTAGCTCTTACCAGAACTTCGATTTCAAATTCAAATTTCTTGGTATAGAAGTTTATCTTGTTGATGGCTTTCAGTGGATAAAGTCTGTATCCAGATTGAGTATCCGGTAACTTAATGCCTGTTTCGACAGAATACCAGAAATTAGAGAACTTATGTCCGAATGAGCTTTTTCCCGGGATTCCTGCCTGCTCCATGTTTCTGTTCCCCACTATCAGCGAGCCTGGACATTCAATTATCATTTCAATAAAATTTGGAATGTCTTCAGGAAAGTGCTGACCATCGGAATCGATTGTTATAGCATATTCATAACCAAGTTCAGATGCCCTCTTAAATCCGGCAAGCAAAGCAGATCCTTTACCTTGATTTGAATCAAAATGCAATATCTCTAAATCTCTGAACCGGCTGAGAATGTCACGGGTATTATCAGTTGAACCATCATTTACTATAATAATATTAGTTGTGTAGATTTTGATTTTATTCAGAACTGATTCCAAAGTTCTGTCATTGTTATAGCTGGGAACAATAACACAGCACTTTAATTCATCGATTATATCATTGTATTTTTTCAGTTCTGTCATTTGAAATTTATGCGGACAATCGTGAGAATATTCCCTTAAACTTTAAATATTTTGTAGAATAAATATTGATAATAGCTTCAACACTCACTTCATCTACACTTAATTTATGTAAAGCGATATTAAGTGTATAAGTATCTGTTGTATTGGGAATAATTGGTTTTAAAAACTTGATATAATCTGATTCTACAAGCATACAAGGCATTCTCGACAATCCTGAAAGGCAATCCGTTATAATTTCTATGAGACAAACTCCAGGCACAACAGGCTGATCGGGGAAATGCCCCCTGAATACATTATGCTCGGGGTTAAACTTAATCAATAAATTAACATTGTTCGGATCATCAATGATATCCATTCCGGTTATTTTATAGAAATTGTCCTTACCACTAGTCATCAGTCAAAACCTCCAAACCTAATTCAATATCAAAATCTCTATGTTTTAAATATAGTTTTTCCGGTATTGAGTCCTTTGAATACTCAATTGTGAGCTCTATTTGCGGATTTCCGGATGATGCCGACTCGATTTTCTTAATGAAAGGCTTATCGGCATAAAAATAATGATAAAGCCACGTTCCAAAGTTGTTAATCCTTAATAATCTCAAATCTGATTTATTGTCTGCAAAAAGCTCAATTCTGTTGTTCTTTAAATAATCTGTAAAAATTAACCTAACGTCCTGCGCTATCAGATCAAATAAATCCTGTCTGTTGATTTGCTCAATTGCAAAATTTATAATATAAGAATTATTTTTTACATTAAGATCAAAAAGCTTTATCCCCATTTCAGTTAGAAGAATTGTGTGCAGGGAACTATCCGATTCCTTCTTAACAATCAGCAATCCTGTAAGGTAATTCTTATAAATATTTATCTCTGATTTGAATTTTACTGTTTGAATAGAATCAGGGAAAATAGGTTTGTATGAAACAGCTTCTTTAGATATAGGAATGAACTCATACCCAGAATACTTCGAGCCGGTGCATGAGAGCAGAAATATGCAGATTATGAAGCTACTTAATACTAAACTTTTCATCGGATATTGTCTCATTTACTTTTCTGTCAATAAATTCAATTTTTGTGTAATCACCAGATGGTTCAGCAAGTTCCAGCTTCACGACTGAATAATCCTTTTTGCTGATGTGCATATTTATCGTTTTGAGAAATGACGCCATATTTTTATTCTGAGGAAATAGTTTAAGCAAAAACTGTGATTCATTTTCGAAGAATGCTATCTTGAATTCCTTAGAGTTAAGGACATTACCCTGAAGACTCATTGACATAATCTCAGCGATTTTACGAAACATATCGTTAGACTGTGTGTTCAGCACTTTCGATTTTTTGCTGTCCTTTATCAATATGTTATCACCGTTAAATACAATCACATAGCTGTATGGTTTGTCATACTGCCATCTTAATAGGTTTTCCTTCTTAAAATAGAACTTTCCCTTCGATTTAACTACTTCAGATATCACACTCAGGTTCTTTTCCTGAGAAAAACTGCTTTGAATTGTAACAATCGTTTTAGAAATTGCTTCAAATTTCTTCTTAAATCCCTCTATATCCTTCATATCCTTGAATTGATTTGTCTGTGCGGACAATCCAAGCGTGAGAAACATTAAAAATAATATCGATATTAATGCTTTTCTAATTATCATATCCATTGATTCCTAATAATTCATCGAGCCGGACTATCCGATAGTTTTGGCTTAAAATATAATCTATATACTCAGTTAAATGTTCAGCTGTATTTGCTCTGTTATCGTGAAGGAGAACAATACTACCGGGTTTCAATTTCCTTTTAATTCTCGCCATAACCCGCTCAGGTGCTAGTGTTGTGTCGAGTGATCTAACCGACCAGCCAATTACGTCATATCCCATCTGATTGACTGCCTTTTTGACCGAAGGATTGGTCACCCCATAAGGCGGTCTGAAGAACCGGACTTGCTTTCCGGTTATGTCATAAATTAATTTATGAGTTAACACCAGTTCAGATTTAATAACATCAACTCCATTTAGTGTTAATGTCGGAGAATGTTTATAGGTGTGATTGCCGACCAGGTGTCCTTCAGAAACTATCCTGTTTAAAATCTCTTTGTTCTTCTCTAATGTTTCTCCGAATATTTCCTGGTTCTGGTGAATTGTCTTACCAACTACAAAGAAAGTTGCTCTAATATTGTATTTTGCAAGTATATCGAGTATCTTTGGGGTTAATTCTGAATCAATCCCATCATCAAAAGTGAGAGCTGTTATTCTTTCTTTTGTTTTAATGGAGCAGTTAGTTTTGAGAAAGTATCCCGTTTTAATAATAAAAACACCATAGATCGTAGCACAAATATAAATCCACGCCAAAATAGGTAAAACATATAAAAATGAACTCTTAAAAAAGAGGACGGTAATCACTAAATTCATTGCTAAGACAATATTGACATTACGATAATTTAGCATTTTGAAACCAGTATCAGTGATTGAGTGAGATTTCTGAAATTATTCAAAATCAGAACTTTTTCATAATTGCTTTTAATTCTACCCTTGATAACAAGTTCATCAGGTATTTGTTGTGTTTTAATTATTGAAGCGGCAAAATTCAGAGCGTTAACGGTAGCAGTCATTGATTCACCTGTTATGTGCTTCCACATTTCAAATAAAGGTACGTCTGGAGCCAGTTTTTGTTCTGTTAACCATCTTGTATCTGTTGATCCTTCAAGGATTAGGTCCAGATCATTAATATGAAGATTGTTATCCTCTAAAAATCTAAAAATATTTCTACCAAAATCTACCTCAGTTGTTGAGGTACGGATATCATCAATTTTGCAGTAATTGAAATCGGATTCAACATTTGTTAAAACAAACATTCCGCATGATTCTCCAAATATAGTATCGCCTACACACCAGCCGGCAGACTTCATCGAAGTGTACATCAGATCTGTGATTTCATCAAAACCACCAACAAGCACATTTTCAGCATCTTTGTCATTCAACAGCATAATAGCATCGGTAAGGGCATTTTCAAAAGATAAACCGCCATGAGAATATGTATAATTATATCCATTACACTTCAGCATTAAAGCTATCTGAGAATTTACAGAATTGTGAGTCGATTGAATGAAAGCTGTTGGTGTAAGCTGTTTTTCGGCGTTATCTAACATTGCGTCTAGGAACACTGTTGTATCACTGAAGCATCCAAAACCCGTTCCAAGCACGATAGCATCAACATTATCCAAGCCGGCATCATTGAGAGCGATTTTTGCAGATGTAGTGCCCATCTTCAGAATTTTGCTCATCCTTCTTATTGCTACAGGATTAATAAACTTCTTATAATCTGGCTCCATGCATGTCAGATAGGGTATAAGGTTAGAATTAGGATCGATGTGAAACTTCTTATTCTCACAATCCCAATTTGGAGCAATCAGCCCCATTCCTTTGATGAATACGCTCATATCAGTCAATCGCAGAAAATATTAGTGAAGTATTGTTGCCACCGAAACCAAACGAATTTGACAGAACATTCCTGACGATCGCATTAGTTCTTAATTCTATGTTTGGAGTGAAAGTAAGTTCAGGAATTTTTGTTTTGAAATTCAGATTCGGATAAATCAATTTGTTTTTTATCGCTAAAACTGAAAGAACTGCCTCGATAGCACCAGAGGCTCCAAGAGTATGACCAGTGAGTGGTTTCGTAGAGCTTATCGGTGGAACTTTGTTGCCGAATATTCTTTCAATCGCAATTCCTTCGGATAAATCATTGTTGTCTGTACCTGTACCATGTGCATTAATATAATCTATGTCTTCAGGATTAAGTCCGCTTTTGGTTATTGCTTTTGAAATTGCAAGATATGCTCCATTCCCATCCGGTGATGAAGCTGTCTGATGGTAGGCATCGTTAGCATTCGCCCAGCCCTTCAATTCGCAGAGTGGTTTTCTGTTCGATTTTACTAACGACTCTTCGGTTTCCAGTACAAGATATGCTGCACCTTCGCCAAGATTTATTCCTCTGCGTTCTGCATCAAATGGCTTGCAATGATCCTTGTCTAGTATCATCAGAGAATTGAATCCGTTAAGTGTAAATCGCGATAGTGAATCTGTTCCTCCGGCAATAGCTTTGTCCAAAAGTTCATTTTGAATCATCCTTGCAGACAGCATAATCGAATTTGCTGAAGAAGAGCATGCTGTGCTGATTGTTGCTGAATATCCACTAATTCCAAGAATTGATGCAATTCTGTTAGTACTTTCACCGCAATCATGAGTGTCTATTATGTTTCCAGGAATGGTTTTGTCATAAGCCAGTTCAGTCCGGCTCATTCCACCAACTGTAGTACCGGAAATGAATCCTATCCTGGAATCACTAATATTTTCAATTCCTGAATTCTTTAATGCCTCTTTTACTGAAATCAACCCCAAAAGTGTTGTCCTTGTAAGTGTTTCATCATCCGGAAGGCCGGCAATTTCACAAAGTTGCTTATTTAAAAGTTTAATCTCACCCAAGGGAAAGTCTTTATGAATTGTATCCAACAGTGTAACAATATCGACCCCATGTCTTGAATTCATCAAAGAATCGAGACATTCGGGTACATTTCCTCCAATTGCAGAAGTGATACCTATACCTGTAATAAACACTCTATGAGACATTACTAGGATTTTCTATTATTCTTAATAAATTCTGCCATTGTTCTGACTGATTCCAGAGCCTGTTTACCGACTTTCGGATCTTCAACAACTATTCCGTAGTTCTTATCCATCAATACAATCAGCTCAAGTGCATCGATCGAATCCAGACCAAGCCCTTCGTTGAAGAGAGGTGCATCTGTATCGATTTCGTCCGGTGTCATTCCTTCGAGCTTCAAAGCAGTAATGATCTCGTTCTTCACTTTTAAAATTAATTCATCCATTTTAAATTCCTTTATACAATTTGTTTAAATTTTCAATATTAAATTCAATGGTATTGCTATTTCCTTCTCTTTCAATCAAGAACAATACAGCTTCATAGCTATTCCCCAAAAAATCTATCCATCCAGTGATACACTTATCAGCCTTGTTAGTCTGAAGCAGCATATTCACGTATGAATAGATCAGATCAGCATTGAAAGCCTCTGAACAGAAGAAAATATTCTCCCCCTGATACTTGTTTCTTATGCAAATCTCACCAATCATTATGTTTGGCAAAGTATAGACGAACAAAGCGGGACTTGGATAGTAGTTGTTCCGATCAGAAATTGATTTTTGATACTCAACATCAGTATCAAGGCATGAAACAGAATTGGATAGAACTAATGCAACTCTATCATTCGGAAAGCTTCCTCGTGCTTTATCCTGAATCAAAATAACTTCAGATGCTAAGAATGCTAACTTACTTAACGAATCCATCTTGTAGAATTTCGGATAGGATATATTCAAATGCTTCAATGCTGATTTGAAGAAGACAAGCGGAGATTCGGCAATATCATTTGAGAAAAACTCTTCTCCATTGAGAAAAATCTTTCCATTTCTTATTATGCAATATTGTGTTATCCTGCTATTCATTTTCTACTTTTGAAAAAACTATTGCTGCATTGCCGCCACCAAAACCTGATGCAGTTTTCAGGCAATGAGTTAATTGTGTTTGAATATTCGATTTTGCTACATTCAATTCCTGCGATACACCTGATGTCTCATATCCTATACTCTTGATAACTACGTTCTGTCGCATTGATTCGAGCGTTACAATCGATTC
The DNA here is from genome assembly GCA_903862655.1 of uncultured Ignavibacteria bacterium. GTDB lineage: Bacteria > Bacteroidota > Ignavibacteria > Kapaibacteriales > UBA2268 > CAIOZA01. The sequence continues at coordinate 93,483 of CAIOZA010000015.1, forward strand.
GATAGTCCCTGCTGCACCGAGAGTATGACCGAAATAACCTTTAAGACTATTAACTGATGATTTCAACAATCCTGATGTAGCGAATGCAATGGCTTCCATTTCATCATTGTATGGAGTGGCAGTGCCGTGAGCTGAAATAAAATCAATCACATCAGGAGAAAACACGGCTTCACCCATTGCTTTATCGATAGCTATAGTCAATCCGTCTCCTGTTCGCGATGGACCGGAAATATGATTCGCATCATTCGAAATAGCTCCACCGCTGATTCTTATATTTATAGAACTTTTTTCTGGTTTTGAATTTGTCAATATCAGAGTTCCGCAACCTTCCCCGAGAGAGATACCTGACCTGTCCGCATCGAATGGTCTGCATGGAGAATGGCTTATTGCCTGGAATGATTGAAATCCTGACAAGACAAATGAGCTGAATATATCGCATCCGCATACAACTGCATTATCGTAAATACCTGATTGAATCAGTCTTTGTCCCATTAATAGAGCCGAGATACCGGATATACATGCGGTTGAAACAACTAAAACATCATTCCGGGATTTGAAATATTCCTTCAGAAATTTTGCCGTATTCCAAAGATAGACCTTAGGGTTCAAAGTTTCGGATGTCTCAGAGAGATAATCAATATTGCCCTTAGTCGTAGATAGAATTATCACAGTTCGATGCGATTCTATATCGACTGAAGATTGCTTTAATGCTCCTGCAATTGAGCTGATGCATAGTTTCTCAAATCGTGTATAGCCAGTAGGATCAGCAATTTCCGAGAAATGATCATCCAAAGCAATATCATCGATAATCGCAGCATAGAAGTCATTCTGTGAATACTTTTTGTCCTTATGGAATTTAATTCCGGAGCGGCATTCCAGTAAAGCAGAGAAATTCTCTCCAGTTGTGAAACCTAACGGTGAGATAATATTATCGGATTCGATGTAAACTTTCATAATTGATCTCACTCCAAATACTTCTTCTTCCATTCAAGAAAAAATTGAGGTGATGTGAGAATCAACTCATGCTCGTGGGTGATGAATACCTGGAGGGATTCACCAATTGCAAGAATAACGTCGTCCGATGACCTGCGGATTTCATACTCAAATTGAATCTTAGCCGCTTCGCAGTCTCTGTATCTTGTAATGACATAGGCATCTTCGCCATAGTAAAGTGGTTTTTTGTAATCACATTTTATACTGACAATCGGAGTATAAAAACCATTCTCAAATATCCATAGATATTTCAAACCATAGCTCCTGCCAAATGATTCACGCCCGTCTTCGAAGAATTTGAGATAGTTCCCATGCCAAACAACGCCCATTGCGTCAGTCTCTCCGAATCGCACATTTATATCATATCTATCAGTTAATATCTTTTCGTTCATTAGATTTTGTATATTAGAAAACAATGAGTTTTAAATTACTAATAATATAGCAAATAAAAAAAGTAAGGATCAAGTTGATCCGCGAAACAGTTCGTAAAATCAAATGAAAATTGACAGTTTTAATTACTATCAATTCAGACCTATTAAAATCGTCAATATTTTTTTTAATTAAAAGTGACTTGCAATGGATGCAATTTTAGATATATTACAAGCCGTCCTGCTCCTATTCATCCAAATGGCACCATATCTGATGCTTGGATTGGTTTTCGTCGGTCTGCTGAATATTTTTTTTACAAAGGATCTTGTCACCAAGCATATCGGCAGGAATAACTTCACATCAATTTTCAAAGCGGCAATGTTCGGTGTTCCACTGCCTCTTTGCTCTTGTGGTGTTATTCCATCGGCTGTTTATATGGCAAAGAACGGAGCTTCCAAGCCTTCAGTTGTTTCTTTCCTTATATCTACACCACAAACGGGAATTGACAGCATTCTTGCCACTTATGGAATGATGGGTCCGGTGTTCGCTATCTTCAGGCCATTTGCAGCATTGTTAATGGGCTTGATAGGCGGAATAGTTACAAAGTTTGCGATTGCTAAGGATGAAATTGCAGCTGAAACAAATATTGGTAAAAAGTTTGATATTCCTCTGATGAAGCAGCCAGTTCCGGCTCCCGAAGTAAAAAATTTCAAATATTATGCTTCGAAGGCAATGATCTATCCATTCATAGAATTTCTGGACGACATCACTCCTCAATTCGTTGTGGGGCTATTTATTGCTGGTTTGATCACCTATTTTGTTCCCGATAATTTCTTTTCAGGGTCATTCATAAGTAATGGCATTATCGGAATGATAGTTACGATGCTGATTGGTGTGCCGATGTATGTTTGTGCAACGGCTTCAATACCTATAGCACTAAGTATGATGATGAAGGGTTTTTCACCGGGTGTAGCTTTCGTCTTTCTAGCGGCAGGCCCTGCTACTAATGCCGCTTCAATTGCCGTATTGACAAAAGTTCTAGGCAAAAAGGTTACTGCAATTTTCGTCTTTACGATTTCTGTCTCATCAATTGCCTTCGGACTTCTTCTTGATCTTATATTTAACATGACCGGAATTGATCCTCATGCTCAGATGTCCCATCTGCATGTCCACGACATGTCAACAGTATCCTGGTTCGATGGTCTGGTTGCATCAGTTTTCTTTATACTAGTATTACTCTCAATTTACAGATTATACATAAAACCCAGATTTAAACCAAAGGAAGAAATTATTATGGAAAACTCAAAAACCAAGATCAGCATAGAAGGCATGACATGTAATCATTGTGTGATGAATGTGCAGAAGGCAATCACAGGAACATTAGGAGTTACAAGTGTCGACGTTAAACTGTCCGAAAATGCCGCTTATGTGGAAGGTGACTTCAAATTCTACGACATAAAGAAAGCCGTCGAAGATATGGGCTATAAAGTGATCGGATAAATTTAATTAAAAGGGATTATCTGCACTGAATACTATGCGAAATAGGGGTTGATATATCAAAAAAATGGTTTTTATTTTATATCTATTTTAAATCATTTGTCTGAATAGGGATTCTTGTGATTTATGTGATTCAGATGACCAACACGTTAAAGGTGTTGGACATCTTCTTAACTCTAAAGCTTTATAAACTTTTGAACAGTCTCCCCAATCCGCACAAAATACATCCCCCGAGGCAAACTGGAGATATCGATTCTTACTCCCTCCCTGCTCGCGGGGAGGGTTGGGGTGGGGTTGCAGTTCTGACCGAAGACATTAAATATCTTTATACCACTTAGTAAGAGCGAACAGCCGTTCGCCCCTACAGAGATTTCTATAAAATCCGTTGCCGGATTGGGAGAAACTACAAATACAAAATGATTGCTTGGTTCTGGAATATTTACCAAATCAATCCCTTCTAATAGTATTCCTTTGTCGGCAGATACATAATAAAGGCCTCCTTCCCACATATAACCAGGCAATTTAGGATACCAAACAAGTCTACTGTATCCTAGAATCCAAATAAAATTCCAAGATGTTGTATCAAAATCAGATTGTATATTTTTTTTCGAGGTTAACATTAATCTTAGTGATGACAAGGAATCAGGAAGTAATGGACGATTTTCTCCATTTCTTCCCTTCCAACTGTCGTTTGAATTAAGCAAATTGTCTGGAATTTCTGTAAAATCTGTTATTTTATTAATGTGGTCAATAAAATAATCAAAATTAACATTATCAATAGTGCTTTCCTTCACAAGCTCAGCCACCAATGTCCCACCCGTTTCCTGCACCGAAATGTACGAGCAAAGACTATCATTATTATGCACTAAAATATAGAGCCATCGAGTCAAAGCTCCGCCTAATGAAACACTTTTATCAGGATATGCGGAAATAATTATTAATTTTGCATCTGATAATCCTAAAGAAGCAGCTTTTTCTTTTGCCATAGGTATCCCATCAAAGGCTGTAAAATATATTTCTGAATGGGTATTTTGAGAAAATAAAAGCAGAGTAAAAAATATCATAGCAAATAGGGAAAGAGATTTTTTCATATTTTCCTCCTGATATCTTAAAGTTCAATATTGCTTATAATATTATACTTAACACATTTAACTCAAAAAAGTTACATAGAATCACAAATTTCTTCGCTTATCTAGAAAGATAAATTCTCTTGCGGATTAGCTTTTCTTTGCCGATGCGGACTTCTCCAACATAATCGCCAACGGGCAGTAGTCTTCCGGAATCGTCGCGACCGTTCCATGTGTAAGTGAAATCGCCGGGGCTCTGGATGCCGTCGAACATTGTAGCTATGATCACCGCATTCATAGAATAGACAACAACCTGCACTCTGGTTCTATATTCTAATGTATATTTCATTACGGGCGAAACATCCTCAACTAGTCCGAGAAAACTCCCAATCATTGAAAATGGAATTTTAAGTCCATTGGGGTTATAAAGAGTTGTGTTGTTATAAGTCGATGCCTGCTGGAGATTGTACTCGTGCTGATAGACCTCCCTGGCAAGTGGTTTGAAATATTCCGGAGGAATGTCAAGATTCTCACGGATTCTTTCGTATGGAGAATAAGGTTTTTTGGCAACTGTAGGTAAATATTGTGAAAACATTCTGAGGTCGTTGTTTAGCCTTGTTGATAGCGGAATTCTCAAACGCAAAGCTCTTGAATAATTGCTGTCCTGATACATGGAAGTTGGTTTGCCAAAACCGCCGGGCATAGCATCCAATTTTGTTTTTACAGTGTCAATCTTTAAGGTATCGCCCTTTAATATCTGAAGCGGAGTGAAGTTATTATCCTTGAGAATAATCTTAGAACTATCTGCTCCGGTTTTAACGGCAAATGAAGAATTAGAGAATAGAATAAGGAACAAAATGGCACTTAATATAAAATGCAGATTTGACAAAGTATGTTTGATTTGACCGGGCATAAAGATTCAAATATTATTTCTAATCAATTTATCTGAAAATTAACGTTGAAGCCGAAATTTAAGTATAATTTTTGAAAATAAAAATAGAAATTGTTCGAGACTTCTCCGAAATTCAATTGCAAATCAATGTGTAGTGATTCTGATAGTGGTATGTAACTGAAGAATCCGTGAAAACAAAATATGGAATCGCTACGCTGCGCTTCGGCACCACAATCATTCAGAAAGGAAAAAAAAATGGGGTTACTTATTATAGCAACAATGGGGTTACTTATTATAGCAACCCCATTAAAAGATTAAAATAAATCAAATGAATTAATCCATCGAAAGGAGACCTTTTTTCTGAATCTCTGTAAGCATGTCGCTCAATGAGATGCCTGCTGCAGGCGGAACCTTTGCTTTGGAATCATCTCTTTCGCGTGATCTCTGATGATGTGGTTTGTCCTCTGATGCATAAGCTCCATCATCTTCAAACTTTGGTGAAAGGATAAGTGATTCTTCATCGGGAATTAGATCAGCAATAATGATTTTTATTGGATCGCCTGTCTGATAAGGAATTTTTGTTCCCTGAAGAAGCTTCTTCATTTTGCTGCGGGGCATGAAGCCATCGACAGTATTGTCGAGTGTAACGATAATACCCTGAGGCATAACCTGGAATACAACTCCGTCAAACTCTCCGCCAACTGGATATTTTTCAACCAGTGCAGTCCAAGGATTAGGAAGTGTATTCTTTATACTTAATGATATAGTTTGTTTTTCTTCGGAAAGAGCAAGAATATGAACGTCGATTTCTTCTCCGACCTTCAATACGTCTCCAGGTTTCTTAATTCTCTTAGTCCATGAAATTTCCGGTGTACGCAAAAGACCGTCCACACCTGGTCTCATTTCGATATAAGCTCCGAAATCAGTCAGACGGCGAACAATGCCTTTTTGAGTTGTTCCAACGGGGAATTGTTCTTCCACATTTACCCATGGTGATGCTTCAAGTTCTTTTCTACTGAGAGCAATGCGGCTTTTCTCCTTGTCGATTTCGACAATGACAGCTTTCACTAACTCGCCTTTTTTGAACAGCTTATTTGGATCATCAATTCTTACTTGTGATAATCTTGATATATGAATCAAACCTTCGACTCCGCCCAGATCAAGAAACACACCAAATGACGCGATTGAACTAACCTTACCCTCGACTATATCGCCAACGTTAATCGTTGACCAAAAATCATGCATCAATTGTTGTTTACGGCTAACTATAACCGCTTTTCTTCCTTCGTCATATTCCTGAATTTCGTGTATTTCAACTAATAATGTCTTACCAATAACTTCGTTAAGTTCCTGCTCGGTCGGTGTACGTTTCAGTGAGAAATGTGATGCAGGAAGGAATAGAGGCACATCCTGATAACTAACCCTCATGCCGCCCTTAATTCTGGCTTTAACTTCAACTTCAATCAGTTCTTTATTTTCTTTTTTAACAGCTAATTCAGCATATATTTCATTAATTTTTTCTTGTTTTTGATTTTTCTTTTCTTCTTGTTCTGCAGTATGGGCATCCTTAACTTCGGAAGTCTCTGCTGGAGTTTCCTCAACTTTAGGAGTTTCTGTTGCAACTGATGGTACTTCAACTACTTCAGGAGCAGGAGTTACTTCAATGACTGAAGGAACTTCTATGACTTCTGGTTCTGGAGTCACTTCAATTACTGGTGGGACTTCAACTACTTCGGGAGTAATCACTTCAGGAGTTTCCACAATTACATCATTGCTTACTGTTTCGGGAATTTCCGGAGTTGTTTCGACTTCAGAAAGTTCCAATTGTGTCTGGTTGTTCGGGGTTTCGGAATCCATTATGCACCTTTTCTAAAAATTTTTGCTAAGCTCTGACAACGATCAGAACGGGAAATAGTAAATTACGCACTGTAAGTTTTACAGCATGAGCCTGAAATGCAATCATATAGACGCACAAAAGGACTTCAAAATTACAAAAATAAAATGATAACACAAATATAATATAATGAAAAATAATAGTCAAAATTACTAATAAAGTTCATCATAAGCTGTTATCCTGCTATTTAAGAAAGATTTAAGATAAAAGATTGTGAAAAATAATTTTTGTGGATAAGTATAATTTATCTATTTTTGTAGTTCTCTAAAATTAATTTTTACAAAATAGCTTTACATAGCTTTACTCGAACAGGAGATTATATGAGTTTGCGCCGTGTCTATGAGACAACTTTTATCGTCAATGCGGCTTTGGAAGAATCCGACATTGAATCCGTGGTTTCAAAAGTAACCAATTACATTGAAAACCATGGGGCCGAGATAATAGAGGTGAACAAATGGGGGCGCCGCCGTCTGGCATATCCTATTAACAAGAAATACAATGGTTTCTACGTACACGTTGTATTTAATGTTTCCCCATCTGCTATCCCAATTTTCGAGCGCTTCTTGGTATTGGAAGACACAATTTTGCGTCACCTTACCTTGCTTCTTCCTCAGAATTTACGCGATTTCAGAGCTAAAAGAGCTTTGCAGGCTGGTACTACTAATCCACCTACTGAAATGGGTCCAAAGAACTCGCACAGAGGCAGGACACAGCACAGTCAGCAAACGCATCAAGCACCCAGGATTGTACAGGAAGTAGCCGAAGAATCAGAAGCTGCAGTCGGAACTGAAAACGCTGAATAATAATTTTAAATTGGAATGAGGTAAGACAATGAAAATCATATTAAGAAAAGATGTGCAAAGTTTAGGGTTGATGGGCGAAATAGTCACTGTTAAGAATGGCTATGCTCGCAACTATCTAATCCCCAGAAATCTTGCTTATTTTGCAAACGAAGGAGCCTTAAAGGCACTTGAAATAGAAAAGAAACGTTTCGCTAAAATTCAGGCTGCTGAGAAGGGTGTCGCAGAAACACTGGCAGCTAAGCTTTCTGAACTCCAGATTTCTATACCTATGAAGGTTGGAGAAGAAGGTAAGCTTTACGGTAGCGTTACTCCTGCTATGGTTGCACAGGAACTTGCTGTTCACGGCATCGAAATCGACCGCAGAAGCATTATGCTTGATGACGCAATCAAATCACTCGGTGTGTTCGACGTTAAGATTAAGCTTTACTCCGAAGTAACTGCTACTCTTAAAGTCTGGGTTATCAGCGAAGAGTAGTCATTTTTTGATTCTTTATAAAGCCCTGCAGCTCAAAACTGTCAGGGCTTTTTTATTTTCTACAATAAATCAACAGATTTTATGTATATCTAGTTTTCTTCAAGATTAATTGAAAAATACAGTCGCCATAACGGGAGCAACAGGATTGCTCGGAAAAGCTATCGCAAAAAATCTTTTGCTGAATGGATATAGTCTTACTACAATCAGCAGAGATGCCGAGAAATCACGAAAAATTCTTCCTTTTGCGAATAAACATATTCAATGGAATTCACAAATGGGAACCGAAGTTCTCGCTAATGAATTGAATGGAACTAAAGCCCTTGTAAATCTATCAGGAGCATCGGTTGCCGATAGACTCTGGAGTCCTGAATACAAAACCATAATTCTCAACAGCCGCATTAAAACTACAGATGCAATTGTTAAGGCTCTCAAAGAGCTAAGTGAACCTCCGACTCTGGTCAATGCTTCTGCTATCGGTTACTATGGAGATTCTGGAGACACTATTCTCGATGAGAACTGTATCAAAGGCGATGATTTTCTTGCTGAGGTTGTCGACAAATGGGAAAAATCTGCAGAAGCAATGCAGCCACACACTCGGGTTGTCAAAGCAAGAATAGGGATAGTCCTTGCTAGTAATGGAGGCGCACTCCAAAAAATGATTCAGCCTTACAAACTTTTTGTTGGTGGTCCTCTCGGAAGTGGCAATCAGTGGATGTCCTGGATACATATCGATGATCTTGCGGAAATATTCAGGTTTATAATTGAAAATGAGGAAATTAGTGGTTCTGTCAATCTTACTGCTCCCAATCCCGTTACAATGAAGAATTTTTCTTCAATATTGGGTCAGGCGATGCATAGACCATCTTTCTTCAAAGTTCCTGAGTTTTTACTTAAACTAATTCTAGGTGAATCAGCACAGATGGTAACGTTCAGTCAGAGAGTTAGTTCGACATTAATACAAAATCAGGGATTTAAGTTCAGATTTAATAATTTAAACGCAGCATTAATGGATTTACTAAAATGAATATAATCGGTATAGTAATACTTAGTACGATAATTGTCAGCTACTTGCTTGATTTATTTGCAGATATTTTGAATCTGAAAAACCTCGGCAAAGAGGTACCACTGGAATTCAGGGATACGATAGACGGTGCCAAATATCTAAAATCGCAGAACTATACTAAAGAAAACACATACTTCGGTTTTGCTGAATCTATTTTTGGGCTTTCAATCACACTTCTTTTTTGGTTTCTAGGTGGATTTGCCTGGTTGGATAGTATAGTCAGGGCGAATATTCAAAATGAAGTCATACGCGGAATAGTATTTATATCAACCTTGTTAATAGCGAATTCAATTTTATCAATGCCTTTCGGCATATATTCAACTTTTGTAATCGAAGAAAAATATGGATTCAACAAGACAACTGTAAAGACTTACATTCTGGATATTCTCAAATCAACTTCACTTTCTGCATTAATCGGCATTCCTGTTTTATCACTAATTCTTTTTGTATTGGCAGATAGCAGTAAATGGACTTTCCTCTACTTATGGGGATTTGTTCTGGTTTTATCATTGATTCTTCAGTACATTGCACCAACAATAATTCTTCCGATATTCAACAAATTCAAACCATTAGATGAAGGTGAGCTCAAGGTTTCTATATTCAGTTTTGCTAAAAAAGTAAACTTTCCATTAAAGAATATCTTCGTTATGGATGGCTCTAAGCGATCATCAAAGTCGAATGCTTTCTTTACCGGATTTGGTAGAAACAAACGCATAGCGATTTTTGACACACTTATCGAGAAACACACGGTGCCGGCACTTACCGCTGTGCTTGCTCACGAAATTGGTCACTACAAGCTAAAGCATATTCTGACCGGTTCGGTGATCCAATACCTGCGAATTGGCGTTATGCTCTATTTATTGCAGTTTTTTATCAATTCAGATATGCTATTCTCTTCATTTTATATCAGCACAAAGTCCGTCTATACAGGATTGATATTCTTTGGGTTGCTCTATGCGCCTATCGATCTGATACTTTCATTGTTTATGAACATACTTTCGAGGAAACACGAGTATGATGCAGATAAGTTCTCGGTTTCGAACACAAAAGATTCACAATCTATGATAGATGCACTTAAGAAATTATCCGAGCATAATCTTTCGAACCTGACTCCGCATCCTTTCTATGCATTTCTTCACTATTCGCATCCGCCTGTGACCGATAGAATCGAAGCTATTCGATTGATTCAGAATTGAGAACTGAGCGAAGTATTTTATTGGAATATACATATAATGAAAATTAAAATGAAGCATTAGTCCATGATACGAAAGTGGCAAAAGATATGGATATTTATCATAAATACCATAGTTTATTATCATTTATTTTTTAATAATATCGGGTTATTTGAAAATAATTTTGTCTTATTTTCAAAAAAGACTTAAATTTGTAGTTCGTCAAAATGAAAAGACTATAATATCAATATATTTTTAAAGAGGCAGTAATGAAAAGAACGTACCAGCCAAGCCGTAGAAAAAGACTCAACAAGCACGGCTTCAGACTTAGAATGTCAACTAAAAATGGCAGAAAAGTCCTCAATGCGCGTCGTGCAAAGGGAAGACATAAATTAACAGTTAGTTGCGAAAACAAAAAACCTAGCTAGAAATTATTAAATTGTCAATTAGTCCGGCAGTAAACTTTTCCAACAATCCCGCTAAAATGCGCGATTAAAATGCTAAATTATAAGCTAAAAACTGTAAAAGGCAAAACTCATTTTGATGTATTATTCAAAAATGCGTTTAAGTTTTATGAAAAAGATGCTGCCATTTTCGTTTCTTATAAAGAACAGCCCGAATCCGAAAGCCTAACCGAATTACCGGAACCTATCGAGATTCAATATGCAGTTACAGCCAGAAAACGAAAAATTCGTAAAGCAGTAATGCGCAATCGTATTAAACGTTTGTTACGCGAAAGTCTTAGGCAAATTTTTGACGATTATTCTGCAAAGAATAAAATTACTAAACTCGGTGAATTTGTTATCGTGTGGAATTCAGCTCCCGCTCGACCCGGGATGATAAAATTGAGTGATGTCCTGCCGGTTGCCCAAAAATTGATTGAAAGAGCAGAATCATACAGAAAAAAGCAGGTTAATCATTGAAGTATATTCTTATCATATTTGTAAAAGCTTACAAATTGCTTCTATCGCCCTTCCTGCCCGATTCCTGCAGATTTTATCCCACATGTTCTCAATATGCAATCGAGGCTCTTGGCAAACATGGAGCTATCAAAGGTTCTTGGCTAGCTTTGAAAAGAATATTTAAATGCCATCCGTTTCATTCGGGTGGTTTCGATCCCGTACCCTGATTATTTTAGAATTTTATTAAGTTGAAATCATGGATAAGAAAAATCTTTTAGCAGTTGGATTAATCACTCTAATCATCACCGTCTGGATGATTTATATGTCGGTCAATCAGGCTCCGCCGCCGCCACCGCCTCCAGAAAAGCCGGTTGCAGAGAAAAAAGCGGAAGCTGACTCAAGCACACCAGTCACAAAAAGCACTGCAGAATCAAAACAAACTAAAGATTCTACTGAATCTGTTGATAAATTCGGAGGTTCCTTCGAAAAGTTAGCTACTGGAACCGAGAGAATCATCACTATCGATAATGGCTTGGTTGTCGCTCAGATCAGCACTCGTGGCGGTACAATTAAGCATTGGACATTAAATAAATTTAAAAGCTGGAATAAATACCCCACAGACCTGGTCTGGACTCAAATGGGTGAACTTGCTATTAAATTCAATTCACGTGAGACAGGAAGAGAAGTTGACACTAGAGATCTTTACTACGAATTTGTTGGCAATGTTAAAGATTTTTATACTTTAAAGGGTAATGATTCAGTTTCGATAACCCTTAAGCTTGAACCACAAAAAGGTAAGACTATTAGCCGTACCTATACTTTCTTTGCTGGAAAATATCATGTCAATACTGACATCACAGTCAAGAATCTTGAAGACATTTTCACCAATAAAGGGTATAAGCTCGAGTGGGGGAATGGTCTCAGATATCAGGAAGGAAACTCTGTCGATGAATCAACCGATGCCGAAGGTCTGGTGTCGATGAATGGCGAGGTGTTCACTCTGAAAGCTTCCGATTACAATCCTGTGCAGGAGCAAAAGACTGGTATTGTTGACTTTATTGCAGTAAAAACAAAGTACTTCACTTCGGCTATCATCCCCAAGCCCGCAAAATCATTTGATGGAATCGCCACTCTCAATGGTCAGAAGTTCGGAGCTCCGGACAATGGCGCATTTGAGAAGTATAAAATGTCTCTTACAATGCCCTATCATGGTGGCGAACAAACAAAGAGCTTCCAGATATTCATTGGTCCTATTGCTTATGACATCGTTCATGAGTATGGCTTGCAAGCTATCGTTAATTTCGGTTGGAAGTGGATTGTTAGACCGATAGGCGAATTCTTTATGCTTCCATTCTTCATGTTGATCTATAAATTCATCGGTAATTTTGGTATATCTATCATTATATTTGCTATTTTCATGAAGATTATTCTTCATCCTTTGTCGATTACTCAAATGCGTTCAGCTCAGAAAATGAAGGAAATCGCACCCGTAATTGCTGACGTAAGAGAGAAATATAAAGATGATTCGACAAAGCAAAATCAAGAAGTAATGAAGATTTATTCCGAATATGGAATTAATCCTGCCGGCGGATGTCTGCCATTGGTATTGCAGATGCCTATTCTCTACGCTCTTTGGGCAGTATTGAGAACCGCCATCGATCTCCGTCAGGCACCATTTGCTTTCTGGATACATGATCTATCGTTACCGGACAGCATTCTCACACTTCCTTTCCCGATTGCTGGAATTTCCCATATCTCCGGCTTAGCTCTGGCGATGGGTATTACTATGTTCTTCCAGCAGAAGATGACGGTTACCGATCCAAAGCAGAAAGCCATGGTCTATATGATGCCTGTTATGTTCACATTGATGTTCTCAAATTTCCCATCAGGATTGAACCTCTACTACTTCATGTTCAACGTACTGAGTATAGGACAGCAGGTTTACATCAACAAATACTCAAAAAACAAAATGACACTAGCTCAAATGAAACGCGCACCTAAGAAAGAAGGCTGGCTAGCTAAGAAAATGCGCGAAGCTCAGGACATAGCCGGAAAGCAGGGTAAATCAGTCCCGGGAGCACCTAGACAGACACCCCAAAAAGGTAAAACCCAAAGCAAAAAGAAATAAAAACGGAAATAGATATTTACAAAAAAGCTGTCTCGCAAGGACAGCTTTTTTTGTTTAGAATAGTATATCATTCCTGCGCATGCAGGAATGATATACTATTCTGTGCCGTAGGTACATAAGATCGGTAGAAACATGAGATACAAATAGAATTGATAAGAATTAAATGTCGCCCCGACGGGGCTTTGAAAATCTCTTGTTGATTTTTCCTATTAAGATATCACACCTGCCGGGGTTGCAAAAAATATTAAAAATTCTCAAATATGGAGAATAAAGCAAATAATATCTGCAAAAAGAGGAAAAGAATTCCCCGTAGGGGAAAAATATTAATAGAAAAAACAACCCAAACAGACAGCCTAAGCTCCGTAGGAGCGATATAGATTTTAGTCATCCCTCCGGCATTGCAGGGTTGGTTCATTCTTTGTAAAACAATGAATAGCCAAGCGCTTTAGCTCGTGGTGAAAAGAAAGAATGATTTTATTTCGGGATTTATCCCCAGAAAAAGTGAAATTTCGACTAAAGTCAATGAAATAATTAGAACTATTTCCACTAACTAAAGATTCAAGAATACTTTAAAGAGAATGAACCCGCCCGGCTTTGTCAAAGTGGGTTGGGGGTTTCTCAGCATTAATAAATGATTTAAAATATATATAAAATAAAAACCGTTTTTTTGATATATCAACCCATATTTCGCAAATTGCAACTTGGCATGGGAAAGTGCCAAAATATTGCGTAGTGATTGAATATTGGTAGCACAATGTCCACAAAAGAGAATTTATCGTGTAGCGATTATATATTTGTTATCTTCGATGTAATGATGTTTCGGGGGTTCACTTTTCTACCAATATCAAATCCCTGATCGGATAGAAAATCAAAATTAAAAAAACTCGATGCAAATGATGCAAATAGTGCAAACCAAAAAATGATTTAATTGAAATATAAGGAGGTTAAGCGGATTTTAAACAACCATACAATCATTAAAATGATGCAAAACGATGCAAATTGATGCAATCAAAAATCATAATCCATTGATAATTATGTATTTATTGTTCATTGAAATGAGCTAGGTAGTAGCCACCTGTTTGTAGAAAACGTAAGAAAAGCGAATAAGAGCTTCATCGGATCGACCAGGAAAATGGAACCTTATTAATACGGTTAACATTAGTAGATAGAATGTATCGTAGATATTTAACCTTATTACCTTATTCAGCTAGGTAAATAAGGTAACTAGGTCATGTATCAATGTGGAAAGCTGTTCTACTAGGTTTAAGAAATAATTCTATACCTTTTAATTAAATTCTCGTGAAACTTGTACGTCATTTCACACGTATTGGTGACTAAGTTAAACACAAGGATAAAATCATGAACACTGGAATATTTAAACTGATACTGATCTTCTCAATTATAATTCTCACTTTTCAGAATGGTAACTCTGCAACAAATGGGAGTGATGTATCTATTTATGAAGAGGCTAAATCAGCAAAACAATCAAAGATGGATAACAATCACATAGCCGATGTAATCACAATAAGCAGACATACTGCCGTCACCAGTGCCGTAAAAATCTGCGAACCTGCAATTGTCGGAATAAATGTTACTGAAGTGCGTCAGGTGGAATACCGCGATCCATTCGGGGACTATTTCGATGACCCGTTCTTCCAACAATTCTTTGGCGAGCACGGCAGAAGAAGGACTCAGCAATATCAGGTTCAGGGTTTGGGATCGGGATTCATCATCTCTCCCGATGGTTACATTCTAACAAATCATCATGTGGCCGGTCAGGCATCAAAGATCATTGTTACTATGACTGACGGTAGTAAGTATAATGCCGACGTTGTTGGCTCTGATATGACCTCCGACGTTGCCTTGCTTAAGATAGATGCCAAGAATCTGGCATATCTGAAACTTGGGGATTCGGACGATATAATTCTCGGTGAATGGGTGCTGGCATTCGGTAACCCATTCGGTTTGTTTGATCTGAATGCTAAACCGACAATTACAGTAGGAGTTGTTTCTAATTCGGGTATTAATCTCAATGAGCAGGGGAGAGTATATAAGGATATGATCCAAACTGATGCAGCAATTTCATCGGGTAATTCCGGTGGTCCGCTTGTTAATGCTTTGGGAGAGGTTATAGGAATGAATACTGTAATATTTTCAACTGCTCAAAGTGGCAGAGGAGCAGGAAGTATCGGCATCGGCTGGGCAATTCCTGTTAACCGTATAAAGACAGTTGTTGATTTATTGAAAAAAGATAAGAAAATAAATCGTAATTTTGATGTTGGAATGGAGATAAGAGAAATAGATGACGAAGTGGCTCATTATCTTCAGATCAAAAAGCGTGACGGAGTGGTCGTTCTGGGAGTAAGCAGTAAATCACCTGCAGGTCAGGCAGGAGTTGAGCCCGGAGATATTATTCTTGAAGTAAATGGCAAGAAGATACTCAGAGAGAATGATTTTACTTTTGGGATGGCTGATAATATGGTCGGAGATAAAGTTACATTCAAGCTGCTTCGTGACGATAAGGAAATGTCATTGAGCTTCAAACTAACCGAAAAGGTATTGCAACGTGGTAGAAGATAAAACAGCAGAAATCATAAATGACAGCGGTACTGTTGATGGTCTTAAAAGTGTAATAAAGGGAACTAACCTTGTTAAGAAGTACGGTAAGCGAACTGTAGTAAAAGATGTATCTGTAGAACTTCATCAGGGTGAAATCGTTGGTCTGCTAGGTCCGAACGGAGCCGGCAAGACAACGACTTTCTATATGATGGTGGGTATGATTAAGCCAAACAGCGGCAAAGTGTATATGGATGAGAAAGAAATAACTTCTAAAGCCATGTATCGCAGAGCCAATCTGGGAATCGGCTATCTGCCACAGGAACCGTCGATTTTCAGAAAGCTTAGTGTTGAGAAGAATATCAGAGCAATCCTTCAGATGCATAAGATGACCGCTCAGGCAAGAAAGGACAGACTCGAAGAGCTGCTTGAGAGCTTCAATATCAAGCATATCCGCAAAAGCAAGGGATTCATGCTTTCTGGTGGTGAACGCCGCAGATGCGAGATTGCGCGCAGTTTAGCTGCAAACCCTAAGTTCATTCTTCTGGATGAACCATTCGCAGGTATTGACCCTATAGCAGTTATCGACATTATGTGGATGATCCGAAAGCTAAAAGCTCAGGGAATCGGTATATTAATTACTGACCACAACGTTCATGAAACCTTGTCAATCACAGACAGAGCTTATATACTGATTGATGGTAGCATTTACACAGCCGGTACAGCCGAAGAGATTGCAAGTAACCCAGAGGTTAGGAAACAGTATCTCGGAGAGACATTTAAGCTGGAAAGATACGATTAAAAACGATAAAATACTTGTTCTCGAATACTTTCTTATATTTGTTACTATAAGCTGAAATTATCTTCTCAGGAATTGAGAAATACTTCATCGCATCACGAGTTCCGGATTTGTTGAAGACAAGAGTTGAGTTGTTTATTTTTGATAGATCATTGATGGATGAATCAGGTATTCTGAAATTTTTAACCGGGAGACCGCTGAATTTCATTAGCCTGTGTGAATATCCTGAGCCGGTGAGCATAAGAATATCACCAGTATTATTGTTTTTCAAATAAAGTCCGCATTCTTTGTATTCGTTAAGTCTATCCCCAAAATATCCAACTGTTGCTTCCTTGTATGTAGCTACATTCTCAGTCGGATTGTTTAGATTGATAGAATATTGAGTTAAAAGAAGTAAGCTGAATATCGCTACAAATGCCATTTGAAGTATATCATTCTTAATTAAGGTTATAAAATAAGCTATGATTACATTGATTGAGATTACAGCTAAAATCACATACCTGTAATTTAGCCCGCTCATTGACATTTCGGTCAAACCTGTGAATATACCTATAAAATTAAAAAAAGGAATAAATAAAATAAATATCAAAAGAAATGCATTTTGTTTTGATTTTAGTTTTACTATAAATGGAGTCAGAAGCAATACAAAAGCAGATAATCCGAATATATTCCAATAGGACACAACAAATAATTGGAGCGAATGGATCAGATTAAATTTTGCAATATCGCCAGATGAGCTGAATTTTGATTGCCATGTAGTTGAGAAGAATTCAGCATTCAAAAAATAAAAGTAGCTACCATTAACAGCTTTTTGGAAGATAATCCAGGCAATAATTCCGGAAAAAGTAATTAGGGTCAGATTAATGAATTGTATGTTAGTAATTTTAGATTTTAATCTGAAACTAAGAATGAAGATGGCGAATATGATTGCTATGGGCCATGCTTCATATCTGGAAAGAGTGGAAAGCATAAGAAATATCGAGGCTTTCAACAAATAATCGGGCTTTTCTTCTTTTATGCAATTGATAAAATAATAAAAGAAGCCTGCAATAAAGGCGAGCATTGATAATTCCGACATCGCACTGAATGATAGAAAAATAATATTCGGATTGAGAGCGACAGCTAATGACAAGAATAATGCGGATAAAGGCTTCCTTGTTAGAAGAAAATTAGTTTTTACGATAAAAAAAACAAATAAAATGTATAACAAAAGATTGGGGATGCTTGCTGCCAGTGCGGTTTGAAACAATGTTTCCGATAAACAAAATGGGATTACCACCAAATATGGCAGTGGAAGCCAAGTAAGTTCATTAAATATCTGAGGATATGAGGATGAGTGTAGTAATAATGAGGCTTGTACCAGTCTGGAATTTCCATCACCATAGAATACAGTTGAGTAAGGATCAGTTTTAAATAAAAGCAGGAGTGCGATCAGAGCAATCGACAATGTAATGAAAATGTTAATGATTACAATATGATTCTCATTTGTTAAAATTTTTAATAAATCTATTCTTGATTTACTTTCTTTCATTAGCCAAGAGACACGCAAGCTTGTAATCGAGCTGGGTTGTAATCTTAATATTCTGAACTTCACCTTCTACTAATTCTATGTGTTTGCCCATCGTTTCTAATAAAGCTGAATCATCTGTAGCGTAGATTTTATCCTTCATGGCTTTTTTATAGACTTCGAGTATTAGTTCTGTTTGGAAAACCTGAGGTGTCTGGACTGCACGAAGCCGTTCCCTATCCAAAGTTAGTATTGGTTTCTTTCCAACGTTGATAATCTTGATAGTGTCAGTTGGGATGACGGCAGGAATAGCGCAACCCTTTGCCTGGGCAGTTGTGATTAGATTTCTTATGTGATCTAAAGAAGGAAAAGGCCTAACAGAATCATGTATCAGTATGATCTGGCTTTTCTTGGCTTCTTCTGTCTGGAGTGCGTTATAGATTGAATCCTGGCGTTTGCTGCCACTATTAACAACTCTGAATGTTTTGTTGATTGGATATTTATTAAGCATCTCGAAAGTCTGCTTAATCCAATGAGGCATAGTTGCAACGATAATGGATTTAATAGCAGATACTTTTTCGAAAGCTCTTATTGTCTGAATCAGGATAGGTGCGTCACCCAGCATTTCAAACTGTTTTGGTAATCCACCACCAAATCTTTGACCCTGTCCACCAGCAGGAATTATTAAACAAGCATTCATATTAATGATATTTATATTTTTCTGTAATAACAAGAGGAGAATATAATCTAAAGTCTCCAAAACCATTGTGATCAATAAAAACAATCTGTTTATCGGTGTAATACCAGCGTTCGTAATTTCTGCCATCGGACAGTCTGCTTCTGTCAAAATTAGCAGGAGCGCCATAAATTATATAAACCATGCCCATGTCTGTTCTCCAGCCATCGGTGTAGCTTTTATAGTTGTTGTTAGCATAAAAGATTCTGGAATAATACTCATCGAAAGCTTCATTTCTATCAGTATTGGGACTTGGATCCAGCTTCTTCCAATAGTCTTCAAAACGAAGCTGTTTTTCTTGAAGATTAGATCCTGATTCAATGAAATCGATTTCGGAGCCTGTAGCAATGTATTTTAACTGTTTAATCGCCTGATCCAGATCCTGAACAAAATTTCCACCGATTGACTTTGTATATTTTATAGAACGTTCTGCTGTTGCAAGATAATCTTCGGGAGTATAATCTGATTTTGAGGACGGCTTGAGAGCTAGCACCCGAAGAACATAGACACCTTGCAAAAGATTATCAGGAATATTTATTCTTAAATAATGCTGAATACTTTTACCTGAAATGTTAAATCGTTGACGTGGACTTTTGAATATAGCATCCTTTTTATCGTTTAGAATCTCATATACAAAGTCCGCAGAATCAGCCCCTGCAAAGGAATATGACTCAAAGAAGCAGAAGAAGAATTTACCTAAATCACCAATATTATCCGAAATGTGAGGTGTTACGACAAATCTTCCATTTTTTTCTTCTATCGAGCTGACCAGCATTAGTCCACTTACGGAAAAAGGATATTTGCTGAAATCGACAATTGTTTGGTTGCGGGTTCTCTGATTAGACTTATTTCCTCGCTTATCGTCAATATTGACATCAATCTGATAGCGTCCTTTGGGCAGTTTAAATATATTCTGAGAGAAATCGAATTCGCCGTTGGCACTCTGGGTGACAGAGTAATCCTTTTCAACGATAGTTCTTGGAATTATTTTATTTTCTACTCTATTACCGTTTTCGTCAGTAATCTTGATATTCGCTTCGTAAACAGCAGCATAGTTATTTTCGTTTTTTATAAAGCGTAAGGACTGGTATGGGACAATAACATAGACGTCGAGTCTGCCTAACGAATCAATATCTGACTTGGAAACGACTGCATCAAAGTAGAAACTAATAGTATTATCGGGAGTATCCTTATCTTGTCCGTATATAAAAAACGGAAGAAAAAATAAAAAACATATTAATCGGATAGCTTTCAAACAGCAAACTTTCTTTTATCATTTTTAAATGTTAAGTACATTATGACAAATAACAATAAGGAATATTTTGATTGGTAATTTTTTGGTTATTAGCTACACAAGATTTTATCTTTTATCTCAATATTTGTAGTTGTTGTTGCTGTATCCTTCTATATAATCAGAGCTGCAAATATAGAAGTGTCAGCCGAATTGCAGAAAGAATAAACTTTGTGAAATAAGATAAAGTATGGGATTAGAATCTCATATATTTTAATCCCACACATATTTCCATTTACCGTCGTTCTGTCGCTTCCACACAGTGTGGAATATGCCTT
Organism: uncultured Ignavibacteria bacterium; assembly: GCA_903862655.1. Classification (GTDB taxonomy): domain Bacteria; phylum Bacteroidota; class Ignavibacteria; order Kapaibacteriales; family UBA2268; genus CAIOZA01. The sequence goes on from CAIOZA010000015.1 coordinate 113,905, forward strand.
TGAATGTTTTTTGCTGACCGGTTGAATCGGTAATTGTGTAAATATATTTGCCGTAAGTATATGCCATGTCGAGTGATGAGGAGACATCAACAAAATCGGGTGTCCATTTTAATGCAATTTTCTTTGATTTAGAAGTATGGTAAAAATCTGATATTGCCTTTCGTCCGGATATAACTGAATCCTGACGGTTTATAGCCGCATCATCTGAGGAATAATAGACAAAAGCTGCTGACATTCCACTATCGGCAACCATTTTCTCGAATTCATTTTCGATACGGATGATTTCCAGCTTTGCCTGATCAGTTCTGGATTTCTGACAGGATAGCATTGTTACTGCAATAAGAGTAATCAGCAGAATATGTTTCACGGCTTTCTTTCAATATAATTTATCTAATAACAGTGAATTGCTTTAATGAATTTATAGAATGAACAGATAAACGGCAAAAATAGATTCCTGAGCTTAGTTCTGATATTCCCGTTAAATGGATATTGTTTGTACCCGAGCTTAGAATGCCATCATAGACAGTTCCAAGGTTGTTGCCGAGTGAATTAAATATCTGGATTTTAGCTTTAATTTCATATTCAGATGTGATTGAAATATTTGTACCGTCTGCAACCGGATTTGGAAATATCTCCCAATTACTTGATAAATTAATAAAATCAACATCTGAAGCTACAGAATCACAAAAACCTTTTAAAAGTATGTACTTTGGAGTTATTGACGTATTGCGGATGCTGTACTGATTGTCGATCGCAACATCAGACTGCCAGCCAGCTTTGAGTGTGTTGAAATAACTGTCTGTTGTCATATCCATTATGTCGCAGGATTTATCGAAATAACCATTGCCGGGACCCCATTCCCAAGCAAGCCAGCCAAATCCTAAGTTCTGACAATCTTTAATTATAGTTTGATAGTTGCAGACATATTCGCAGACTTTATCCATATTGAATTTATAAGTAAACTCTCCGACGATTAGAGGAATATTAGCGTCGTAAGCGGCTGTAAGCTTTGAGGCGATGAATGCCTCGTCTGCACCTTCGCTAACTGCCCAATACATGTGAACGCTGAAAATCAGATTGTGATCAGGATCAGCTGCGGTTATATCCTTGCCAGTTGCTATAAGCAAATCGAGATTCTTACCCCACTCAGCCGCATCTATAACAATCGGACAGTGGATGCCTGCAGTTCTGATTTTAGTAACAGCAGTTATATAACCTGCTTTAAACTGCTCGTTGGTAACTGTTTCATTTCCAATTTCGTTACCGATGTTGAGTAACATATACTTTTCATGCTTTTTGACAACATTAACTACTTCGGGAGAGACCCAATAGTCAGCCATTTGCTGAAGCATCGCCCATTCCCCGGTTGCATCGTGAAGCTCGACCATTGGTATCATACCGTTGTCAATGCAGTCCTGGATGTTACGGTCAAGTCCGGCAGGAGTTGCGTCAACCTGATCCGTGGGATTGGCAAGCCAGACAATACGTGTACAGTTTGCTCCCGTCTTGCGAATTTCCACAAAAGTCTGTTTGCGCAGAGCAACATCGTCGGTGTAGATAATCATTTTGTTAACCCCACGAAGCAGAACTTCATCTCCACATGGTGTGTATAATGTACGTCCATTGACGTAGAGAGTGGTATGTGGTGCTTGAGAAAAAGACGAATAGCTGATAACACATAAAAGATATATCAGAGCAAATGTGTATTTAATTCGATTCATTATACTTCCTAACTCATTAGTATCGAAACATTTATTATTTTGATTTACGATAATAATTTAATATTATTTGATTTGCGAGTAACTATGTGAACGCATATACCAAATTAATAATTTGATTTGAATATATGTCTTTAATCAACGTCAATATAAATTCAATTCAATCATATTAAACAAATGAAATTAAGATTATGAAAAATCTATTAAGATTAGTATGGCTGCCACTATTATCGCTATTTGGCTGTACGACAAGCTATCAACCTCTTGATGTTGTTTCTCACGTGGATCTGGAAAAGTATCTGGGCAAATGGTACGAGATAGCTTCATTTCCGCAGTCATTTCAAAAGGGATGCAACTGCACTACAGCTGAGTATATCAAGACGGAAGATAATTATATCCGCGTTTTGAATTCATGCCGAAAGGATAGTCCAACCGGTGAGGTAAAGAAAGCAGAAGGGAAAGCTTTCCTTACTGACGACAAATCCAATGCCAAACTCCGAGTTCAGTTCTTCTGGCCATTCCGTGGTGATTACTGGATTATTGATTTAGCTGAGGACTACAGCTATGCTGTTGTGGGGCATCCCAACCGTGAGTATCTCTGGATTCTGTGCCGAACTCCAAAGATGGAGAAATCTGTCTATGATGCAATTCTCGAAAGAGTCAAAGTCAAAGGATTCGACATAGCCAAGTTGAGCGTAACGAATCAGGAATGTAATAGGTAATAACACAAACTAAAATTCATCATGAATATAGCCTTTAGCTTTTTAGTCCCGAAGAGCTAAAAGATTCTTATTGTATTAATTCGTAATTTGCATTTCTATATAGGGCTTATTATAATAATTATCTGTATTGATTGATTTATGAAGACATGGAAAGCAGAATCACTGCTGCTCGTTGTTACGGTCATTTGGGGAGCAACGTTCACATTTACAAAGCTGGGACTCGAGGACAGTTCTGTCTATTTCTATATATTCATCCGATTTATGATTGCTCTTACGCTCTCGATGCTGATTTGGGGGAAGTATCTGTTTCGTATAGACAAACAAACTCTGAAGAACGGATTGGTGCTTGGTGCTTTGTTCGCAGGAGGATTTATAACTCAGACTGTCGGGTTGAAATATACGACAGTTACAAAGTCGGCATTCATAACCGGAATGGCGGTTGTACTCACGCCTTTCGCCTTCAAAATTCTGATTAAGAAGAAAATTAAAATATGGCAAACACTCGGTGTAATAATAACTGCTTGCGGGCTTTGGCTTTTCACTAATCCTAAAATGGACAATATCAATCCAGGTGATGTGCTAACACTGGTTTCTACTTTCTTCTGGGCGTTCTACATTACTTATATTGATATATTTACACGGAATATCACAAAGTTTGAGAATACGATTCAACTTGTTTTTATGCAGTTCATTGTGGCTGCCCCGATCGCATTATTAGGCCATCTTCTGCTCGACACAGGTAATTTCCGATTCAACATAACGCCAAACCTGATTGTCTCGCTACTATATAATGGAATAATCGCTTCGATATTCCTTACATTGATCCACACAAGCGTTCAGAAATACTCAACACCTGTTAAGGCGGCACTGATTTTCTCGTTAGAACCTGTATTTGCGACGATTGTGGCAATTTTCGCGCTTAATGAATTTTTGGGTGGAAGGGAAATGTCAGGAGCGGCAATTCTGTTGTTCGGAGTTATTGTATCGGAAATTGGTGAGAATGCGTATAATTCAGTAAGAAGAATGCTGAATAAATAAGCCATATCGCAAAATTTCACTAATTATATAATATATAAAAATAAAAAAAATATTCCTTTCTTTCGCTTCAGTTTCTAATAACCAGTGAATATCAATTCCCAAAAATCTTTTTCCATTGCTAACTACCTGATGA
>CAIOZA010000016.1 GCA_903862655.1 uncultured Ignavibacteria bacterium
ATAAAAGCAATATCCAGAAGGGTGATGAAAATATAACGCATGTTAACAAAGTTCAAATGCCAGCCTATAAACTTATATATCAATCAAATAACCAAAGAACAAGGCTGGCATCTGCACTCGCACGTTACCGGGGATACAAGTCAAATTTGTGGTTGGGTGACTCGGTTCTGGATTTTGTTTTAGGGTTGTAAAATAATTGATCAGGGAACGCTATCCGTAAAAGGTTGATTACTAAATTGATGAAAAGAATTAGTTTAATTCCACCTATAAAAATAACAATTTCAATAATTCTATTGATAGTATGCTTTAATTCTATAGATGTATGTTTTTCTCAAGAAATAATTAGATATTGTTTTGCACCAACGAATGAGAATTTTATTGATACTTCTTATACTTCTGCTTATGAGTCTATTTCAATAGAAAGAATAGTAATAAATAAAAATGAATATATTGATTTGAAAATACTGTGTATTGGTGATGCTCCTCAGTGTGCTTTCCATTATAAAAAAGATTCAGTCGGTAATTGGTTTATTTATTTCAATAAATGGTCTCTATTCTATGATGTAGAAGTTTTAAATATACTAAAAACTGAGATTATTAATGATTCTATTTATATTTTTCCCGTTGTGGTAAAAGAACTAAATATTAAAACTAAAGTTTTTGGATTTAAAACAAAAGAGATACACTTTCATGAACCAGAAAACAATAATGTTTATTTTTTCGAACCAAATTTTGGAATAATCGCAATTGAAACAAATCAAACTTTGCTAGTTCGTGAAGATTTTACAGAATATTTAAAGAGGTTAAGCAAGTGAAACACTATTTAAAACCAATGTTAAGTCAAGCACATTTGCAGGACTTACAAGTCGACACACGACCAAAACCTGCAAAAGAAATTGCCTACCTAAACGCACCTCAGAAAGATAAGTCGAATTTGTGGTTTGGAGGTTCGGTTTAGGGATTGGGGTTTAGGGATTGTATTATAAGTGATCAGCGAATTCTATCCGTAAAAGGTTGATTGATAAATTGGTAGAAGAATAAAAAGGAATAATTAAAAAAAGAAAAAAGAATATTTCGGCAGAAGGCTTGGGTGGGATAATGAGCCAGGTGGGAAAGAGTACCCCCGGTAACAAAGCACAAATGCCAACCCAACTCCTTATGTGTCCGTATAGGAAAATAGGATATATTTGAACTGCAATAATAAATACTCAGCCAGTTGCCCCGGCCACACAAGAAGCCGGGCTGGCATCTGTGCTCGCACGTTAACGGGTATACAAGTCAAATTTGTGGTTAGGTCGTTCGGTTTTGAATTTTGGGTTTAGGAAATGTATTCTAAAGGATCAGGGAATTCTATCCGTAAAAGGTTGATTGATAAATAGGTAGAAGGATAAAAAGGAATAATTAAAAAAAAGAAAAGGAATATTTCGGCAGATATCTTGGGTGGTCTTATGAGCCATGTGGAAAAGAGTACACCCGTTAACAAAGCACAAATGCCAGCCCTACCCCATTTGTTACCGGAAAAAGATAATTCGATATATTTGAAAAGCATTAACAGATATCAAGCTCGGCCACGCCGGTCACAAATGGAGCAGGGCCCGGCATCAGTGCTGAACCATTACCGGGTATACAATTCAAATTTTTAGTAGTGCTCATATGTCGCATAATCTCAAATAAATGAATTACATTAAAATGAGATACTTTAGTATAACATTGTTGTTCTATGCATTCATTTTCAGTTCGTGTAGTAATAAAAATGATTTAAAACTTGAAACTAATCAGTTCGCAATACATTGCACTCCATCTATAAGTTTGAATGACAGTGTATTAAGTCTTATAGAGTCCTACATTAGCAACTATCCATTTGCAAAAAGCTTTACCTTAACTTGCTTTAACTCAAAATCATATGGACGATCTGAATTCCTATTTGCACCAACCTATTATTGGACACCTAAAGAAAAAAGTCCATTGTTTTATTTCGAAATAAATTCAAAAAGAATATTTATCAGGAATGGATTGGAATATCTGACTTATACATCAGAAAAGCAAGATTTAGAAAATCAAAAATACTGGATTCCTCGAGGTCAAGATAGTGTGTTACTTATGACATGGCCTACTCCACTGGTTGCTAAAGATGGTCTAACTTTATATTTAAAAAGAGCAATATATTTTTCAATAGGATCAGACAATCAAATAGAAATAAATCATAGACCGGACACTCTTTTCCTACCTAGAGTACCTAAAAAAGAAGACTACAAGAACAATGATAAATAATGAAGTACACCCGGTAACAAAGCACAAATGCCAACCCGGCTTCTTGTGCGCCGGAATAAGAAAATACGATATATTTGAACTGAAATAATAAATACTCAGCCAGTTGCCCCGGCCACACAAGAAGTCGGGCTGGCATCTGTGCTCGCACGTTACCCACAATGAAATTGTTAACTGAGTGAATCCGAAATATAAGAAAAGGCATAATTATAGGAATAAGTCAATAATATGAAGACCACAAAACAGACAATATTCTGGACAATTATATTTTTCATTATACTGACTGTCTTGACTATCGATGAGAAAGCATTTATTGATGGTTTAAATCAATATGGTTTTCCTTTTCGTTTTTATATATATGGTTACTGCAAATCTCCTGAATGTTTAGAATATTATGGCTTAAGAATTTTCAATTTGTTCGCAGACATTTTTATTATTGCTACTGTTGTGTACTTTACAACTTTACTTAATAAAAAACTTTTTGAAAGAAGAACTTAGTAGAGATAAACAAAAAAACTCAATAAAAGAGCACTGTGGGTAACAAAGTTCAAATGCCAGCCTATTTACCGATGCACCAATACAATAACAATTGAACAAGGCTGGCATCTGCACTCGCACGTTAGGCAAAACTTAAAACTCATGTCCAGTAAATTTGCAATAGTCTTTATTATTATTCTATATGTAAGTCATTGTTATGGGCATCCAAGTTCTCATATTAAAAGGGATTCCGTTTTACTATTGAATATTGTTAAAGTACATAAACTAGCTGTATTAAAGGCAAAAAATCAAAATCAGCTGATCACTCCTGCTGTTAATATTGATTTCCCATATTCAAATTATGATTCCGCCACAAAGACAATTACTCTTTTAAATCCAGAAAGTGAAATCAAAATACTGAAATCGACAATTGCTATAATAAGATTGGATGAAGGGATTGATGCTTCATATGGAGGTGGCAGCTCCGGCGATTTGTGGCAATTTTCAAAAAAAAATCAAATAATTGATTCTTTAGTTACGGTTGATAGTATTTCCATATGGGATCAATTTTACATTCTGATTGATAATAGAAACTACGTACTAGCAAAGAATGAAAGTGTATTGTATACAACACATAAAGAAGTAGATACGGAAAATTGTTTACTTGATTTTATTATTGAATACAAGATCAGCAATTGTGGTTA
>CAIOZA010000017.1 GCA_903862655.1 uncultured Ignavibacteria bacterium
CTTTTATATTATTTCCATTATTTATATTTTTGTGTAATCAATTTCAGGGATTACATTTATGCCAATACCTACATCAAGAACTAACGAGACAGCCAGAGTTATTATCTCTGAAGAATTATGCAACGGATGCGGGCTGTGCGTTGATGTCTGCAAGGATTTTGGACTTGTAATCGAAGATGGTAAAGTTAAAGCAACAGGGAATAGAATCTTCGGATGTATAGCCTGCGCTCACTGCATAATGATCTGTCCTCACGATGCAATCAAAATTGACGGACGTTTTACTTCGGCTGATGATCTTTTTGAACTTCCGAAAAAGAATGAAGCCGCTGACTATACTTCACTTTTGAATTTACTCAAACGACGCCGTGCCATTCGTGAATTCAAAGATACACCCGTTCCTCAGGATATGATAGATAAGATAATCGCTGCTGCTAAAACCGCACCAATGGGACTGCCACCCTCTGATGTAAATGTGCTTATTCTCGATACAAAAGAGAAGGGAATGGCTTTCGCAAAAGATTACTGCGATCACTTGAAGAACCTCAAATGGATTGTTTCAAAATGGTCGCTAACATTAATGAAGCCTTTCATGAGCAAAGCCAATAACGATATGTTCAGGGATTTTCTGAAACCCTTGATTGATACTTACACTGCGTCAATTGACAAAGGTGAAAATGTCGTTACCTACGATGCTCCGCTTACAATGTACTTCTACGGCTCACCATATACCGATCCGGCTGATCCGATTATTGCCGCAACTTATGCTATGATAGCTGCAGAGTCACTCGGATTGGGTACATGCATGATTGGAGGAGTTCATCCATTCACACAAAACGGCAAATCAGCCGCGCAATTCAGAGCTAAACAAAATATAAGGTTCAAAAGCCGCGAAGGATTGATCGTTATAATGGGTTATCCCAGAGTAAAATATCATCACGGCATAAACAGGACATTTGCTTCCGTAGATCAGCCCTGATATAATTTTTTATTTACATTCTGAATTAGAATATAATCAATATGTCATACCTGCGTATGCAGGAATCTTTTAATTTCCTAATCACTCCTCACCAATCACTAATCACTATCCTAACCTGTCATTCCGAGCGCAGTGAGGAATCTCTGTATTTTTTCTTTCAAAAACAGCCTGGATGCGCTTCGCAGTCCTTCGGAACTCACAGTCGCTTCGCTCCTTCAGAATGACAGCCATTTCGTCATGCCGAGCGCAGTGAGAAGCCGTAGTCTAGCGGAGCACAGCTATTGTATTTGGTTGCTTATTATGGCAACGAATATAATTGGACAAGCAGGGATGCTTGTCCTACAATCACACAAAAATAAAAAATTGCTTTATAATAATAATTATTTTAAATTTGAATAATACAATTCTAAAATCTTGCTGAGGCGGAAAATGAGAAATCTGTTTATTTGCCTGTTAATTTGCATCTATCCATCATTTGTGCTTACCGGCATGGATGAGACTACCATTTCAAAGATCAACAATACAAACTTCTTTATTCAGAATAAAGGACAGTGGAATCCTGAAGTTAAATTCCTTGCTAAGATGAATGGAATGAATGCCTGGATAACCAAAAGCGGCGTTGTTTATGACTTTAACAAGATAGAAGACAAGTTCTTGAAAGGTCATGTTGTTGGATTAAAATATGATGGCTTAAATGAGAAATGCACTAATCTTACCAAAGAAAAACTGGAGACTTATTATAATTACTTTATTGGCAATGATTCCACAAAATGGGCTTCATTCGTGCCTTTGTATAAAGAAGTAATCGTTAAAGATGCATATCAGGGTATAGATATTCGATATTATTTTGATTCAAAAACTACAGAAGAACAAACTTTAGCCGGTTTGAGATATGATTTTATTGTCAGTCCCGGAGCTGATATATCGCAAATCAAAATGAAATTTGAAGGACAAAACAACCTTGCAATCAATGAAAATGGTGAATTACTTATCGGTACAAGCATAGGCAATGTTCTGAATAATAAAATCTACGCTTATCAGCCGAAAACCTTGATTAATATTGCGGAAGGATCAAAAGTAGATTGCCGTTTTATTTTAAATTCCGACGGAACTGCCTCTTACAAAATCGATGATTATAACCACGATTTAGCTTTAGTTATTGATCCATTAGTGTATTCGACATATATCAGCGGCAATAAATCAGAATTCGTACATGACATTGCCGCAGACAATTTCAAATGTGCTTATATAACTGGTTATACCACTTCCTTGGATTTTCCTACAACGCCTGGTGCTTATCAAAGATCTGTTGACACATCCCTTAGTAATAATTCGGATTATTTTGTTACCAAAATAAACCCAACAGGTACCGGACTTGTATATTCAACTTTCATTGGTGGGTGGGCAAACGAGCAAAGTTATGGAATTGCAATTGATTTAAATAGAAATGTTTACATAACTGGTTACACTGAGTCAACAAATTATCCGGTTACAAACGGTGCATTTCAAACATCTAAATCAGAGTTTAACATTGATTGTTTTATTACAAAATTAAATCCAACCGGTTCAGCTTTGGTTTATTCTACATTTTTAGGTGATTCATCAACTGAAGGCGGTTCGTCGATTGCTGTCGATAATGCAGGCAATGCTTTTGTTACAGGACATTGTAATCCAAGAGATCCAACAGAGTTTCCAACAACGCCAGGAGCATATCGTAGAACTGTACGAGATTCAGGAGATACATTCGTATCTAAACTGAATCCAAATGGAACAAGTTTAATTTATTCCACTTTAATTGGTGGCTATGGAGATTATAGCGTTTCTCCCAATCTTGATCATAATCATGTCAGAATAGCTATAGATTCAATAGGGAATGCATATATAACCGGCTTCACTTATCAATGGGATTTTCCTACTACTCCCGGAGCATATCAAAGAACTTATGGTGGTGGAAGTAACGATGGATTCCTGACAAAAATCAACATTGATGGTTCTGATTTAGCTTATTCTACATATATCGGTGGTTCAGGTGAAGATTTATCTTCAGACATAGCTGTTGATAAAACCGGGAACGCTTATATTACAGGGTCAACAAAGTCAACAAATTTCCCTATTACATCGGGTTCGTTCCAATCCTCGCTCAATGGCACAGCTTACGATGCTTTCATAACAAAATTTAATTCTTCCGGTTCTGCACTTCTATATTCAACTTATATCGGAGGTTTAGCCGATGATCAGGGATTATCTATAGCTCTTGATGCATTAAATAATCCATATATTTCCGGAGGTACCCAATCTCGTAATTTTCCGATTACTCAATGTGCAGTTCAACCTGACTTGAATTTTTGGTGGGATTGCTTTATTTTTAAATTAAATCTCGCCAATCCAGCATTCAATTACTCTACATTCTTAGGCGGGTCAAGCCGTGAATTGGGACACGCAATTACCCTGGATGCCAATAATGATATTTATATGACAGGTTGGACTCAATCAACAGATTATCCTACTTCATCCGGTGCCTTCCAAACTAACCTGATGGGTCAGTATGATTTATATGTAACAAAAATCAACCAGGCATCTCTTCAGCCAGCTATAACTTCTTCATCTCCTCTCAGATTTAGAAATTTAGTATGTGACAATTCGGAACTCGACTCTTTATGGGTAAGGAATAATTCTGAATGTGATTTAAAAATTGCAAGTTCAAATATCTCAGGAACTAACTTTACAGATTTCTCGTTGATTTCACCTTCTCTGCCAACTACAATACCCTACGGCGATTCAGCTAAGTTCGTAATTCGTTTCAAGTCATCAACTCCGGGTAGCAAATCTGCAAATTTGAATTTAATAAATAATTCTCCCCTAAGCCCATATTCAATTGCATTAAATGCGGTTAAGGACAGTATATCATTTAAACTAAATGGATTAAGATTTTATACGTTGGATTTTGGTGTAGTCTGTCCAAATTCAATCACAGATACTAGTTTTAATATCGAAAACAAATCTACGATTGGAACAAAATTCACATTTAGTGATTTAAAAGCTCCATTTTCCTATGTATCGGGCAATCCTTCCACTCTGGCTTTCAATAAAAATGAATCCAAGACAATTTCAGTTAGATTCACTGCACAGTCCGACACAGGTGTATTCACTCATTTCTTTGATATATTCGATAGTTGCGGGAACAATAGATTTGTTACCTTATTAGCAAGGGTAATGGGACCTACAATCGAAGTGGGAAAAGATACTACAATCTGCTATGGCTCTTCCATATTTATTGGCAATAAAGCAAAAACAGGAACACCACCTTTTATCTATAAATGGATTCCAACTGATGGAATCTCTGATCCTGATTCAGCAATAACACTCGTTTCTCCCGAAAAGACTACGAAATATGTTTTGACCGTAACTGATTCAGCCGGATGTTCTAAATCTGATTCACTTTCTGTTAGAATTCATCAAAAGATTAATATTTCTGCTGGTCCTGATCTGGATATATGCACGAATGCAACAGTGCAACTGAAAGGATTGTTGAGTGCTGGAGTACAACCAATCAAATCAATTTATTGGACACCATCAAACGGACTTGACAATCCAAATTCTATAACACCCAAACTGACTTTGGATACAAACGGGAAGTTCCAATATATTCTTTGTGTGACCGACAATGCGGGTTGCAGCAGATGCGATACTGTTGAAGTAAATGTACTTCCGGCTATAGTGATCGATATTACCGGTGATTCTTTGATTTGTGATGGAACCAGCACAACCCTCAAGGTATCGCCAAACAATTCAGCTTACAATTACTTGTGGTCAAACGGAAGCAAAGCCTCAGAAATTGAGATCAATAAAGCTGGTACATACTGGGTTAAGGTCAGTATTGACGGCAGCTGTGCTGTCTATGATACTTTAATCGTTCAAAGTTATCCCAAATTATTGCCAAAGCTTAAATTGAGTCGTAACCCCGAACTGTGTGCAGGATCAAAGCTAAACATTTCGACAGATGATAAATATAATACATACAAGTGGAGCACAGGTAACACAGAAGACAATATAACAGTAGATAAGCCAGGAAACTACTTTGTAGAAGTCACTGATATAAATGGATGCAAAGCTGTATCGGATACAGTGAAAGTAACACTGGTGGATAGTCTGAAACCAATTATGATAATCAGTAACAATGGAATTCTCTGTCCGAATGGATCTTTGAACCTAACTACAGAATATAACTATACATCTTACCTCTGGAGCACAGGCGAAGCAACAAAATCAATAACTATCAACCAAGTAGGAAAATACTCTGTTCACGTTAAAGATGACGGAGGATGCGAAGGAACATCGGAACTTATTGATATAATTCAGGGTACAGAACCCAAACCGATAATATCAGGAGATTTATTCCTATGTCCTGGTATGACAAGCATCCTGCTTGTCCAAAACGATTATAAATCATACAAATGGAATACTGGCGATACTACAAAATCAGTCTCAATCACAACTCCGGGTATTTATTCCGTAACAGTTACAGATACTAACGGATGTGAAGGATCTGCATCAACAACAATAACCGAATTTAAACCGGATGTCATACAACTGACTGATATAGACTTCGGAACTAGGAAGTTAAACTCCACAAGTAAAAAGAATATTGAACTAAAGAACACAAATACACAGCAAATCACAATCTACAGCATAAAAATA
>CAIOZA010000018.1 GCA_903862655.1 uncultured Ignavibacteria bacterium
GATTGGATTAAGACTTTTAACCGGAGCGATAAAATCGGCCGGAATCATCTGTGTTCCCTGATGAATTAGCTGGAAGAAAGAATGTTGTGCGTTAGTACCTGGTTTACCCCAGATAACGGGACCGGTTGGATAATCTACTATATCACCGCTTCGTGTTACAAATTTACCATTGCTTTCCATGTCGAGCTGTTGCAGGAAATCCGGAAAAAATTCAAGATATTGATCATAGGGAATCGCAGAATGGCTTTTGCAGTTGAAGAAGTTAGTGTACCAAACTCCCAGAAGTGCCATCATTACCGGGATGTTTTGCCTGTATGGAGCAGTTCTGAAATGTTCATCTATCTCAAAAGCTCCCTGAAGTAGCTGCTCGAATTGATCAAAACCTATGAATAGAGCAATGGGCATTCCAATAGCAGACCAGAGAGAATATCTGCCTCCAACCCAATCCCAGAATTCAAACATGTTGTTTTTATCAATTCCGAACTCAGTGACGTCCTTTTCGTTTGTTGAAAGAGCTACGAAATGCTTTGCTATGTCGGAATGATTGCCATTTGAGCTTGCAAGGAACCAATCTTTTGCCGAATTAGCATTGGCTATTGTTTCCTGTGTCGTGAATGTTTTCGAAGCAATCAGAAACAAAGTTGTTGCAGGATTAAGCTTTTTTAGTGTTTCAGTTAGATGGTTAGCGTCAACATTAGATACAAAATGTGCATTCATACCGGGAATAGCGTAATGTTTCAATGCATTGCATACCATAGCCGGCCCAAGATCTGAACCTCCGATGCCTATGTTTACTATGTTAGTAATTTTATCTCCGTTATACCCGAGCCATTCTCCATTGTGTACTTTGGAGCAGAAGTTTTTCATTTGCTCTAGAACCTGATGAATATCCTCCATCACATTTTTCCCATTAATATAAACAGGATTGTCGGAACGGTTACGCAGAGCTGTATGGAGCACAGCACGACCTTCGGTGAAATTAATACTATCACCAGTGAACATGCTTTCAATCCAATTTTTTAGCTGACATTCGTCTGATAATTCAGTCAGATATTCAATTGTCTTCTCATTAATGATATTCTTGGAGTAATCGAAGAGAATATCATTGAATTTGATGCTGAATTTATCGAATCGGTCAGCATCTTCAGCAAACATGAGATTCATCGATGATTTGGACATCTCAGAAAAGTGATTGTTTAATTTGATCCACGATGGTTTTTCAGTTAATTTTTTCATAATAGTTTTTTCGTTATTAATATTTCAGTTAATATTGGAAATTAACAAAAATTTGTTAAATATAATTAAATATCATTCATGTCAGTATTTCAAAAACATATTAAATTGTCTCCGCGTAAACGTGGTTTTAATCTTGTCACCGAAGAGATTATATTACATTTACCTGAACTCAAGCTCATTGACGCAGGGATACTGAATCTGTTTCTTCAGCATACCAGTGCAAGCCTGTCAATAAGCGAAAATGCTGACCCAACCGTAAGAATCGACCTTGAAACACATTTTAATAAATCTGTTCCTGAGGATGAATTATATTATCGGCATGTTGATGAAGGAACTGATGATATGACTTCTCACATAAAGAATGTAATAATAGGTAGTTCGCTTTCGATACCTATTATAAACAAGAAATTAGCATTAGGTACATGGCAGGGAATCTATCTCTGCGAACATCGAAATTCTGCTCATTCAAGAAATATTGTTGCAACCATAATCGGAGAAAATAAATGAGTAAGAAGCTTGCCGTTGTCCTGATTAGCGGAGGAATGGACTCTGCTGTGTGTGCCGCTATTGCCGGAAGCGAAGGTTATGAGATTGCCGGGCTGCATTTGAATTATGGACAAAGAACTCAAAGCAAAGAGTTAGATTGTTTCCACAAGCTATGTGAATATTACAATGTGAAGGATAAGTTGGTTGTTGATGTAAGCCACTTTACAATGATTGGTGGTTCGAGCCTTACTGACGCTTCAATTGAATTGGAAGTAGCCGATCTGGAGAGTCAGAACATACCGTCAAGTTATGTCCCATTTAGAAATGGAAATATTCTTTCGATAGCCGCCAGCTGGGCTGAAGTAATCAAAGCCGAAGCACTCTACATAGGTGCTATGCAATTGGATTCGAGTGGATATCCCGATTGCAGATCAGAATTTTTCGAAGCTTTTGAAAAAGCTATAAATTTAGGTACAAAACCCGAAACACATATAAAAATAATTACTCCGATTATCAATGATTCAAAAAAGGACATTGTTACTAAAGGCAACAAGCTAAATGTACCATTTGACTTGACGTGGAGCTGCTATTCCGATGATTATGAAGCATGCGGTGAGTGTGATTCATGCGCACTGAGATTAAGAGGCTTTAAATCAGCCGGAATTATTGATCCAATTCCTTACAAAATCAAACCTATTTTTTGAAAAAAATGAAAAATATACAAAAAATGAAGCCATTTTTGTAACTTTTTGCAAAATTAGGCATTATTACATATAATATTAGCACAAACTAAATATTTATTAATCTTATTTGGAAAAGCCATGTTTAAATTAAATACTTCATCAATTTCAGTTCGTTGGCATAGTTTGACAATACGACTTAGTATTACTGCTGTGTTTCTTGTCGTTGTATCGGTCTACATGTTCAGCAATCCCAATGGTGTTTCAGGAGTTACTAACTCAGGATGTTATTGTCATCAGTCGCAAAACAATGCAACTAATGTGAGTGTCACAGCGCAAAGCGGAACATTTACTGTTAACACAGGTACTACCTCAAATTATACAGTTTCCATCAGTAATTCTGGATTTAATTACTATGGCGTTGATATTGGAGTTAAAACAACTCAAACAGGAGAAACAAATGCCGGTACATTTTCAAATTTGGGTGCTGGACTTAGATCCACTGGTGGTGAATTAGTTCATACATCAGCTAAAAATGGAACTGGCGGAGTTACATATACATTTAGCTGGACAGCTCCAAATACTCCCGGTACTTATTATTTACGAGTTGCTGGCCAGGCTGTAAATCATGATGGCGGTATTAACGGAGATCAGTGGAGTCTGATGTCAGTACAGCAGATTACAGTTGTTGGAGCATCGCAGATATCTTTAACGTCTCCTAATGGAGGTGGAAGCTATTGCCTTGGTGGTCAAACCGCAATTAACTGGACATCCACCGGGGTTACCAATGTTCAGATTGATTTATCTACCGATGGAGGTAGTACTTTTCCTACTAATCTAGTTGCCAGTACTTCTGCTTCGGCAGGTACGTGGATGTGGAATATTTCATCGGCATTAACCCCAGGATCAACCTATCAGGTGAAAATCTCTGATGCATCCAATCAAGCTATTAATGCTGTAAGTAATGCAAATTTCTCGTTAGCGGGATCTGCTTCCATTTCAGTGCATCCGCAACCATTAACTGTTTGTACGGGACAATCTGCTACATTCAATGTTACAGCTGCTGGAACAGGATTGAGCTATATTTGGAAATTAAATAATGTTGCAATACCCAATACGAATTCACCAACCTATACAATAAACAGCGTTGCTATTGGCAATGCCGGCAGCTATAGCTGCTCTGTTACAGGGACATGCAATAATGTAATCAGCAATTCTGCATCATTGACAGTGGAAGAATCACCTACTATTTCATCACAGCCAACAAGCACCCAAGTGTGTTCAGGAAAAACTGCTTCATTTACGGTTACCGCAGGAGGTACGAATATTACCTATAGTTGGAGAAAAAATGGTATCGCCATTCAGGGAGCTAATACTCCTACATTTTCGATTGGGAGTGCCACAGCTGCTGATGCCGGGAATTATGACTGCGAAATTTCAGGAAAATGTCAGCCGGTTAAGACTTCAAATGCTGCAGTATTAACAGTCGATTTACCTCCATCGATTGCACTGCAACCCAAACCTGCAACCGCCTGCGAAGGTGGTAATACATTTATTTATGTATCTGCT
Organism: uncultured Ignavibacteria bacterium; assembly: GCA_903862655.1. Classification (GTDB taxonomy): domain Bacteria; phylum Bacteroidota; class Ignavibacteria; order Kapaibacteriales; family UBA2268; genus CAIOZA01. Next base: position 3,972 of record CAIOZA010000018.1, read on the forward strand.
GCGGGTACAGGACTCAAATACTCATGGTTGAAAGATGGATCAACAATAACAAATTCAGATAATGATACATTGTATTTAAAGAACCTAAAATCAACCGATAAAGGTAATTATTCTGTCAGTATTTCCGGAACATGTGTCCCGGATGTCGTTAGTCAGACAGCTGCCCTTACTGTCAATCTTTTACCTGCAATTACCCAGCAACCCATCGATCAAATTACAACTGAGGGGTCTAATGTTACATTTTTAGTAAAAGCTACCGGTACGGCTTTGAAGTATCAATGGAAAAAAGATGGACAGGTGATTTCTGGTAAGGACTCTGCAAATTTGGTACTATCCACAGTTAAGAAAACTGATGCCGGAATTTATGTTTGTAATGTTTCAAATGATTGTGGTTCAATCGTTTCAAGTAATTCAAAACTCACTGTCAACCCAGTAGCTAGTGGTCCAAGTCTTAGTTTGTCGACAAGTAAGGTAGATTTTGGTATTGTTTTAAAAGAAACAACCAAGGATACAGTATTAACAGCAATAATAAGTAATTCTGGTGATCAGTCGCTTATAATTTCAACTGCAGCAATCAGCGGATCAAATGCCGATCAATTTACTTTAGTTGGTGTTACTCTTCCATTGACCTTGCAAGCTGGCAGTAAAAGCAATCTGGAGATAAAATTTTCTCCTAAGGAAACAGGTAACAAGAGCGCAACAATAGACTTCACAACTAATGCTGCTATATCCCCAAAGATTAATCTGGAAGGAATCGGGTATTATTATGAGTTGCAGACAAATCCTACAAAAGTAGTTCTTTATGCTCCAATGGGTCAGATGTGCGAAGGTCATGTTACCCTTGTTAATAATAGCAGTATTGACTTAAATCTTACATCGGCTATAGCCGGTTCTGATGCTTCAAATTTCAGTTATAAGGATAATGTTGCTTCATTTCCTTTGAACAAGCAGACTTCGAAGGATATTTTCATAAAGTACAATTCAACAAAAACTTCAACTACAATTGCCGAATTAGTCTTCTTTGTGAAAGAGGCAGGACAGACAGTTAAGATTCCACTCGAAGGAACCTCTGTAAATACTGTTGAATCTGAGAATCTTCATAATCCTGTTGAAATTTATCCAAATCCTATTACACAAAAGACAGTAATCAAGATAAATATTAACCTTACGTCAACTGAAAGATTCATAATAGTAGACGATAAGGGCCTGACTATAAGAAATCTGAGCATAAATTCCGCAAATAATTCAGAATTTGAATGGGATGGAAATGATGATAGTGGCAATACTTCACCTAATGGAGTGTACAGATTAATCATTTCAGGTACAGAGTTTTCGAAAACTTATCCGATAATTCTGCTTAGATAACGTAGAATTTTAGCAAGAAACAGAAAAAGCTGTCTCAGAAATTGGGACAGCTTTTTTTTTTGATGCACCGGTAGATTAAATTATATACTCTCGAGATAAAGAGTATCAGGACATAAATCTTGTCCGCCATACCATTGGATAGAACCCAAGAAGGGTATAACAAATCGAAATTTATTATAATCTTTAAGTTGCTGGAATATTCCGATTTCAAGATATGGCATCATATCAAATGTTTTTATTTCATCATTAGTAAATGCAACTTCTAATGTGAAATCTTGATTTGGTGCTACATTTTTACCCCTTGGATTCATATATAAACTTATTTCAAAATCTCTCTAACTCTTTCCAGATCTTCCGGTGTGTCAACTCCCATTAGGAATTCATCAGTTTTGATGCACCGATAGATTCGGTTACCTGCTTTTATTGAGATTCTACTTATTTAAAATTAGTTTATATGTTTTATTTAAATTTAAAGAGTTTATGGTAATAAAATAAATTCCGGATGGATACTGATTCATATTGAATTTTAATGTATTTTCCCCAATATTTAAAATACCATCAAACAGTTGACTAATTGCTGAACCATTTAAATCAAATAATTTCAGCGAAACATTTGAACTTTGAGGTAATATAAAATTTATGGAAATGTCTCCTGTGGATGGATTATGATAAATTGTTTCAATGGATAAAGAATCAAAAGGCACACTGTTTATTCCTATTAATTTAAAAACATACAAGTATTCACCGATACTGGTTGCTCCATATTTATCGTCATTAGAAATATCTAGAGTGTAAAGTGTGCCAACTTTAGCTTTTTTGATAAATTTCCCGCTACTTACTTCCCAAATATCTGCTCCTGCACTTGAAGCTGTAACTAAATATTTGTCATCTTGTGTGAATCTTATTCCTGCTAATCGAATACTTTGGTCTCCAATTTTCATAGAAGATATAATTTGTGTATTATTAGAATTGCGTATAACCAACATATAACTTTCATTTTCAATAATACCATACGCAATATATTGACAGTCATTTGATAAGTAACCAAAATATTGAAGTAAAGCAATGCTGTCTAAAGTCTGGAAATATAATTTTTTACTAACTGTATTAGATTTATAAATAGGATTTTGTTTAATATCTACAGCGCCGTATGAATTAACTTCTTGAACGAAAATTTCGTCATTATTGCAATTGACATGTAATCCTGAATAATTTATTTGATAAAGGTTCCAATCATATCTTGATAAACTATCTCCATCGAATGAAAATTGATAAGTTTTAGAATTTAAGATTTTTCCAGTTTGAATATTCCATACGATTATTCCATGTATCTGTATAAAATGATTTGAAGTAAGAGGATTATAAGTATTTATTAGTCCAATTATAAATTGCTCATTTTTAGTAATAACATATTCAGTAATTGGATAATTTGAGGGCTCAAAAATAGAATCATCTTTTCCAGTTTTAATATTGTAATGTATGATTCGATTATCGTTTATTCCAAATATATGAGAGTCGTCATTCGAAAAAGAAGGATAATTTATTGAAGCTGGAATTTTATCGTTTACTAATTCACCTAATTCAGTATTAAAAATAATTGAGTTTGGAGAAATCCAAGCCATTAACCATTTAGAATCGTGAGAGAAAGAAACAGTTTTAATGTTGTTTGGAAGTTTTTTATCCCAAACTGTTTCAAACTGAGAAAAAGCTGTCTGCCAAGAAATGGCAAGGATTGCAATAATAAGAAGAACTTTCGATTTCATACTTCGCTCATTTCTCAAAATATCTTTTTCATTATTGTAATAGTATTATACTATGTAAGACACTTAAAAGGCATAAAAGGTTACAGAATCTTTACAATTATAATTATATTCTGTTATTTCAAAATCTCACTAACTCTTTCCAGGTCTTCCGGTGTGTCAACTCCCATTAGGAATTCATCAGTTTTGATGCACCGATAGATTGAATTATCCTGCATAAGGCGCATTTGTTCCAGCTTTTCGACGGACTCAAGTGCGGAGACAGGAAGTTCAGCGAATCTCTCGAGTGCAGGAAATGAATAAGCGTAAATCCCGATATGCTTCCAGTAGTCAACCTTCTTAACCCATTTATCATGCTCCAGATCTCTAAAATAGGGTATCGGACTGCGCGAAAAGTACATAGCATTGCATTCACTATCAAGAACAACCTTAACGACAGACGGATTGAAGAGCTCTTCAGTACTTGTTATCTGCGATATAACCGTTCCTACATGAGCTCCCGACAGGACTGTTTCATCTATCACACGGTCAATCAGATGACCGCTGATTAACGGTTCATCTCCCTGAATATTAAGTATATAATCTGCATCATCATTGAGGGCTTTAACAGCGAAGATAATCCTGTCTGTACCACTTTCGATGTCGGTTGGAGTCATAATGAACTCAGCACCAAAATTCTGGCAGGTATCGGCGATTCGCTGGTCATCTGTAGCAATGACGATTCTTCTTAGCTTTTTGCTCTGACAAGCCGCATTCCAAACATGATAAATCAATGGTTTGCCATTTATATCGGCTAACGGTTTGCCGGGAAGTCTGGTTGATTGCATTCTTGCCGGAATGATGGCAATGACGTCAATATTTCGTGATCTGTATATGTTGTTGTTCATTAAAATGGTGTCCAGATAAAACAAACAAATGGTGCCGCAAAAGGCTGAGTAAAGAATGATAATCCAAAATCTGCAGAAAATGTTGTATTGCAGATTCTTAATCCTATAAGAACAGCTGTGTGAGTCGGTCTTGCTATGTCGCTGTTCCAAAGTTCAGCAATAACATGAACATCATTCCGCTGAGGGAGTTTGCTGTCAAGTCCTAATCCAAGGCCAAACGAGCCGTTCTGATATAACATTGGTTGGGAATAGTTCCAGAAATTCAAAACATAAAAATCTTGTGATCCAGCTTTATAGAACAGATTAGCCGTCAGTTTGGATCTGCCGAAATCCACGGTGCTAACTCCATAAATATGAGTGAGCCTGTTATTGTGATTGATAAAGGACAGATTAGCCCCAACAGCAATGTAAACACCTTTGGCAAGAGAATCAAATGTATCATGATAAACTGTGAATTTTGTATTAACTACTGAGACCTGCTGACCGGATGGAATGTTGGGCAAAATACTTCTCCCTGCTGTTATCGAGAAAATATCAGAGATTCCAAACCCCATATAGAAGAATAACAGCTCAAAATTTCCTATAAAATGGTTTGAACCAATAGGCTCAGCAGTAGGAAGAAGAAAAATCCTGTGTGAGTGTTTGTATTCGTCTTCTTTTAAGATAATACTATTGATCTGATAATCATAAACTGTTGCAGTTCCAATCGCTGTCTTAATCTTTATGAATAGAACCGAGTCCGCATCTTCAGTGAACTCTGTGAGATTCCCTGTGAGAATATCCCCGTTGATGAGTTTCACAAGATAAAGATTCCCGTACTTTGGTTTGAATCCATCTAATGAAGATGAATCAGCATACGCAGTACTTATACAGAGAAAAACAAGAACTATGATATTTAAAAAATATCGATTCATTATTTAATTAACCCGGATTTTCCATTATCGGTTTCATCATTTTTCTTAGAAAAGGCAAGCTGTCCGCAAGCAGCGTCGATATCGAAGCCACTCGAAGTTCGCAGGAAAGCATTCACGCCTAATGATCTAAGCTTATCTACAAATTTATCTATCTGCTCCATCGAAGCAGGAGAAAGGTCAACTTTCTGTGGAACGGGATTAGTAAAACTAATATCATGAAACTGAATAATATTAATTTTTGATGGAAATGCTCTAACGAATTTAGCTAGCCTATTTGCATCATAATCTGTGTTATTAATTCCATCAAAAAGTATATACTCAAATGTAACTGGTATCTTGGTTTTACGGTAATAATTCTCGCAAGCTGCTCTCAATGATGATAAGTCCCACTTCTGAGCAATTGGCATTATTTCTTTTCTCAGATCCTGAGTTGTTGCATGAAGTGAAACAGCTAGCTTAATCGGAGGTTTAACTTCGGCAAGTTCATTCATCTTAGGAATTATACCTGATGTTGAAATCGTTATTCTTTTACGGCTGATAATCATAGCCTTTTGGTTTGTTAAGATATCAATCGCTTTCAGAACATTGTCCAGGTTCATCAAAGGCTCACCCATTCCCATAAACACAATATTCGATATCTTAATATTGCTGATTCTCTCAACATTGAGAACCTGGTCAATAATCTCACCGGCAGTTAGATTACGTGTGAATTTCAGTTTGCCTGTGGCACAGAAAGAACAATCCAAAGCACATCCTACTTGGGATGATACGCATAACGTCATACGTTTCATCGTGTCTTCATATTCCTCGTCGGATTTTGGGATCATCACTGATTCAACAGATGAGCCATTAGCATAATCAAAAAGGAATTTGATTGTACCGTCCGATGAGTACTGTGCATGATGATTTGTGATTGAGTTTAGAATAAATTCCTCACTCAATTTATTCCTTAAGTTCAATGGAATAGTTTTAAATTCATCAAAGCTGTTTCTGCGGTTAGAATAGATATCAGTATAAATCTGATCTGCTCTGTAAGCAGGCTCTCCAATTTCTTGAATAAAGGACTTCAGTTCTTCATAACTGAAATCCTTTATACATTTCGATGGTTTTATTTGTGTTGTATTTTCCAATTCTTTAGACAATTATATTGATTAATTTATCCTGAACGAAAATCACTTTCCTTACAGGCTTATTCTCCATGAACTTCTGAACATTTACATCTGCCAATGCCAACTCCAGAACCTGTTCCTGAGTCATGCCGGGTGTAACTGTCATTTTGCTCCTGATTTTGCTGGTTACCTGAATGACCATTTCTATACTTTGTTTAACTATCTTGCTTTCATCATAAGCCGGATAAGATTGAAGTACGACTGAATCAGTATTTCCAAGGATACGCCATAGCTCTTCACAAATATGCGGAGCAAATGCTGATAAACACAGCACAAAGTCTTTCATGGCATTGAGTGGCTTGATGTCATATCGGTTGAATTCATTTACAAAAATCATCATTTGGGAGACTGCTGTATTGAACTTCAAATCTTCAATATCATCAGCAATCTTTTTGATTGTAGAGTGAAGCACAAATTCCTGATCAGTTGTTAGCTTCACATTTTGGACACTGCCAAGCAGGTTCCCTTCTTCATCAGCTATAAGCCTCCAAACTCTGTTTAAGAACCTGTAAACACCTTCAATTCCTGTCTCCGACCACGGCTTTGAATCCTGCAATGGACCTAGAAACATTTCGAACATTCTAAGAGAATCTGCTCCAAATTTTGCTACAACATCATCAGGATTAATTACATTTCCGAGTGACTTCGACATTTTTCTTCCGTCTTCACCCATGATCAGTCCTTGATGAAAGAGTCTCTTGAATGGTTCAGGTGTAGAAACAAGATTATAGTCAAATAACACTTTGTGCCAAAAACGTGCATAAAGCAAGTGAAGAACAGCATGCTCAGCACCGCCGACATATAAATCTATCCCACCGCCGTCCATCCAGTATTTTTCTTTATCAGCAGCAGCGAAATTTATACTATTGTTGGGATCTATGTATCTTAAATAATACCAGCATGATCCAGCCCACTGTGGCATAGTATTCGTTTCAAATCTGGCTTTTTTGCCAGTTTTTTTGTCAATAAAATTCACCCAGCTATCGATCTTTGCAAGTGGGGATTCACCTGTACCTGCCGGTTGGAAATCAACTACTGGTGGCAAGGTCAGAGGTAATTCATCTGCATCCAAAGATCGTCTGCTTCCATCCTCAAAATACAAGATTGGAATTGGTTCACCCCAATATCTCTGCCTTGAGAATAGCCAATCGCGAAGTTTGAATTGAATCTTACTTTTGCCAATCCCTTTTTGTTCAATCCAATCGCAGGCTTTCCGCTTAGCCTCCAGAGTATTTAAACCGTTGAACGATACTTCATCATTTGCAGAGTTAAAACCAAGCCCATCTTCACAAAATGCTTCAATGTTAATGTCAATCTCAGTTCCGCTTTTTGCCACAACTTGTAAAATTGGAAGTTCATACTGAAGTGCGAAGACATGGTCACGTTCGTCATGACCCGGTACAGCCATGATTGCGCCAGTGCCATATTGTGCTAATACATAATCTGCAATCCATATTGGAATTTTACTTCCTGTTGCCGGATTGACTGCATAGGCACCTGTGAACACACCTGATTTATCTTTGTTTAATTCCGTCCGTTCAAGATCGCTCTTGAATGATGCAGTATGAATATATTCTTCAATTTTTTGTTTGTTTTCGTCAGTTGTTAATCCATTGACTAAAGGATGTTCGGGTGCTAATACCATATAGGTGGCACCAAAGATAGTATCAGGTCTTGTTGTGAATACTCTGATTTTATCATTGGATTCAAATACTTCGAAATCAATTTCAGCACCTTCGCTCTTGCCAATCCAGTTTTTCTGCATCTCTAGTGTTGAATGAGGCCAGTTAACAAGATCAAGGTCATCGAGCAATCTCTGTGCATAGGTCGTTATCTTAATCATCCATTGACGCATCGGACGGCGTTCGACTGAATAACCTTTTTCGCGCCATTCATCAACTTCTTCGTTGGCAAGTACTGTCCCTAATTCCTCGCACCAGTTAACGGGAATCATAGATATAAAGGCTAATCTTTTGCTGTCGATATATTCATCAATTTCTTTTTGGTCCTTGATATCTTCTGGGATTGGCAATTCGCTGATTGGGCGAGCTTTCTGAAGTGTTTCATCATACCATGAAGTGTATATCAAAAGAAACATCCACTGCGTCCACTTGTAATAATTTGGATCAGTTGTGTTGATCACTCTGCTCCAATCGTAACCCAAACCCAGTAGGTCGAGCTGTCTGGTGAATACTCCGATATTTGTCGCAGTAGCATCTATAGGATGTTTGCCTGTAGTCATGCAGTATCTTTCAGTCGGCAAACCAAACGCATCAAATCCCATAGGATGGAGCACATTGAAGCCTTTCATCCGCTTATATCTAGCGATTATATCAGTTGCGGTGTAACCTTCCGGATGTCCGATATGCAGTCCTGCTCCACTGGGATAGGGAAACATATCGAGAATATAATATTTAGGTTTCGAAAAGTCGTCTTCAGTTCTGTAAATATCTTTGTCCTGCCAGTATTTCTGCCATTTAGGTTCAATAGTTTTAAAGGGATAATTCGCCATAATTCTATGCTATTTATAAATTTATACAAACTACAAAATTACGAAAAATTCTGCTATTATTTTTGAATGAGTTTGCTCTAGAAAATAATCAGAATTTGGAAGAAATAATTTGTATAATTAATATTATTATGATATTTTAGTGATATCATTTTAATACTATTTTTTAAGGAGTTTTCAATGAAAACTAATATCGAAAAAGATGCATCTAAGTTTAACGGTGGTTTCTTTATTCTTCTGGATCTGTTCCTGATTGCATTAGGGATATTATTGATTACAGTCTTCAAAATTCCCATTCTTGGAATTATAATTCTTGCAGGCACTCTATTCTCTTTCACAGGTTTTGCTATTGTTTATCCAAATGAATCAATGGTTCTTATCTTTCTCGGAACATTCACAGGTGTAATAAGAGAATCCGGATTCTTTTGGGTTAATCCATTCACACAGAAAATCAGAGTTTCCCTCAGAGTTCATAATTTTCATTCGGATAAAATCAAAGTGAATGACAAAGAAGGAAATCCAATAGAAATTGCAGCGGTTATTTCGTGGAAAGTTTTCAATTCAGCTGCTGCAACTTTCGATGTCGAAAAATATGAATCTTTCGTTTCGATTCAAAGTGAAACTGCAATCAGAACTATAGCTACGAGATATCCATACGATTCTCATCACGATGATGACCTTCTGATGACAATAGAACCAGAGGCAGCCCATCCAGCCAACACAACAATTTCACTTCGCGAGAACTCTGATACAATTGCTCAGGAAATCAGGCAGGAACTTAGTGATAGACTTGAAATAGCCGGAGTTGAAATTCTCGAAGCCCGAATCAGTCACCTCGCATATTCGCCGGAAATCGCTCAGGCTATGCTTCGCCGTCAACAGGCACAGGCAATCATTATGGCAAGGAAGAAAATAGTTGTCGGTGCTGTTACTATGGTCGAAATGGCATTAAACTATCTCGATAAAAATGATGTGGTCAAACTCGATGACGAGAAGAAAGCTCAAATGGTAAACAATCTATTGGTTACTCTGACTTCAGACCGTGAAACACAGCCTGTAATCAATACAGGATCACTATACTCTTAACAGGAAAGAAACAATGGGGGAGAAGAAGAACTTTCCGCTGAGAATAGACGATGAGACATTTAATAAGCTCAAGAAATGGGCTGATGATGACTTCCGGAGCATTAATTCGCATATCGAATTTTTGCTCCGTGAGGCTCTGAAGAAAAGCGGCAGATTGAAGGACGGCAATCAGAGTAATAAGAAGGAAAGTAATGAGTAACCTATTTACTAATTTTATTGAAATTGAAACCCCTGCATTAATTATCGAACAGAGCAGGATGATGAGCAACCTTCACAGAATGCAAAAAATATGCGATGAAGCTGGTATAAATCTTAGACCTCATACAAAAACACACAAAACTCCGGAGCTGGCAAAAATTCAGCAGAAATTGGGTGCCACAGGAATCGCAGTTGCAAAGCTGGGCGAAGCTGAAGTTATGGCAGACAGCGGTTTTAGTGATATTCAGATTGCCAATATAATTGTTGGAGAAACCAAACTTAGAAGACTTGTTGAATTGCACAAGAGAATCGACAGGATTACATGTACTGTAGATTCGTTCGCTGCTGCAAAAGGTATTGCCGAAGCATTTATCCAGTCCGGCAGAGTAATGGAAATTTTCATCGAAATCAACTCCGGTCTTAACCGCAGCGGATTATCGGATTATGGTGATATTGCCGACTTGGCTGAATTCATCAATGGTACAGAGGGAATCGCACTTGCCGGCATTCTGACACATGCGGGGCAGGCTTATTTTGCTCAGGACATCGAAGAAGTTAAAGAAATCGGGACACACGAAGGCGAATTTATGGTGGGGATTGCTTCGCAACTCAGATCTGACGGATATGAAGTTAATACTGTCAGCGTCGGATCGACTCCTACGGCACCGTATTCTTCACAGATAAAAGGGGTTGATGAGCTGAGACCGGGTAATTATATATTCTACGATGTCATCCAATCATCGCTTGGTGCCTGCACAATAGATGATTGTGCTTTGAGTGTGTTGGCTACAGTTATTGGTAAACCCGCAATGGACAGAGCTATCATCGATGCAGGTGCAAAGGCTCTGGCACTGGATAAGATTACAAATCCGAATTCTCAATTTTCGGGACATGGATACATCAATGACAAGAACGCTGTGATAGCGAGAGTCTCCGAGGAGCATGGAATAATGATCCATCAAGGCGAGGTTTTCAGAATAGGTGAGAAACTAAGGATTATTCCCAATCATGTCTGTGTAGTAATGAATCTATTCGATAAGGTCTATCTTGTAGATGGAGATAAAGTGATCGATGAATATATAATTCAAGCCAGAGGGAAATCGCAGTAAAAATATTATTACCTCAAATCAATTACTTCGCAGTCCTTGGGAGCGGTGAATTGGAATACTTTTTTTGCGATGCTTGGATTTATCTGAAAATTGGATATTTCCCATGTTTGTGGTGATTGAGGTGTTAAAATTTCTACCTTTTGAATGTTCAATCCTGTATCCAACCATAACTTGAGTTTAGTAATTGTTATAGATTGTGATGATTTACTTATAGGTTCCATTTCAAGTACATAAGCTAAGCCTTTCGCAGAGCTGTTTTCCTTGTAATAATTTACAGGTTTGTAGCCATTCAGAAATGAGAAAAAGAAATTGTCAATGCTGAATGAGGATGTGTTCTCTTCAAATTGGCTGATTACTACCTTCTTTTCTTGCTTTGAATAATTCCAGATATTTGTACCATCGCACACTACAGTCCTATCAGGCATTGTCATAGAATATTTATTACCTGTGGCAGCTTTGAGCGAACCTTTAATTGCTGATTCTACAGAGTAAAACTGAAATGATACTGATTTAATGTCCTTATATTTCTTTGTCAGTGATTCAAATAGTGAGTATTTGTCATACTGACAGTTGGATGTGTAAATAAATAAAACAAGAAGCGATAATATCAACGATAGTCTTTTCATTATAATGTCCTTAGTTAATCAAGTTTTGCTTTAACAGGTCCGCGTAAACCGCGATAAGAAGTTAATTCTGCCATAACTTCACCAATTACTATTTTCGAAGCAACTCTAACAGGCATCTTGCGTTCATCGTCAGTAAGGTAGATAAAAATTCTGCCTGTATTCCGGAATAAACCACCCTGAATATCCACAGGTTCAATGATTATACATCTGAATTTTCCTGCAGGAACAACAACTTCTGTTCTACCAAGAATTTTCACACCCAATGTATAAGTGGAATCATCCCAGAAATTCTTCATTTCAACAATATCACCCTTTTTCATTTTACTTAGATTTAGGGTTCTCACATAATAAAATGCCGACACTACATCATGAACATAAGGAGGCACTTTGTACTTCTTCTTGTCAACATAAGCTGTATTGCTATATTGATCGAAGTATGCTGAAAAATCTCTTTTATAATTTCCTTCCCTAATATTTTGCTCAAATTCCCAAGGAAAAATACCGCCAACATCTAAAGCTGTCCGGTATCGATCTCTTACTTTATAAAGAAATTCAAGGCTCTTTAATGATCTTGCTTCAAACCGTACATCATAACACTCACGGTTATTTCTAGTTAATGGCTTTGGCATGATACTCATAGTACCCTCGCCGGCTTTAAGGAATGAGTACTTTATGTCATATTCAAGGCTTTCGCCAAACCCGAAGGCTTCATTATTTGAATATCTTAGTGTTTGCTGTTGTGCAGCGATGACTGTCGCTTTTGTTGCTTTAGAATCAAATGCGAAAAGCCAGGAATAAGAAAATATTCCTGATACTAATAAAACCAAAATTACTACAATCTTATAGTGGCTTTTGAACTTGTTCTTAAGGCTAAGCATTACTAAATTTTTTTCCTTTTAATCATACTTGAATATTATCGTAAAGTAAAAATACGCTTCTTTTATGAAAATATTCTGAAAAATAATTACAACGATTTCTTAATAAAGTGATATTCTACAATTAGTCTTTCTGTTTTGTCTTTCTGATAATAGATTTTCAAGGTGAATTTGTTTTCTCTTTCCTTTTTTAATGCAATTTTTACACTAATTTCCTTCTTAAACATCAGAACATAGTCTTTACCTGTGAATGTGATCTGCTTTTCATCTTTATCTAAAGTTCCTTTAGTCAGTATCAAAGGATAATTTGTCATATCCTCCTTCGAGATCAAGAAATATTGATTTATTCTTGTATCGTAGCCAATTGTTATCTGTGAAACTAATGGATTACCGGAGAAATCGCTGCTGATATTGATTTCCAGATAATGGCCCTTGTATGTCCGCTGAGCATTCGCAATTCCTGATCCGGCCATTTCCTCCGAGGTAGCATAATTTAGGTAGCTAATAGACCAATCACCTACAAATTCATCGAGGAACTCATGCATAGGGGTTAATTCTCCCATCTGCTTCATCATCTTCATTTGATCTACTTCAGAGTTACCTTGACCATATAGATATGTATTAATAATAATTATTGACAATATAAGGAAAAGGAATTTCATTTGAACACCATTTATAAAAAGTAAACTTACGATTATCATTATACGTCCTAAAGGCAAATTTGTTTAGTTAAAAAATTAAATTCGGTAACTGTTGATTATGAATGTATTAATTCTACATGCACATCCTGAGCCTAAATCATTTACAACTTCCCTTTTAAATCTGGCAGTTGAACATTTCGAAGCCAAAGGTGATGCCGTTATTGTGAACGATTTATATGCCAATAATTTCAATCCTATAGGTATTCAAGCAGATTTCAAGCAGAGGTCGAATCCCGAATTCTTCAGCTATCTAAAAGAGCAAATTACAGCCTTCAAAACAGATGGTTTCAGCGATGAGATTAAAGCTGAAATGGATAAACTACAATGGGCTGATTTTATTCTTTTCAATTTCCCACTTTGGTGGTCTTCATCTCCTGCCATTCTTAAAGGTTGGTTTGACCGGGTGCTGGCTCTGGGCTTTGCATATCATCCTGCCACATCAAAATATGCAACAGGTCCATTCGGTGGTAAAAGAGCAATGTGCACAATTACAGCAGGTGGTTCAGAAATGGCTTATAGTGCCGATGGAGAGAATGGAGACCTAAGCAATGCCATATATCATATAAATCATGGTACTTTATACTATTGCGGGCTCGATGTGCTTCCTTACTACGTCGCATGGAGAACACATTTAGAACCACCTGAAGTCCTTGAAGGTTACCTTAAAAAATACAAAGAGCATCTTAATAAAATCGACGAAATGAAGCCATTGTATTAATTGAAATTCGTTTTCTTTTTAACTTAAGTAAAAGACAGACATAAAAAAAGAGGGCTGCTATCCGCAACCCTCTTGATATAAGTACGATTAAAATTTTATTTGTCTTTCTTGGGAAAGAACGGGAAATAATGGTCAAATGCTCTAAGTAACAGAAATGGAGTGAATATGAGTAGGAATGATACTATTATTCCTTCTTTGTCGAAGTAACCGGGGAAGTATTCTGTGAATCCTCTCATACTTTTGGAAACTAACTGTCCTCCAATTACAACATTCCATCTCATCAACAGAACCTGAAGCAAAAGCATTCCTGAAGCTAACCAGATAATAAAGTTCCTGATTTTGACGTTGAATTTTGCTAATGAGGTTACAGAAAGCATTAAGAATGGAACGATAGAAAACAGCCCAATCTGAAGATAAAGATACGAAATTTTGAGCTTTCCATTGATCAGTTGTTCTAAAATAGCCCATCGTGCTGTACGTTCGTATGATATGGACAGCACTTCCATGAGTTCAAGAGTAACCGCAATAATCATAAACCCCCAGAGCCATTTAGATAATAAATCAATGGACTCCTGATCAATTTTAATTTTTCTTTTCCAGTGAACAAAAAGGTATAAAAATATAAGAACAGCTAATCCGGAAACAATAGCAGAAAATATAAAAATAATAAACATCAGTGGGGTTGACCACCAAAGATTAGCTTTAAGTGATCCAAACAGGAAACCAACATAGCCATGAAGAATACAAGCAATGGGTATGCCAACGCCTCCTAAGAAAATTACTAATTTCTTGTCATATCTTTTTGTGTTTTCGTTATCATTAGTATTGCCTAAAATAAGAACTTTGTAGATAAATTTTGCAACACCAGTAGATTGGTTAAACTTTTCGATAAATTCGCTTCTATAACTGAACCATACTTCTAAAACAACAATCACCATATAAGTCATATATACAAAGCCAAAACCGCTCATAGCAGAAGTAAAATTAGGAGTAAGCATAATATTAAAAGCGCGCTCGGGTTTGCCAAGATGATTGAGAAGAGGAATAGTGGCAAAAAGCAAAAATGCTAATGAAGCAACCAGAGCATATCTTGCAATAGATTTGAGCTTTTCCATCCCAAACACGTGATAAAAAGAAGAAACGATAAATGCACCAGCAACCATACCGGTAATGTAAGGATATAAAACAATCATTACGGTCCAGTAAATATGCAGTTCATTCGGAAAAAGAAAATTTTGAGTAAGATCCATTATACAACCTCCAAGTCTAGACCGATGTAATAACATTTAGGATTAGTTCCTAAATCAGGTTTAAGTAATCCATACCTTCTTTGGTTGAGAATTTTACGTATTTTACTGTTTGGATCCTTAAGATTCCCAAATATTCTGGCACTTCTTGGGCAAGCATTTACGCAAGCAGGTTCTTCGCCTTTGTGAATTCTATGGTAGCACAGAGTACATTTGTCAGCTGTTCCCTTTTTGTGATCAATATACCTGCAGCCGTAAGGACAAGCCTGGACGCAATAGCCGCAGCCGATGCAATGAGCTTTGTCGATTAGAACAACTCCGTCTGGTGAATGGTAAGAAGCTCCTACCGGGCAGACTTGAGTGCAAGCAGAATTATAACAATGATTGCATATTTTGGGAACAAAGAATGCTTTTGAAATATCCGATTTAAAATTATCTTCTTTGAAACTCTCAATAGCACCTTTGGGTGAATCCACCCTAACAATTTCATGATTGTCTATTTCGAATCTTTCTACCCAAGTTCTATAGAAGGTATCTGGGACAGAATTTTCTACCGAACAGGCTCTGACGCATGAACCGCAGCCGATACACTTGGTAGTGTCGACAACATAACCCCAATCAAACTTGAGCAAGTCATCATACTCGAGGACGTCTATTTTGTCATTTCCTTTACTAAAGGCAAAAAATGAACCGACGAGCAAGCCAGCTGAGCTGTATATACCCAATTTTAAAAATTGTCGTCTTTCTATGTTATCCATTGTGAATATCCTTCTGAAAATGTTATTCTACAATAACTTACGATTAATAAAAATAATTATTAATACTATGCCTATTCGTGGCAGGTTGTACAGAACTCTTTAGCATGGCAATTATAACATAAAGCCTTACCTTTTTTCTGAACTACCAATTTATGATCGTCACCCTTAAATTGATCATTATGAGGCATTTCGACCTTATGACATGACAAGCAATAATCTTTTTGATGACACAAATTGCATGAAGCGTCAATTTTTTTTGATAATTTATTTACTGCAAATTTCTTGTGTTCACTTTTCCAGTTGCCAGGATGAGGATTCCCTTTTAATTGCAAATTCATTTTGTGAATTTGTTTTTCATGGCAATTCAAACAAATTTTTGTGTCAGTTTTTTCAATACTTTTTATATTACTTATATGATTTGGCCACTCAACCTTAGGTGGATATTTTGGATCTTTAAAGGGTTTGTTTTCGTGGCACAGTAGGCAAAATTTAGCATTGCCATTCTTGTACATTCTTCCAATATTTTCGCTCTCTTTGTGGAAAAGATGACAAGTTCTGCATTCTACATAATTATGATGTGGTTTCGAATTGAAATCTTTTACAATTTCTGCATGACAATCCTTACATTCAAAGATCTTCGGATGATCTGCAACATCGTAAAAATTCTTTTTAGGTTTAGTCTTATGACAATCAGTACATTTATAAACAATAGGATGTAAGCGAGATTGCCTGGAATCTGTCAATAGGAAAATAGGCTCGTGAGGACTGTGGCATTCAATACATTTTGCTGTAGAATCAATAATATGCATGAATTTATAATGCTCTTTTTGATTGATCTGAGGGAAATCAGAAGGCCTGGCATTTAATTTTTTATGGCAAAAAAGACATCCTTCAAATTTGAATTCCTTTTTTAGTATTGCTTTTTCTTTAGTTATATTTGAAGAAACAGAATCTTTGTGGTAGGCTACATGTAAATTGCCGGCTCCATGACAATCAACGCAAGGAACACTAAAATGGGCGTCTTTCTCGTGAAGTTGATAAATATCTTTGTGGCATTCACTGCAAATCTTGCTGTTCTGATTAATTACAGTCTGCTTTTCAAGTTCATTGACCGCATCCCATCTGTAATGGCCATGCTCGTTAAAACTTTTAGGTTGAAGCAATGTGTCAACAATAGCCGCAATAATTATGAGGGATACAAGAATTATTAATACGGTATAAATGTGTAATTTATCTCTCATCAGGACCTACGGAAATTTAGTAAAAAAAATAATGAAATATTTAAAATTACTTATCGTCTCTATATTGTCGTCAGTTACAATATCGAAATATTAAATTAAGCCAAATTGAATTTTCTTTAAATTAAATAAGATTTAAGAATAAAACAAATTATTTAATTTCATATTTTTTCTCTTTCTCCGCATTAAACTTGATTTAAGACCCAATTTATTAAAATTATTATCGCACTTTAACCTAATATTAGTTATATTTATCCTATACTTAAAAGTCAGATTAATATTATATTATCGACAAACTAAAGATAAATTTAGTGCTGTCTAAATATGCTAATGTTTTCAATAAACATGCTAGCAATTTTGAATATTATATGTAAAGGCATTACTTTTTTAACAGATTATTATCCCGAATTTATTTTTTAATTTCAGACTTATTCATGTAGATCAGCAATAGAGATGAAGTGTATTATATGATTGGAGTATCTTTAGTTAAGAACATAAAGTATGATGTCAGAGACCTGAGAGTATAAATATTGCCATACTCTTGCCAGAAACCATAAAATCTTAATATCTAGTTGTTGTTCACTTCATAACACACAAACTCATCCTTGAAAAATTATAAATGGCATAATAGATACTATAATTATTTATGAAAAATTGAATCTATTGGTATAAATTTAATTTTCATTAATCCTGTGCAAAAATAATATTTTTTGCTATTGTAAAAATAGAGTAAATTTGTAAGTTATTTTTTGAATAGAATCGGAAATTGATTTTATGAGAATATTACCGGTTGAAGCCGGACCAGTTTCAACGATTGGTTATCTTGTCTTCGACGAAGATTCTAAAGAGGGAGTCATAATCGACACACCTCTTGAAAGTACTAACTACTTCACTGGTGAAATAGCCTCGCAGGGTATTTATCTTAAGCATATCTTACTTACTCATTCTCATTGGGATCATACAGCAGACGCTCCCGAATTGAAACGCAAAACAGATTCAACTATCTTAATTCATCAAAATGACGAGTATCGTGTAAAAGCACCAAATGAAAATACAATTTGGGAACTACCATTTAAACTCGAAGCATTTTCTGCCGATAATCATTTATCGGATGGCACAAAAATTAAAATAGGTAAATACGAATTAGAAACATTGTTTACACCCGGACATACAGAGGGTGGAGTTAGTTTTGTTTGCCATTCAGAAAAAGTTGTTTTTACAGGAGATACAATTTTTAATATGAGCATTGGAAGAGTTGATCTTCCTGGAGGTAATTTCGATCAATTACTGGGTTCAATAAGGCATAAGCTAATGACACTACCTGACGATTACTCGTTATTATGTGGGCATGGGGATCCTTCGACTGTAGGATTTGAAAAAAGCAACAACCCCTATTTAAATGAGTAATAGAGACAACATGAATAAACGACAGAGAAAAATGAATTTTTATTCATTAATCAGTAATGTTCTATCTAAAATTGTTTTGTTAATTTGCATGATTGTAATGGTACAATTCTCAGGATGTTATTCTTTCACCGGCGGATCGGTGCCTGATCATTTGAAAACATTGCAAATAGCACCTGTCGGAGATAATAGCGGATATGGAAATCCGGCATTCAAAGACAAGCTATCGCAGCAGCTCTTTCAAAAATTCAAGAATGATAATTCATTCAGTCTTTTAGATAGAAACGGAAATGCACGGTTAAATGTTTCAATTAATGGAATAATAGACCAAACAACTGTGATAAATCCCGGTGAACTCGAATCTGAAAGAAAAATAACTGTGTCATGTGATGCTGAATATTTTGATGCAGTTAAGAAAAAGCAGATTTGGAAAAAGCAGTTCTCTAATTATGGTATTTATTCTGTTACGAGCAATGCTCAACTAAATAGAAATGCAGCTGTTGAGACAGCTTTAGACAGAATTTCTGATGACATACTGATGGCAGTTGTGTCGGGCTGGTAATTACATGATACAAATATTATTAACTATATACAGGTAAATTCAGGGCGTATGGAAGATCTAATACTCCTTGTCTACTTCATTTCGCTGACAATCTTATTCTCCTTTGGTATCCATGGGCTGGTGATGCTTTATTACTATCGCAAAACCCGTCATATATCAATACCAAATGGTGAGATAATTGGTGAATATCCAGTAGTAACAATACAATTGCCGATGTTCAACGAACTTTACGTTGTTGAACGCCTTATCAAATCAGTCTGCAACATCAATTATCCAAAAGATAAACTGCATGTGCAGGTTCTTGATGATTCAACTGACGAATCTATCCAAGTTGCCGAAAACCTAGTCAAGGAATATCAGGCAAAGGGTTTTGACATTGAATATATACACAGAACTAACCGTGAAGGCTACAAAGCAGGCGCACTCAAAGCCGGTCTTGAATATGCCAAAGGTGAATATGTGGCTATATTTGATGCTGACTTTGTTCCCAGAGAAGATTTCTTGATGAAAACAATCCCACATTTTATTGACAATAATGTTGGTATGGTTCAAACACGCTGGGAGCATCTCAATGAAGATTATTCATTCATAACACGTGCAGCAGCATTGGCTCTTGATGGACACTTCGTCATGGAGCAGCAGGTAAGAAACAAATCTGGTTTCTTTATCAATTTCAATGGTACAGCTGGCGTTTGGCGCAAGGATTGCATTATCGATGCCGGCAATTGGCATGCAGATACTTTGACCGAGGATTTGGATTTAAGCTACAGAGCACAGCTCAGGGGGTGGAGATTTGTGTTTCTTAATGATGTTACTTCTCCGGCAGAATTACCGGCTGACATCAATGCTCTCAAGACTCAGCAATTCCGCTGGACTAAGGGAGCTGTAGAAACAGCAATAAAAATCCTGCCTCAGGTATTTAAATCATCCTTACCTTACAAAATAAAGCTTGAATGTTTTATTCATCTTACTAGCAATATCGTATTTCCTTTTATTATACTTGTTGCTATTTTGAATATACCATTGGTTGTAATTAAAAATACAGTCGGCGGATATGATGGGTATTACACTTTGATGTCTGTATTTGTACTGGCTTCAATCTCAACTTTTATGTTTTATATGTTTGCTCAACGGGCAATACATCTGGACTGGCGAAGAAGGCTTCTCTTGTTCCCTGTGTTTCTTGCTGGCAGTATGGGGTTTGCGGTGAATAATACTAAGGCTGTTCTTGAAGCTCTGATTAATAAGAAGACCGGATTCGAAAGAACACCAAAGTACAACATCGAAGGTGAGAAAGACCAATGGAAAAACAAGAAATACGTACAGAAGCGAATTCACTGGACTGTTATTATTGAATTACTATTGGCAGTATACTATGTAGTCGGAATCGCTATATCAGCCTATTATCTTGAAATAGCAGCAATTCCATTTCAGCTCATGTTCCTTTTGGGATTTGGAACAGTTGGCTGGATGTCACTCCGACATGCTTTAGCAAAATAAAACATCACAAATATTATGTATGCAAAAGAGGGTTGCTGATAAAGCAAGCCTCTTTTTTTTTTCCTGTCATTCCTGCGCATGCAGGAATCTTTTAATTCCCTCATCACTCCTCACCAATCACTAATAACTATTCTAACCTGTCATTCCGAACACTGTGAGGAATCTCTGTATTATTTCTTTCAAAAACAGCCTGGATGCGCTTGGCAGTCCTTCGGAACTCACAGTCGTTACGCTCCTTCTGAATGATAGCCATTTCGTCATGCCGAGCGCTGTGAGAAGCCGTAGTCTAGTGGAGCACAGCTATTGTATTTGGTTGCTTATTATGGCAACGAATATAATTGGACAAGCAGGGATGCTTGTCCTACAATCCCACAAAAATAAAAAATTGCTTTATAATAATTATTATTTTAAGTTTGAAAATTAAAATTCTAAAATCTTGCTGAATCGAAAAATGAGAAATCTGTTTATTTGCTTGTTAATTTGCATCTATCCATCTCTTGTGCTTACCGGCATGGATGAGACTACCATTTCAAAGATCAATAATACAAACTTCTTTATACAGAATAAAGGTCAGTGGAATCCGGAAGTCAAATTCCTTGCAAAGTTGAACGGGATGAATGCCTGGATAACTAAAAGCGGCCTTATTTATGACTTTAACAAGAAAGATGATAAGTTCTTAAGCGGTCATGTTGTTGGTTTGAAATATGCTGGAATCAATCAGAATTGCAGCAATCTTACCAAAGAAAAGCAAGAAACTTATTACAACTACTTTATTGGTAACGATTCCACAAAATGGGCTTCATTCGTGCCTCTTTTTAAAGAAGTAATTGTAAAAGATGCTTACAAAGGAATTGACATCAGATATTATTTTGATCCAAAATCTCTATCCAACCAATTAGTTTTTTGCTTAAGATATGATTTCATTGTTAGTCCCGGAGCTGATATATCTCAAATCAAAATGAAATTTGATGGTCAAAACGATCTTGCAATCAATGAAAATGGTGAATTGATTATTAAAACAAGTTTAGGCGATATAACCCAGGGTGATATCTTTACATATCAGGAACTTGGAAATACAAAATTTAAAGTCAAATGTGGTTTTAATATTGACCCAAATAGTTATATAAATTTTGTAATAGCTGAATATGATAAAACAAAAAAATTAGTAATTGACCCCATAATCTTTTCTACTTTTCTGGGAGGAAAATCTGAAGAATATAGTTTAGGCTATACAATTGATGTTAGCGGAAATTCCTATATTTATGGAGTCTCTAACTCGTCTGATTTTCCAGTTACATCGGGTGCTTACCGTACAAAATCTGATAACAGCTATACTGCTACAGTTACTAAACTTAATTCATCAGGATCGGCATTAATTTTTTCTACATTTATTGGGCCTGCGGATTATTCAGCTCAGCCTGGTATTGCCACCTATGGTGCCGGTAATATTGTAATAACTGGATCCACAAGTGCGAACAACTTTCCAATTACTTCCGGGGCTTACCACCCTACAAATAAAGGCAACATTGATGGATTCATAACCAAGCTTAATTCATCAGGTTCCGCACTTATTAATTCCACTTATTTTGGTGGTCAGGCAGATGATATTCCCTATGATATAAAAATTGGCAGTGATAGCAGTGTCTATATTTGTGGACAGACCAACTCAACAGATTTTGAAACAACCACAGGAGCTTACCAGGTAGCAAAATATGCCGGAATTGATGCATTTGTGCTTAAATTCAATTCAAATGTGTCGGCATTAATTTTTTCAACGTTTCTTCATGGTGCCGATGGTACAGATTATGGGAGTATAGCCACAGGAATGGCTATAGACGAATTAGGAAAGATCTATGTAACAGGAGAGAATAAAAGTGCTTCATTTCCCATAACAGCAGGAGCCTATCAGACTACTAAAACCAGCAATGGTGGTTATGTTACTGAATTTAATTCTACTGCATCTGATATCCTATATTCTACTTTTATTAACGCTACCTGCCTCAATAGCAAGATAGCTCCGAAACTGGTAAAAATTGATACTAAAGGAGAAATAATAATTGCTGGAACTCAAAATAATGACTGCCTGCCGGTTACTTCCGGTGTTTTTCAGTCAAATTATGGTGGCGGCAATTCTGATGGATTTTTAATGAAATTAAATCCTACTCTTTCAACTCTTGTTTTTGCGTCATATTTAGGTGGAAATGGCGAGGATTTAATTCATGATATTGTCTTGGATGGAAGTAATAATGTTATTGTTACAGGCGAGACTAATTCTCCAAATTTTAATATTACAGGCGGCTGTGTTTATAAGGGAAAAATAGAGTGTTTTGTGACTAAAATAAATTCTACCGGATCAAGCTTAATGTTCTCATTTTTACTTGGCGGTTCCGAAAATGATTATGGAAAATTTGTCAGGACTGATGGATCGGGATCGATTTATGTTAGCGGAATAACTGGATCTTCAGGATTTCCTACAATTGATGGTGCCTATGATCCAAACTTTAATGGGGTAACTGATATATTTATTACAAAAATAACTCCACCTATTGACTGGCCTCAACTAAAGACGATATCAAGCATAAAGTTTGATCCGTTATTTTGCAGGGTAAACAATCTTGATACTTTCTATGTGAAGAATACCGGTTTCTGTGAGTTTAACATTTCTGATAAAAGCATTACAGGAGCCAACGTCACAGACTTTTCAGTTGTCGAGCCACAGAATTATCCTGTAAATGTACAACCTGGTGACTCTGCTAAATTTATTATGATGTTCTCTTCATTATCTGCTGGGAATAAAAATGCAACACTGATACTTGGCAATAATGGTTATCCAAATCCTTACTCAATAACTTTGCAAGGCATAAAGCACTTAATTAAAGTAGAATTTGAATCGACATCAGTAGATACTCTGAAGATTAGTAAGGTTATCTGTCCGGAGAGTACAGTTGATATGAACTTTTTTATAAGAAATCTATCTTCAACCTCTACTACTGTTAGGTTTGGTAATTTACAATCCCCATTTGAAATATTAGGACTTAACAGCAATAAATCACTTCATTTAGATGTGAATGCTCTTTCAGAAGTTAAAGTTAGATTCAATGGACTTCCTAATGCTGATACATTAACAGAAATATTTTCATTCACCGACACATGCGGCATCCAAAAGTATGTTTTGTTTAAGGTATCAATCAAAAAGCCGATAGTAGATGCAGGCAATGATACTTCAGTTTGCTACAATTACAGCGCAAATCTTAGAGCAAATGCAAAATCAGGTACACCTCCTTACACATTCGAATGGTCACCTAAGGAGATCCTTGATGATCCGAATGTGTCTCAATCAAAAACCTTACCTCTGCTCTACGACACAGAATTTTTCTTAAAAGTAACAGATGCACTCGGCTGTATAGGATACGACACAGTTCTCGTAATAGTAGCTCCGGTAATGACTTTATCAGCCGTACCAAATCTCACTGTATGTAAAGGAAATTCAACGATATTAAAACCCATTATAAGCGGAGGATTGCTCCCATACAAATATAAATGGTCGCCAGTAAAAGGACTAAATAAAGCTGATACATCCAATCCTATTGCCACACCCGATGTATCAACAATGTACTACTATACAATCACCGATAGCGCAGGCTGTATGGTACATGATTCAATCATGGTCTATGTCCAACCCAATGTAAAAGTCAGTGCAGGAATGGATACAACAATCTGTCCCGGATACACAATCACACTGACCGGAAAAGCAGAAGAAGGATCAACTCCGTATAAATCTTTCAAATGGACGCCAAACACCGGACTCGATGATCCGAACATACTTACGCCAAAACTGCGAATACTCAAATCAGGAACATATAATTACGTACTCAGTGTAACAGATGCACTCGACTGCATTGGACGTGATACTGTCATGATAACTGTAACAGATCCTCCGGATATACAAATTACCGGAGATACACTAATCTGTGTTGGAACAACAACGACTTTAAGCATAGAACCTAAAACCACAGAAAACACTTATCTGTGGTCAACCGGAGAAACCACAGAAACTATATCAGTCAGCAAAGAAGGAAAATATTCAGTAGAAGTTACGGATAAAACCGGATGTACAGGATTAGACACAATCGAAGTAAAAACTTATCCAAAAACTATAGCAAAGCTAAAACTTGACAGAAGTCCCGAACTATGTGCAGGCTCAAAACTAAACATCTCGACTGAAGATAAATACATATCCTACATGTGGAGTACAGGCAATACTGAGGACAATATAACAGTTGATCAGCCTGGTAACTACTATGTTGAAGTGACAGACATTAACGGATGCAAAGCTGTATCGGATACAGTGAAAGTAACACTGGTGGATAGTCTAAGACCAATTGTACTTGTAACAAACAATGGAATTCTATGTCCAAATGGAAGTCTGAACATAACAACAGAGTATAATTACACAACTTATCTCTGGAGTACAGGAGAAACAACAAAGACGATAACGATCACAAAACCCGGAAAATACTCAGTTCACGTTAAAGATGACGGTGGATGCGAAGGAACATCTGAAATAATTGATATAATTCAGGGAGCTGAACCAAAGCCGATAATATCAGGAAGTACAATACTCTGCAAGGGTGAATCAACCACAATCACAGTAACAAATGATTACGAATCATACAAATGGAATACTGGCGATACTACAAAATCAGTCTCAATCACAACTCCGGGTATTTATTCCGTAACCGTAATCGACTCAAATGGATGTGAAGGAACTGCTACTACCACAATAACCGAATTTAAACCGGATGTCATACAACTGACTGATATAGACTTCGGAACTAGGAAGTTAAACTCCACAAGTAAAAAGAATATTGAACTAAAGAACACAAATACACAGCAAATCACAATCTACAGCATAAAAATA